>CAZUZY010000125.1:0-19558 GCA_964624885.1 uncultured Polyangiales bacterium | reverse complement strand
GCCGTCCTCGCGGGCCGCGCGGTCGCCATCGCCCCGCTCCTCGCCGTGGCCTCCTCTTGCGCGCGCGACGGGCGACACTACCTCGAGGCCCGCGCCCGTATCCTCGCCGGCATCGCGTCGTTCGCCGAGGCGAGCGCCGCCGCGCGCCACCGCGCGGAGAAGGAGATCGCGCTCGCGAGGCGCCTGTGTGACCAGTGGGGCTACCAGCACCTCGCGGCGCGCTGCGACCTCGTGCTCGCCCTCGCCGCCGATCGCACCCGCGACCCCACCGCGCACGAGCGGCGGCTCGAGAGTGTGCTCGACACCTCCACCACCGTCACCATCCTCGAGCGCCTCGCCGAGGCCGCGCTGCACCGCCGTCCGCTCGATCAGCTGCACGCCGGGGACCGCCAGCTGCTCGATCTGCTCGGGTTCGCGAGCCTGCCGGCGTACAGCGTCGACGACGGGACCGGGGCCCGGCTGGTCGGCTCCCTCGACCTCGAGCGCTGGCAGGCCCGCGCCGACCTGGTCGTCGATCTCGATCGCGGCGAGCTCGTCGCTCGCAACAAGGTCGTGCGCGGTCAGGCCCGCATCGTCGCGCTCCTCGCGCACCTGGTCGGCGCCGGCGCGCGGGCGGTGGAGGCCGACGAGCTGTTCCGGGGGGTCTGGAACGCCCGCACCTACGCCCCGCTCCGGCACCGCAACGCGGTGTACCTCGCCATCGCGCGCACCCGCCGCATCCTCTCGCCGTTGCTCGGCGAGGCCCCCGTCGTCCGCCACCCGAACGGCTGGCGGCTGCGCGACGACCTCTACGCCATCGTGGTCCGCGCCATGGCACCGCTGCCTACGGCGACGGCGCGTTCGTCAGGTACGTGACCGTCTTGGCCTTCACGACGACCGTGCGCTTGGCGTAGAGCTGCCCGAGGGCGTTGCGGCCGGTGAGCGTGACGTTGCCCGGCGGGACGTTGACGAACCCGCCGAGACCGGTGGCGTCGGTGGCGAGCGCGTCGGTGTTGGGCAGGCCACCCACGTAGTAGTAGCCCTTGGTGTTCGGTCCCTTGAGCGATGGCGACAGCGACACGCCGGCGGCGGGCTTCCCCTCGCAGTCGAGGCTCTGGCTGAGCAGGTGGCCGGCGGTGTCGTCGACCGCACCGCCGACCAGCGCCAGCAGCGCGTCGATGTCGGTCTTGGAGAGCGCATGGAGCGGCTCCGCCCCCTCCTTGACCGCGTCCTGATCGTCGTAGAGCGGCGGGCTCACGATGATCCCCGGCATCAGCGGCGCGGGGGCCGTGAACTTGAAGTAGCCGTCGAAGCCCCGCGGGACCGTGAGGGCGAAGATGCCGTCGGTGTCGGTGGTCACCTCCGCGGTGATCGGCTTGGTGCACTCGGGATCGAGCTTGCCGCACGCCACGAACACGACGCCCTTCACCGGCTTCTCGCTCACGTCGACGATGCGGTTGCGGGTGGTGCGCTTCTCACCGGTGGTGTCGAGCGGCCAGGTGATGCTGCCCACGCAGCCCCAAGGGCCGGGCGGCACGGTCTCGCTCGCGTCGGCGTCCGAGACGTCGGCGCTCACGCCGGTGTCCGACTTCGCGCCGACGACGCACGCGCCCTTCTGGCACGTGGACCCGGCCCAAGCGGGCCCCTTGCTCGTGCAGTCGCCGTCGGTCGAGCACTGGTCGAGCTCCGCCGGGACGAGGAGCGTGCAGGCGCCCGGAAGCAGGAGCCCCGAAGCCAGCGCCGCGCGCACGAGCCATCTCGACACCTGATCAGGCTATGCCCGCGCGCCCAGCGTCGATCTGTCGCGCTCTGTCGCGGCGGGCGGACGGGTGAGCTACCGGGAGGCATGCGGCTCGGAGACCTCGATGCGCGGATCGTGGGCCCCGTGGACGGAGAGGGCCCGGTGGTGGTGTTGCTGCACGGGTTCGGCGCGCCGGGCGACGACCTGGTCCCCCTCGCCCGCGTGCTGCGGGCGAAGGCGGGCACGCGGTTCGTGTTCCCCGTGGCGCCCCTCGATCTCGGCCGCGCGTTCGCCGGCGGACGGGCGTGGTGGCTCATCGACCTCGAGGCGCGCCTGCGCGCGGGCGGTCGCCGGGACCTCCGCGAGGTTCCCGACGGGCTCGCGGAGGCCCGCCAGTTGGTCGACGGGCTGCTCGACGACGTGGCGCGCACCCTCGCCCCGAAGGAGGGCGCTCCGGCCGACGGGCAGCTGGTCCTCGGAGGGTTCTCGCAGGGCGCGATGCTCGCGCTCGACGTGGCCCTGCGGTCGGACCGCGCGCTCGCCGGACTCGTGCTGATGTCGGGCACCCACCTCGCGGCGGACGAGTGGGCCGCGCGGCTGCCGGCGCGCCGAGGCCTGCCGGTCTTCATGAGCCACGGGCGCGACGACGAGCTCCTGCCGTTCGCCACGAGCGAAGGGCTGCGGGACACGCTGTCGGCGGCCGGCCTCCCGGTCACCTGGGTGCCGTTCGGCGGCGGACACGGCATCCCGGAGCGGGTGCTCGAGGGCGTCTCCGGCTTCCTCGAGCAGACCCTGCGCCCCGGTCAGTAGGCCCAGTTGAGCCCGACGCCCACCACCTGCGCGCTCGCGGTGTAGTGGCCGCCGTTGATCTTCACCTGACGGTCGTCGGGCGGATCGTTGGCGCGGATGGCCTTCACCTTGGTGATGGCCGCCGAGCGCGGATCGACGTCGACCGCGAAACCGAAGGTCCACGCGAGCACGGCGTCGAGCCGGAGGGTCCGCTTCTCGCCGACGTAGATCGAGGTGCCGATGGCCGTCTGCACCTTGTCGACGTCCACGGTGAGCACCGAGAGGTACTCGGCGGGCACCGCGCTGCGCTCGAACGAGGCGCCACCGCGGATCTGCATCGGGTAGCCCCCGAGCGAGAACGCGCGCTCGAAGCCGCCGTGGATGCTGAACGTGTCGCGGAACCCGCGGGCCTGGGCGAGCACGCCCACCTGGTAGGGGTCCGCGAGCCCGGCCACGTTGCGCAGCTGGATGCCGGAGCCGATCGGCGTGATGGAGATCTGGTCGTGGATCGACCAGCCCTCGTAGAAGATCGAGAGCTCGAGGCGGGTCTTCTTGCCTTCGCCGAGCCGGGTCTCGAGGCCGCCGCGGACGATGGCGGGCAGGCGGAACTTCACCTCGGCCTCGCTGCCCTCCACGTACGCGTTGCGGAACATCTCCGCGCCCGGCAGCCGGATCTCGCTCTTGGCACGCGCGGAGATCCAGAACGGCAGCTGCGCCGAGAACCCGAGGCGCACCTCGGCGCCGGGCTGGTCGGAGACGATGGCGATGGCGCCCACGTTCGCCGAAGGCGCGACGATCGGCCCCACGGTGAGCTGCGCGGTGGCGTCGTACTGCGGGTCCTCGCCGGCGCAGAGCAGGTTCTCGGGCGGACACGCGGAGAACGCGAGGCGCGAGGCGAACGTGCCGGTCAGCATCTGCACGCCGAAGCCGATGGTGAACTCCTTGATCGGCTGGTAGCTCGCCCACACGCCGAGCACCGCGAGCGCAGAGCCGTCGAGGGTGAACAGCGAGTAGCGCTGCGGCGGCGGCACCTTCTTGCCGCGGAACTCGAGGTCGGTCTCGGGGTACGAGGTGAGCGCGGCGTACGGCGCGAGCACGCCGATCGCGAAGTTCATCTTCTCGACGCCGAGGTTGTTGGAGACCGCGAGGGTGGGCAGCGGCAGCACCGGGGTCGTGCCGCTCACCTCGGGGTAGTAGTTGGTGCCCTGGATGGTCTCGTCGCCGGTGGCCGGGTCCTTGACGAGCGTGCGCCGCTGGAACGTGGTCGAGTACCGGAGCCAGCTCGCGTCGGCGAGCACCGCGTTGCCCGCGAAGGCGATGCCGGCGGGGTTGTACCAGATGGCCCCGAGGTCGTCGGCGCCCGCCACGAACGCTCCCCCGCGACCGATCGGGCGCACCCCGCGGTCGGAGAAGTAGAGGCCGGCGGCGCTGGCGCTCGAGACGGTGGCGAGGACAAACGAAGCGGCGAGCGCCGCCGACGACAGGCGACGCCCGAGGGCAGAGTGGTTCATGGAAGGTTGCGATTCTTGACGATGGTGTACAGCTGCTCGAGGCCGCGGGTCTTGTCGCTCAGGAACTCGTCGACGTTCTTGGCGACGCTCCCGTAGTCGAGCGGGGCGAACGGATCGGCGGCGACGGTCGGGTCGGCGCGGTGGATCTCGGCCACCACGTCGACGAACACCTCGATGGGCGCGGGCTCGCCCTTGGCCATCGGCGTGACGGCGTTGGCGAGGATCTTGGACAGCACCCGCCGGCCGCCGTGCGCCGCGCCGAAGTCGCCCTTCTCGAGCGCGGACACCCGCTGCAGGAGGTCGAGCGAGCGCTTGGTCGCGCCGTCGGGCGCCGCGGCCACCGCGAAGGCGTGGAACAGCGGCACGAGGTTCTGGTCGTCGGCGAGCACCTGCAAGAGGTCGTTCGACGCGGTGAGCACGCTCGGCAACGCCTCGTTCTTCGAGGCCTGGTCGGCGAGGTACACCAGCAGATCCTGGATCGAGGCCCGGGCCTTCTCGTCGGCGTAGATCTTGTCGACCAGGTCCATGGCCGTCGCGAAGGTGGGCCCGGAGAGGGTCTCGGTGAACGAGTTGACGAGGCCCGTCTTGGTCCAGGCGTCGAAGTCGCCCTTGGCGCGGTGCTCGGCCAGGCGGTCGGCGAGCAGGTCGACCAGGATCGGGGTGACCGTCTGGGCCGCCTTGTTGCGCATCGCCGACTTGGTGAAGTCGCCGCCGGGGGCGTCGATGGTGAGGAACACGTCGACGATCTTGCTGCGCGCCGCGCGCCAGGTGGCGTGGTCCTTCTCGCCGGTGGGCCCGCCCCAGCGGCCGTCGAAGCCGTTGAGGGCGTTGGCGAACAGGTAGAACGGCGTGGTCTGGTCGACCTTGCGGCCGTCGTTGTAGGTGGTGGAGGCGCTGCCCTTGCGGTCGGTCAGGCCCACGTTCTTGGCCGGATCGAGCAGGTCGCCGACCAGCGAGACGAGCACGTCCTGCGCGTTCTTGCCGTTGACGGTCATGGTCTTGACCGTCTTGCTGACCGCGTTGAGCGCGGGGAGCAGGTCGCTCCCGAATGCCTCGCTGAGGATGCCCTCGTAAGCGCGCGCGTTGGACTTGTAGCAGTACTTGGGGTTGCTCGCGGGGGTGCCGCCGTCCGCACACCGCACCGGGTTGCCGCCGGGCGACCAGTAGCGGTTGAGGATCTGCATGATCTGCAGGAAGTACCGCTCGCGCCCCTTGCCGTCGGCGCGCTTCTTCACGAACGGCAGGGCGATGGGCTGCAGGCCCTTGAGGGCGTCGAACGCCTCGCCCATGAAGATCGTGCCGCGCTGGCGCTCGCGGATGAGATCGGCCTCCGAGGCGCACTTGCGGGTGCCCTTGCTGCCGACCAGCGGGCACACGTTGGTGGGCATCGGGTCGGTGAGGTCGCTGACGAACTTGTTCGGGTTGCGCCACATGACGAGGCGGTTGAGCGCCTCGATGGTCGGGGTCTGGCGGAGGCCCGTGATGCCCGAGGAGCCCTCGAGCAGGTTGTCGACGTTGCCCGAGCCGATGATGGCGTTGAGCGCGCTGACCAGGCCGTCGGTCACGGGCAGCTTGCAGCGGTCCTTGCCGGAGATCTCGTCTTTGCCGCCGGCGATGCAGCCCAGGTAGAACTCGGCGAGATCGGGGACGTTGAGCACCTCGCACTCGGCGTAGGTGCCGAACAGCGGCAGCTTCACGCTGATCGGGCCGAGCTTGGTGTTGATGGTGCCGCCCTCGCGGTTGCACGCGCGGACGCCCCACGCCTCGGCCATCAGCGAGAGGAACCGCTGGAACAGGCTGCGGTTGGTCTCGCCGTCGGCCGCGCCGAGGTCGGTCTTGGTCTTGGGGTCGGACTTGGAGCCGCCCGCCGTGGTGTTGAACCACGGGTCGTTGAGCTGCGGGCACTTGGCGTCGGGCTTGCTGTCCTTGGCCCAGCAGGTGTCGGCCGCCGGGTTGTAGTCGATGCCGTCCTTGTTGGCGGCGAACAGCGACATGCCCTTCGGCAGGAGGAGCACGTTGTCGTTGGCGACCGCGTCGAGCACGTCCTTGAGCACCGCCGGCTCGGCGGCGATCTGGGCGGCGACCGCGGCGAGCTCGTCCCACAGCGCGGCCTTGTCGTCGAGGTCGACGCTCGCGTACTCCGGCTTGTTGGCGATCTCGCGCAGCTTCATGACCGCGCCGAGGAGGCGCGCGGTCTCGGCCGGGTGGTCGCGGGTGAGCTGCTTGGTGAGCTCGAGGTAGTCGTCGACCTTGGGCAGCGCGAGGAACCGGCCGAAGGCGTAGACGAGGTCGGCGAGCGGCGCGTTGCCGATGTCGAACTTCTTGTAGGGGAGCGTGATCTTCTTGCCCGCGTGGTCCGGATCGTCCCAGCTCGCGGTGCCGTCGGCGCGGTCGCCGAACTGCGCGCGCGCGGCGTGGAGGAAGTCGAGCAGGGGGCCCGTGCCGGGCGCCGCGAGGGTCTTGGTGTCGCGCAGGAGCGCGTTGAGCATCGTGCGCGAGGCGTCGCCGTAGCGGTAGAGCGGCGCGCCGCCCGCCGAGACCAGCGCCCGCCCGAGCGTGTCGCGCGGATCCTTGGCCCCCTTGAGCCCGGAGACCTCGAGGTAGGCGAACGGGCTCGCGAAGGTGAGCGGCTTCTTGCTGCCGTCGACGAAGCGACCGAAGTCGTCGACGTCGGGCAGCCCGTCGCCGTCCTTGTCCACGGTGCCCGCGGGGACGCCCACGAAGCTCGCGAACCCGCGCCCGTCGCGGAACACGAACGGCAAGGTGGCCGCGCCCGTGTCGGCGTAGCCGTCGGCCCAGGTGGCCGCGTAGCCCGTGGGAGGACCGTCCACGAGCAGGTTGCGGATGATCTCGCTCGTGAGCTTGGGCTTCTGGTTGGCGAGCCCCGAGAAGCGATCGGTGTAGCCGGTGATGGGCTTGCGGACCGCGGGCAGCGTGGCGGTCGCGAGCTCGAGCTGGGCCACCTCGAGCACCTTGCGCAGGTCGGGCTCCGCCGCGCCGCCGGCGCCGAGCAGGCGGATGGTGTCGTCGGCGAGCGCGTCGAGCTTGTCGTAGGCGAGCAGCGGGCGGGCCGCGCCGAGGGCCACCGGCAGCGAGCGATAGCCCTTGCGGCCACCGATGCGGGCGAGCGCCGCGCGCAGCTCCACGCCGCGCTGGACCTTGGCCTTCTTCACCTCGGGCTCGACGCCGTCGTCGGCCTTGCCGTCGTAGAACACGGTCTGGAAGATCGCCGACAGCGTGCGCGTGGACTCGGGCAGCGTGTCGTCGTCGTAGAGCGGCGCGAGCGCCACCATCAGGTCCTGGAGGTCCTTGTGCGAGGAGGAGCCGTCCGGGTTCTTGACGTCGGGGAACGTGGCGTTGAACGCCTTGATCAGCTGCGGCCGGTAGCGGACCATCACCGCCACCTTGGGCGGCATGGGCTTGTCCTCCTCGGCGTAGTCGTCGGCGTACTTGCCGTCCGGATCGGCGTGGCAGACCGCGCGCGACTTGCGACCCTCGAGGTCGGCCGGGTCGGCCCCCGCCGCCATGCGATCGCAGAGCGCGGCGAACAGGTCGTCGCCGAGCGAGAGGAGCGCTCCCGAGCGCTGCTTGGTGTCGAACTCCTGGGCGCAGGACGCCCCGAGCACCGAGAAGGCAATCACCGAACCGAGACCCGCGCCGCGCAGGCCTCGTGAGAAGGATCCAAGCCGCATATTCGTCCCCTCGCCAGGCGAAATCGAACGGGATTCAGCATACGCGAAGACCTGGACCCGGGCGAGCCAGATTCGAGCGTCCGGCGGGGTTTGCCAGCCCGCCGCGCCGGGCATAGCAGGCTGCCCATGGACCTCTCCCACATCCGCACCTTCGGCGTCGTCGGCGCCGGTCAGATGGGCCTCGGCATCGCGCAGGTCGCCGCGCAGGCGGGCTTCTCGGTGCTCGTCTCGGACGCGAGCCTCGAGCTCGCCGAGAAGAACGTCGCCAAGCTCGGCGTGTCCCTGGACAAGCTGGTCGAGAAGGGCAAGCTCCCCGCCGACGTGCGCGCGGGCATCGGCGCGCGCCTCCGCGCGGTGGCCGGCCCGGCCGACTTCGGCGACGCCGACCTGGTGGTCGAGGCGGCGACCGAGCGGTTCGAGCTCAAGGTGCAGCTGCTCGCGGCGGTCGACGCCGCCATGAAGCCGGGCGCCATCCTCGCCACCAACACGAGCTCGATCTCGATCACCAAGCTCGCCGCCGCCACCAAGCGCCCCGAGCTGGTCGCCGGGATGCACTTCATGAACCCCGTCCCGCTGATGAAGCTCTGCGAGATCGTGCGCGGCGTGCAGTCGAGCGACGCCACCGTCGCCACCGTCACGGCCCTCGCGCAGAAGCTCGGCAAGACCACCATCGTCTCCAAGGACGCCCCCGGCTTCCTGGTCAACCGCGTGCTCATCCCGCTCATCAACGAGGCCTGCTTCGCCCTGCAGGAGGGCGTCGGCACCGCCCAGGATCTCGACACCGGCGCCAAGCTCGGGCTCAACCACCCGATGGGCCCGCTCGAGCTCGCCGATCTCATCGGCCTCGACACCTGCCTCGCGATCGCCGAGGTGCTCCACCAGGAGCTCGGCGACGACAAGTACCGGCCGGCCACCAACCTGCGCAACCTCGTCGCCGCCGGCTGGCTCGGTCGCAAGACCGGCCGCGGCTTCTACGACTACGCCAAGAAGTGAACCGGCGCGACAAAGCAATCCAGCGCGTAGGGCCGTTCGCGTTGACGGTACCTCTACCGAGAGGTACGTCGCACGTTCTCTGAACTCCAGCCAGAAGGTAGTCCGCATGTCCGCATCCCAGCCGCGTCGCAACGTCAGCAAGGCCCAGCTCCTCCGCGAGCGCCTCGCCAAGCCCGGCCCCCTGCTCGTCGCCGGCGCCCACCACGGCCTCTCCGGCGTGCTCGTCGAGCGCGCGGGCTTCGACGCGATCTGGGCCAGCGGCTTCGAGATCAGCGCCTCGTTCGCCACCCCCGACGCGAACATCCTCACCATGGGCGAGAACGTCGCCGTCGCCGAGGCGATCGACCGCGTCACCGGCATCCCGGTGATCGCCGACTGCGACAACGGCTTCGGCAACGCCATCAACGTGATCCGCACCGTGCAGGCCTACGAGCGCGCGGGCATCGCGGCGATCTGCATGGAGGACAACATCTTCCCGAAGCGCTGCTCCTTCTACGCCGGTGTCAAGCGCGAGCTCGAGTCGGCCGAGGAGTTCGCCGGCAAGATCAAGGCGGCCAAGGACGCGCAGCGCGACGAGGCCTTCGTGGTCATCGCGCGCACCGAGGCGCTCATCGCGGGCTGGGGCATGGACGAGGCCCTCAAGCGTGGCAAGGCGTACGCCGACGCGGGCGCCGACCTCGTGCTCATCCACAGCAAGAGCAAGTCGCCGGACGAGGTGCTCGGCTTCGCCAAGGCGTGGAAGGAGCTCGCCCCCAAGACCCCGCTCGTCTGCGTGCCCACCATCTACAAGGGCATCACCGCCGAGCAGCTCCACGACTCGGGCTTCAAGGTCGTCATCTACGCGAACCACGCCCTGCGCTCGTCCATCAAGGCCATGCGCGACACCCTCGGCGCCATCGCCAAGGAGCACAAGGCGGCCGCGGCCGACCCGTGGATCGTGTCGCTCGAGGAGGTCTACGACCTCGTCGGCGTCGACACCATGAAGCACCAGGAGGAGTCGTTCCTCCCGGCCGGCGGCGAGCGCGTGAACGCGGTCGTCCTCGCGGCGGGCAGCGGCAAGGCCGTCGGCCCCGTCGGCGCCGAGATCCCGAAGGCGATGCTCGACCTCAAGGGCAAGTCGATCCTCGAGCGCCAGGTCGGCGCGCTCAACACCCTCGCGGTCAAGGACATCGCGGTCGTGCGCGGCTTCCAGGCCGCCAAGATCAACCTGCCCAACGTCCGCTACTACGAGAACACCGAGTACGAGACCACCGGCGAGGCCGTCTCGTTGCTCAAGGCCTCGGCGGAGATCGTCGGCCACAGCAAGACCGGCGAGGGCCGCTCGCTCGTGCTCTACGGCGACATCCTGTTCGACACCGCCATCGTCCAGAAGCTGCTCTCGGCCGACGCCGACATCGCCATCCTGGTCGACCGCACCCTCGAGCAGGCGCGCGCCGAGATCGAGGCCCGCCCGCGGCTCGACCTCGTGCAGCTCGCCAACGCCCCCGCCAACACGGGCGCCCGCGCCATCTCCGCCAGCGGCGACCTCCCCGACGTCAAGCGCGTCGGCCAGCAGATCGCGGTGCCCGAGGCCCACGCCGAGTTCGTCGGCATCGTCATGGTCACCGACAAGGGCGCCCGCGCGCTCGTCGAGACCTACCAGCGCGCCCTCGAGGCCGGGAAGAAGTTCGGCGAGGCCGCTGACCCGAAGACCGCCTCGCTGCCCGACATGCTCCAGGCCGTGATCGACGACGGCAAGGTGCCGGTCAAGGCCGTCGAGACCTTCAAGGGCTGGATGGAGGTCGACACCTTCGAGGACTACCAGCGCGCCTGGGCCGCGGTCGCGGGCTGAACCCCTGAGCGACGGACGCGGGCGCCACTCGAGAGAGCCGGCGCCCGCGGTGCTTTTGTCGGCTCCGGTGAGGTCGCCCGCGCGAGGAGGAGGGCCGCCCCGTCACTTGATGGTGATCGAGCCCGCAATCGTCCGCGAGTAGGGCGCGGTGCAGGGGGTTCCCGGGTTGTCGACGTAGACCATCAAGGAGTAGGTGCCGGGCGTGGACAGCGGGCCGCTCGTGGTGAGGGTCTGCCGGACCACGTTCCAGCCGCCGCAGCCCTTGCCCGGCACGGCGGGCGCGAGGCCGGCGCCGCCCGCGCAGTAGCTCCCGTTGATCCCGAGCCGCGGGTTGGCGAGGGAGCTCTTGCTGAGGATGAACAGGTTGAAGGTCGAGCCGACCTTGGGGGTGGGCGGGTCGACGAGGATGGCGTCGGTGGTGGCGCTGGCGACGTCCTTGCACAGATCGTAGGAGTCGGTGCCCTTGCAGCCGTCGTCCACGATGCCGTTGCAGTCGTTGTCGGTGTCGTCGTAGCAGAGGTCCTTGGAGAGCGGCGGCGTGGCCCCTTCGCAGGTGGACCAGCGCCCGGCCTTGCACGACTGCTTGCCGCCGACCCGGCACGGGCTCTTGGCGCCGCGGTCGCCGAGGTAGCAGTCGCGGACCGCGTCGGGGGTCGCGCAGACACACCCCACGAGATCGTCCTTCTTCGGATCGCACCCGGCCGTGTCCACGCCTCCGTCGGTCGGTCCAGTGTCGGCCGATGCGGTGTCGGTCGATGCGGTGTCGGCCCCAGCGTCGCCCCCAGCTCCGGTGTCGGCGCCCGCGCCGACCTCGAAGCCGTCGCCGCTGCAGCCGACCCACGCCCCGAGCGCCCCGGCGAGGGCGCCCGCCACGGCAACGCGGCCGAGGACGCGCAAGGTTCAGTTCACCTTGATGTCGGAGTCGAGCGACTTCTTCTCGATGAGGCAGGAGTCCTTGTTGCAGACGCCGAACGAGAGCTCTCCGCCGATCTTCGTCGCACCCTTGCTGGGCGTGAACTTCACCGTGAGCACCATGGTGCAGGAGTCCTTGGACTCCTTGCTGCACTTGGTGAGCGCGAAGGCCGAGGCGTCCTTCATCTTCTCGATCTTGGCCTGGGCGTACACGACGTTGGGCGATTCGAGCACCTTGAACTTGCTCGGGAACTCGTCGTTGACGTGGTACTCGCCCTTGGTCTTGACGATGATCTGGAAGGTGCCTTCCTTGCCCGCGGTGTAGGCAGCCTCCGGCTTGAGCTCGATCTTGTAGTTGGTGGCGTCGACCGAGGCCGACGCGACCGACCCAGTGGCGCCGTTCGGCGACCCGACCGCGCCAGCCGCGGCCCCCGCGCTCTTGTCGCACGCGACGACGAAGACCGAGAGACCGAGGAGTGCCGTGCCCGAGACGACCGCGATGCGCTTCATGGTGTTCATCGATAACCTCGCCGGAGCGACCTTTCCAGTTGCTGTCTCACTTCTTTGTAGAACGACGGGACGGTCTGGGGGTTGATTCACGGCGCCCGAGCCGCTCGCGACGCCGCTCCCCACCTTCGACCGCAGGCACCTGGGCGCGGCGACCGTTCAGAACGGAATGTCGTCGTCCGTGCCCCCACCGCCACCGCCCCCGAAATCGTCGCCGAAATCGTCGGCCGGGGGAGCCTGACGCCCCCCACCCCCACCACCGCCGCCGCCCCCGCCCCCGCGTTCGAAGCTGGGACGCTCGTTGCGGAACCCACCGCCGCCGCCGCCGCCGCGGGGCCCTGCGTCGTCGCGGGCGCCGCCGCCACCGCGCCCCCCCGCGAGGATGATGTTGTTGGCCACGATGTCGGTCCGGTAGTGCTTCTGACCGTCTTTCTCGTAGCTGCCGGTCTGGATGCGGCCCTCGACGAAGATGGTCGACCCCTTGGACAGGATCTTCTGCAGGGCCTCGCCTCGCTTGCCGAACACGACGACGTTGTGCCAGTCGGTTCGCTCCTTGCGCTCGTTGGTGCGCTTGTCGAAGTAGCTTTCGGTGGTGGCGAGCCGGAGCTTGAGCACCGCCTGCTCTGCCGACTGACCAAAACGGAGCTCGGGATCGGCACCGAGGTTTCCGAGCAACATGACGCGGTTGAGCCCTTCAGCCATCTGATTCCGCTAAGCCGCGCGGCCATGGCCGTCAACGCGTCTTGGGGGCTTCTTCCGCCCCGGCGGACATTCCTGGTCCGTCACGGCCAGGCGACGACCACCCAGCCCTCCGCGTCTCCCTCGCGGGCCACCACGCGCGCCCCCGTGGACACGGCCACGCCTGCCCGTGTGTCTCCCCACACCAGGGCCGCCCGCGCGCCGGTCTCCGCGCAGCGGAGTCGGAGCGCGGCCTCGGTGGCGAACGCCGAGGCGCGCCGGGGCTTGCGAGGGTCCTGGTCGCGGTCGACCGTGGCGTCGAGCGGCCGACCCAGCGCGGCGAGCACCGCGTAGTACCCGTAGTCGAGCCCGCCGCCGGGGAAGTCCCGGGTGTCGAGCAGCACCTTGGTGCCCACCGGCACCGCGTTCGCGAGGGCGGCGCCCGCGGCCACCTCGCGGGCGCGGGGCGCCGCGTCGTACCAGCGGAGCGAGCGGTGCAGGCGCACGCCGACCCAGCCGGCATAGGCGAGCGCCGCCGCCGCACCGAATCCGAGCGCCCGCTTCGGCGAGACGACCGCGAGCGCACCGCCGAGCGCGTCCGCGGCGAAGAACACCACGACGAGGGCGGGCCCCAGCAACGCGCGCTCGGGATGGTGCGTCGGCGCCCCGTCCCGCACGTCGCCGGCCACGAGCACGACGAGCTGGAGGGCCGCGAGGGCGAGCGGGCGACCCCACGCGAGATCGCGCGTGCCGCTCCGGGTGGACACCCCGCCCACGAGCAGCGCGCCCAGCACCTCGCGCATCTCCTCCACGACCCCGAGCGGGTATCCGAGCAGGCGGGCGCGCAGCGGCGGCCCCTGCCCGAGGGCGCGGCGGTAGCTGCGCACGAGGCCGAGGTAGCGGAACGGCTGACCGAACGCGCGCCACTGGTAGAGCGTCCACCCGACCGGGCCGAGCAACGCGAGCGCGGCGGCCGCGAGCAGGGCGACCCGCGAGGCCCTCGGTCCCCGCAGCGCGTCGAGTGTGGTGAGGAGCGCGAAGGCGACCGCCACGACCCACGCGTCGTACCGGCTCAGCGTCGAGACGAGCAGCGCCGCCCCGCCGAGGAGCCGCGCCCGCGGGTTCGACGACGCGAGCGCGAGGCACCCCATGGCGGCGCAGATCGCGGCGGGCACCTCGGGCACGGTGGCGACACCGAGCTGCATCGACCACGGCATCGCGGCGGCGGCGGCGGAGGCCGCGAGGGCGCGCGAGCGACGCATCCCCAGGGCGACGGCGAACGCGCCGAGCAAGGCGCCGAAGAGAGGGCCGGCGACGAACGAGAGGGCGCGCGCCGCCGCGAGGCTCGCGCCGAACACGCGCAGCCCGGCGCCGACCACCCAGAACGGCAGCGGCAGCCAGCTCGTGCCCGTCGGGTCGAGGTGAGGGGTGGCCGCTTGCTTCTGCGCGAGCACGACGCGCGCGAAGTCGTCGTCGCTGACCACCGAGAAGCCGAGCGCGCGGATCACGAGGGCGCCGACCACACGCGCCACCGCGGCGCCCAGGGCGACCACCAGCAGGTCGCGCAGGAGGCGCGATCGGTCGTCCGGCCGATCGACCATGGGGGGCGCCGTCAGAGAACGGCGGGACTCAGGGGCTCGCGGACGGCGCCGGGATCAGCGGGAGGATCGGCGCTGCCGAAGGCACCCCAGCGGACGGCCCAGCGGATGCCCCCGGCGCGGGCACGATCGGCTCGCTCGAGGCGCCGCTGGAAGGGGCCGACGTTCCGGGCGCGATGGGCAGCGGCATCTCGAGGGGGGCCGGCTGCGGGACGATCGGCGGGACGATCGGCGGCGCGCTGGCGGAGGGCACGGCCACCTGGCCCGCGTACACCACCTTGGCGGCCTCCTCGTACTTCGACGGACCGCGCTGGGAGGCGAGGCCGGCGAGGAGCAGCGAGGTGAACATGAAGGTGAAGGCGCAGACCTCGGTGAGCTTGGTGAGGAAGTTGCCGGCGCCGGCCCCGCCGAAGACCTGCTGGCTCGCGCCACCGAACGCCGCGCCCATGCCGCCTCCACGGCCCTGCTGGAGCAGGATCACGAGGATGAGGAACACGCAGACGAAGACGTGGATGATGGTGACGAGGATGGTCATCGAAGGTCCGAGACGTGGCGTGGCGTGGCGAAGCGGAGGTGACGAAGGGCCGATCCGCGGAGCGGGCCCTTACTCCGTCCGAGCCGGACGGTCGAGGAGCTGACGCGCCGCCCGCAATATGGCCTCGAACGACGCCGCATCAAGGGAGGCACCGCCGACGAGCGCGCCGTCGATGTCCGGCTGCGCGAGCAGCTCGGCCGTGTTGTCGGGTTTGACGCTGCCGCCGTAGAGGATGCGGGTCTTGCCGGCGAGCACCGGATCGCGCTCGGTGAGGGCGCGACGGATGGCCCCGTGGATCTCCTGCGCGTCGGCCGGGGTGGCCGTCTTGCCGGTGCCGATGGCCCACACCGGCTCGTAGGCGACGACGACCGCCCCCTTGCCCGCGACGAGCACGTCGGTCACCGCCGCGAGCTGCCCCAAGACCACCTCGAGCGCCCTCCCCGCCTCGCGCTCGGCGAGGGTCTCGCCGATGCAGACGATGGGGTGCAGGCGATGGGCGAGCGCGGCCTTGGCCTTCTGGGCCACCATCGCGTCGGTCTCGCCGAACAGCTGGCGGCGCTCGCTGTGCCCGACGATGACCCAGGTGCACCCCGCCTCGAGCAGCATCGGCGGCGAGATCTCGCCGGTGAAGGCGCCCTTGTCCTCGGCGTGCACGTTCTGGGCGGCGACGCGGAGCGGGAGCGTGTGCTCCATCTCCGCCATCTCGGCGCAGGTCATGGCGACCGCCGCGAGCGCGGTGAACGGCGGGGCGAGGACGATCTCGACCCCGTCGATCTTCGCCGCGCGACGGGTGAGCTCGGCGGCGAGCTCGATCGCCGAGGCGCCCCCGTGGTGCATCTTCCAGTTGCCGGCGACCAGCGGGATGCGCGCAGGGTTCATGTCAGCGCCCCACCGCCGCGCCGCGCAGCGCCTCGATGCCCGGGAGCTTCTTGCCCTCGAGGAGCTCGAGGGAGGCGCCGCCGCCCGTCGAGATGTGCGAGATGCCCGCGGCGACCTCTTCGCCCGCGGCGTGCACGGCCGCGGCCGAGTCCCCGCCGCCGATGACCGAGAACGCTGGCGACTCGGCGCGCGCGGTCGCGGCGACGATGGCCTTGGCGATCCCGAAGGTGCCCGCCGCGAACGGCGCCTTCTCGAACAACCCGAGCGGGCCGTTCCAGAGGATGGTGCGGGCGCTGGCGAAGGTGGCCGCGAAGGCCGCCACGGTGCGCGGTCCGACGTCGAGAGCCATGGACCCGGCCGGCAACCCCGCCGCGGCGTCGACGATCGAGCCCTCGGTCGCGTCGAGGCTCTTGGCCACGACGACGTCGGTCGGCAGGAGCAGCTCCACCTTGCGACGGCTGCTCTTGGCCTTCTCGAGGATCGTGCGGGCGAGCGGCAGCTTGTCGGCCTCGATCTTCGACGCGGCCATGTCGACGCCCTGGGCGGCCAGGAACGTGTTGGCCATGGCGCCGCCGATGAGGAGCGCGTCCACGCGCTCGAGCAGCTGGTCGAGGACCTCGATCTTGTCCGACACCTTGGCGCCGCCGAGGACGGCCACGTAGGGGTGCGGCGGCGCCTCGATCAGCCTCGAGAGCGCGGTGATCTCCTTGATCATCAGGAGGCCGGCCGCGCGCTCGGGGACCAGGCGTGCGAGGGCGTGGACGCTCGCGTGGGCGCGGTGCGCCGCGCCGAAGGCGTCGTCGACGTAGACGTCGCAGAGCTCGGCGAGCTGCCGGGCGAAGGTCTCGTCGTCGGCCTCTTCTTCGGCGTGGAAGCGGAGGTTCTCGAGCAGGCACACCTGACCGGTGCGCAGCTCCCTCACGATCCGGCGCGCCGCGTCGCTGACGCAGTCGTCGGGCAGCAGCACCTCGACCCCGAGCAGCTCGGAGAGGCGGGCCCCGACGGGCTCGAGCGAGAGCTTCTTGTTGTCCTTGCCCGGCTTCGGCCGCCCGAGGTGCGACGCGAGCACGAGGCGCGCGCCGCGCTCGAGGCCGAGGCGCAGCGTGGGCAGGGCCTCGCGGATGCGCGTGTCGTCGGAGACGACGATCTTGCCGTCTCGCTCCTCGAGGGGGCAGTTGAAGTCGACGCGCACGAACGTGCGACGCCCCTCGAGGGTGAGGTCCTTGATGGAGTGGATCCCGTCGAGCATCGCCATGGGGAGCCTCCGTTCCTAGAGCTTGGCCGCGAGGATCTTCCCGAGGTCCACCATGCGGTGGGAGAAGCCCATCTCGTTGTCGTACCAGGTCTGGATCGAGATCAGCTGGTCGCCGATCACCTGGGTGAGCTTGCTGTCGACGATGGACGAGTGACGGTCGCCGATGAAGTCGGTGGAGACGAGCTCCTCGGTCGTGTACCCGAGGATGCCGGCGAGCGGGCCCTTGCTGGCCTCGAGCAGGGCCGCGTTGACCGCGTCGCGCGTCGCGGCCTTCTCGACCTGCACGGTGAGCGAGACGATCGAGACGTCGGGCGTGGGCACGCGGATCGCGAGGCCGTCGAGCTTGCCCTTGAGGGCGGGGAGCACGAGGCCGATGGCCTTGGCGGCGCCGGTCGAGGTGGGGATCATGGAGAGCGCGGCGGCGCGGGCGCGGCGCAGGTCCTTGTGGGGGAGATCGAGCACCATCTGGTCGTTGGTGTACGAGTGGATGGTGGTCATCTGGCCGCGGAGGATGCCCCAGCCCTCGTGCAGCACCTTGGCCACCGGCGCGAGGCAGTTGGTCGTGCAGCTCGCGTTGCTGACGATGTGGTGCTTGCTCGCGTCGTACTCGTTCGAGTTGATGCCGACGCAGAAGGTGCCGTCGATGTCCTTCTCGCCCGGGGCCGAGATGATGACCTTCTTGGCGCCGGCCGCGAGGTGCGCCTTGCAGCCCGCCTGGTCGCGGAAGTGACCCGTGCACTCGAGGACGATGGCGACGTCGTCCGCCTTCCAGGGGAGCTTGCTCGGGTCCTTCTCGGCCGTGACCTTGATGGTCTTGCCGGCGATGATCAGCGCGTTGTCCTTGACCTCGACGGCGAAGGGCGCGCGGCGGTGCACCGAGTCGTGCTTGAGGAGGTGGGCGAGCGTCGCGGGGCTCGTGAGATCGTTGATGGCCACGAGCTCGAGATCCGACTCGTTGCGCTCCAGCATCGCGCGAACGATGCAACGACCGATACGTCCGAACCCGTTGATCGCAATCTTGGTGGCCATGGCGATTCCTCCGTCGATGGGCGGCGGACGCTAGACCCTGGTGCATCCCGCCGCAACGGCGCGATCGGCCCCGACGACGGCTTCGTCAGACCAGCGGACGCATCGCTTGCGCAAAGCGTCCGAGCCAGTCGACGTAGGCGCGGAGCCGCGTGCGACCATCGTCCGTGAGGTGGTACTGGGACAGGCGGCGGCGACCGTCGAACGTGCGCTCGACCCGCATCGCGCCGGACTCCTCGAGCGCCCGCAGGTGGGCGCTGAGGTTGCCGTCGGAGAGGGCGAGATCCTCACAGAGGATGCGAAAGCTCACGCCCGGGCGGCGGGCGATCTCGGCGACGATCTCCAGGCGCGGATGCGCGAACAGGCGGGCATCGGATGGACGGTGCCGGAACGCGGCGTCGCCCCCTTCGTCGGTCGGTGCAGTGATCAAGTTCCCCTCCCCGGCAGGCCTTTGGCTTCGTCGCTCCCGGACGGTCCCGTGCAGCGTCTCGGCTCCGAATTGCCTGACAAAGAGAGCATACATGAGGCGCACAGATTGCGCCTAGCCCATTGCGTGTCCCGTGCACTAGACGCGGAGCTGCGGTCTGAGGCGGCGCAAGGTCGCCTTGCCGAACCCCTTGATGCGCAACAAGTCGTCGATCGACTTGAAGCGTCCGAGCTTGTCGCGGAGGGCGAGGATGGCGCGCGCCCGCCCGGGCCCGATGCCCGACAGGCGCCGCAGGTCCTGCTCGCTCGCTCGGTTGAGGTCGACGACGAGCGCGCCGTCGGTGAGGACCTCGATCGCCGGCTTGCTGTCGACGCTGGCGTCGCCGGGGGCTTCGCCCGTCGCGTCGGAGAGGCTGGAGACCGAGGGCTCGGGCCCGGCTTCCACGCTGACCGGCGCGGCGACGGGGCCGCCGGCGACCGCCGCGCTCGAGGCCGGTCGGCTCAACCAGAACAGGAGCGCGCCGACGAGCGGCACGAGGACGAGGAGGACGCGGGTGCGGGTCATGGCTCGACTCCGGGTGGGGAGCGTCGCGCGCGAGGGACCCCGCGGTGAGACCAGCCTCACCGACGAAGGCCCTCGCGCGCGCCGCGATCAGAGCGCCGCCCGCAGGTCGTCGCCGCGACGCTCGTCGCGCCGAGGGGTGCTCTGGTCGCGCGGGGTCCAGTCGCGCACCTGCAGCTTGCCGTTGAGGGGCAGCGCATCGAGGTGGAGGTTGAACGAGCCGTCGTGGTTGACGTGGGCCCAGCCGATGTGGACCCAGATGCTCTTGGAGCCGGGGCGCTCGACGATGGTGTAGACGGCCTTGCTGGCGCGGCCGGGGTTCTGCATGGGGATGGTGTCGATGTCCAACATTTGGTTCTCGCTTTCTGCGCGGTGCGCGAGCCCAGCCATTGCGTGGACAATGCCAGGGCCGAGACCCCGTTTTTCTCGAAGGATTCGCGTTGCGCCGCCGGCGGCGGACGATTTCCGCCGGCGGCCGCCGCCGAGGGCTGGCCGCCCCCTCGGACCGTTCGCTAGACTGCCCGCCCATGATGGATGATCAGGCGCCCGCGCCCACCCAGGGCCACGAGTCCGAGTCGAACGGAGATCTGAGCCGGCGCGCGTTCGTCGCCCTGAGCGCCACCGCGGCCGCCGCGCTGACCACG
>CAZUZY010000124.1:8535-19590 GCA_964624885.1 uncultured Polyangiales bacterium | reverse complement strand
GGTGGTCGGGCGGGTCTCGCCCGCGAGCTCGGCGCCCACGGTGCCGATGCGCGCGCAGCGCCCGCCGAGGCGATCGAGCGCCTCGGCGAGCAGCGCGGTGGTCGTCGTCTTGCCGTTGGTGCCCGTGACCGCGACCACGTCGAGCGCGTACGAAGGGTGGCCGTGCACCGCGGAGGCGACGACCCCGATCGCCGGGCGGAGGTCCTCGGCGGGCACCTCGAGCACGGGGACCGCGCAGGGCTGGTCGGCGTGCTCGCGCAGGACGGCGACGGCGCCGCGCGCGATGGCGTCGCTCACGAACTGCGCACGACGGGCCGGGTCGATGGAGCCAGGCCGCGAGACGAACAGATCGCCCGGACGCACCGCGCGCGAGTCCTGCTGCACGTCGGTGACCACGACGTCCGCACCGAGGTGGCGCACCGCGCGGCGCGGACCGCCGAGCTCGAGCGCGAGCCACGAGAGGGTCGCGTCCTTGCGGCTCCGGGGGGGGACGGCGCTCGACACTGGATCACGAGGGCGGCACGAGCCGCAGCTTGACGGTGGAACCCTTGAGGATCGCGCCGCCCGCCGGCGGATCCTGCTCCTTGACCGTGCCGGTCCCCTCGACGACCGGCGCGAGCCCGAGGGCCACGAGGGTCTTGATCGCCTCGCGCGCGCCCATGCCGGCGAGGTCGGGCACGATGGCCGCGTTGGCGCCGGTGAGCGCGGCCGGGCTCGCGGCCTTGGGCCCCCCGCCGGCCTTGAGCGGCAGGATCGGCGCGCCGTTGGGGCCGGTCGCATCGAGCTTGGCCGCGTCCGCGTACACGCGCGGCGTCGGGTCCTCGAGCGGGAAGGTGATGGGGGTCTTGGCGACCTCGCCCGTGGGCGCGACGCCGTAGCGCGCGATGGCCCGCATCGCGATGCGCTTGAACACCGGCGCGGCGACCTGCCCGCCGAGGTGGGCGACCCACGGCTCGTCGAGCACCACTGCGATCACGAAGCGGGGCTTCTGCGCGGGCACGAAGCCCACGAACGAGGCGACGAACTTGTCGGGGTCGTACTTGCCAGTGCTCGGGTCGGCCTTCTGCGCGGTCGCGGTCTTGCCCGCCACGCGGTAGCCCGGGATGTTGGCCTCGCGTCCGGTGCCGCCCTCCTCGACGACGCCGGCCATCATCTCGGTGACCATGCGCGCCGCCGCGGCGGGGATGACCTCGCGCTTGACCGTGGGGAGCTCCTCGCGCACCAGCGCGCCGGTGGCGCTCGTGACCTTGCGCACCAGCATCGGCTCGAGCAGGCGGCCGCCGTTGGCGATCACGCTCATCGCCATCGCCAGCTGCATGTTGGTGACGCTGATGCCCTGGCCGAACGACGCCGAGGCGATGTCGACCTCGAACCACGGACGCCCCTTGGGGCGCAGCACGCCGCTGGTCTCGCCGGGCAGGCCCACGCCCGTGGGCTCGCCGAACCCGAAGCGCTTCAGCGCGCCGTAGAGCCCCGCCTCGCCGAGCGAGAGGCCGATCTTGGCGGCGCAGATGTTCGACGACTTGGCGATCACCTGGCTCGGCGTGAGCATCGACTCGGGGTGGGTGTCGTGGATGGTGACCCCGCCGATCTGCCACGCGCCGTTCTCGCAGTAGAGCTCCTTGGTCGGGTCGAGCTTGCCCTCGGCGAGCGCCGCGGCGACGGTGAAGATCTTCATCGTCGAGCCCGGCTCGATGCGGTCGGCGGTGCCGTGGTGGCGGCGCAGCTCGAGGGGCGAGTCGCCGTAGTCGTTGGGGTTCCAGCCCGGCGCGGTGGCCATCGCCAGCACCTCGCCGCTGTTCGGGTCGATGACGACGGCGCTGCCGCTCTTGGCCTCGAAGGCCTTGATGGCGGCCTCGAGGTCCTCTTGCACCTGGAACTGCAGGCCGAGGTCGAGCGCGAGGTGGACGTCGTCACCGGCCAGCGAACGCTCGTCCTCGAGGCCGTCGCCGAACAGCAGTGTGCCCTGGCGATCGCGGAGGGCGGTGATGGCGTCGGTGCTGCCCTTGAGGTCCTCGTCGCAGGACTTCTCGAGGCCGTCGAGCCCCTGCCCGTCGCCGCCGACGTACCCGACCACGCCCCACACCGCCTCGCGGCCAGGGTAGAAGCGATGCCCCTCGCCCTCGACCATCAGGCCCTTCATCGCGTCGGGCTTCTTGGGATCGGCGAGCGCCTTGAGCGCGGTGGCCTCCTCCTGGGAGAGGCGGCGCTTGAGCCACACGAACCGCTTCTTGCTCTTGAGCTTGGCCGAGACCTCGGGGAACGGGAGGTTCAGCGCCTGCGCCAGGCGTGCCGCGTTGGCGTCGAGGATCGCCGGCACCTTCACGTCGGGCAGGCCGCGGATCATCTCGGCGACGTTCACCGCGGCGCTCGGCACGTCGACGGACACCGCGAGCGGCTCGCCGTTGCGGTCGAGGATCGAGCCCCGCATCGGCTGCACCTTGAGGCGCTTCTGGCGCTGCCGTTCGGCGATCATGCGCCACTCGGCGCCGTGCTTGACCTGGATGTTCCACGCGCTCGACACCACGGAGCCGAGGCCGAGCACGAGGAAGCCCGAGAGCACGAACATGCGGAACCGGATCCAACGCGCGCGGCGCGGGTCGACGTTCCTCACGGCGGGCCTCCCTTGGCGGAGGCGCTCGGGAGGGGCTTCACGCTCGCGCTCGGGGCGGCGCTCGGCTGCGGCGGGGCGGCCTCGGTCTTCTCGATCGGCGCGCCCACGACGAAGATGCGCTGCGGCGGCGGCTCCTCCATGCGGAGCACGCCCTTGGCCACCGCCTCGATGCGTTCGGGGTTCTTGTAGCTGACCGCCTCGACCTGCAGCACGCGGCGCGTCTCGCGCAGCACCGCCTGCTTCTGGCGCGCCTTACCGAGCTTGTACCCGAGCTCGACGGCGCGGCTGCGCATGGCGAGGTACAGGATGAACGACGCCGCGGTGGCGATGACCGCGAGCGACCAGAGCGCGACGAACCGGTTCTCGCGCCTCATGCCTGCCCCCACTTCTTCTTGCGCTTCTCTTCGTAACGGGCGGCGCGGTCGAGCGGCGCCTCGCCGGCGCGACGACGACGGGCGGCGCGGAGCTTGGCGCTGCGAGCGCGCGGGTTGTGGGCGACCTCGTCGGCGCTGGCCTCGACCGGCTTCTTGACGAGCGGCTCCCAGATCGCCTCGTCGGCGAAGGCGTGCTTCACGCGCCGGTCCTCGAGCGAGTGGAACGAGATGAGCGCGGCCACGCCGTCGTCGGCGAGGAGGCCGGGCAGCGCGGCCAGCAGGCGGTCGAGCTGCCCGAGCTCGTCGTTCACGGCGATGCGCAGGGCCTGGAACGTGCGCGTGGCCGGGTCGATGCCGCCCACCTGCTGCCCGCCGACGGCGGAGTAGATCGCGTGGCGGAGATCGCCCGTGGTCGCGAGCTCGTTGCGCTCGGCGGCGTCCTTGATCGCGCGCGCGATCTTGCGCGAGCGGCGCTCGTCACCGAGCTCGAAGATCACGTCGGCCAGGGCCTCGGCGGAGAGCTCGTCGACGAGCTCGCGCGCGGTGCGGCCGCTCGAGCGGTCCATGCGCATGTCGAGCGGGCCGCTCGAGGCGTCGCGGCGCAGGCTCATGCCGCGGTCGGGGTCGTCGAGCTGGGGCGACGAGACGCCGAGGTCGGCGACCAGGCCGGCGAGGCCCTTCGGGAGCAGCGCTTCGGCGTCGCCGAACGCGCCGCGTACGACCGAGAAGCGATCGCCGAACGCGGCCAGGCGCGCGCTCGCGGCGTCGATGGCCACGTCGTCGCGGTCGACGCCGATCACGCGGCACCCCGGGTCTGCCTGCAGCAGGGCCTCGGTGTGCCCCCCGCCCCCCAGCGTGACGTCGGCGTAGGTGGCGCCGGCACGCGGCGCGAGGAAGCGCACGACCTCGTCGCGCAGGATGGTGACGTGGTGGAACCCGGTCACAGCCCGAGCTCCGAGAGCTTGTGCGCGAGCGCGGCGCGCTCCTCGTCGGTCGTCTCGATGGCCTTGGCCCAGCGCGCGACGGACCACAGCTCGGCCCACCGCCCCATGCCGGCCCAGAGGCAGTCCTTCTCGAGCGCAGCGTGCGCGCGGAGCGAAGGGGGGACGAGCACGCGGCCCTGGGCGTCGGGCGCGATCTCGACCGCGGCCGAGACGTAGATGCGACGCAGCTTGACGACGGCGGGGTCGAACCGCGGGAGCTTGGAGAGCTTCTCCTCGAACGCCCGCCACTCGACGAGCGGGTAGGCGACGAGGCACGGGTCGAGCGAGGCCGTGAGCACGAAGACCGGCTCGTGCCCGAGCGCCTCACGAAAGCGTGAAGGGAGGCTCGTGCGCCCCTTCGCGTCGATCGCGTGCTCGTGCTGGCCCTGCCACATCGTCTTCGGTCCTATCTCGGATGGCGGCGGGCTTGGCACTTCTTCCCACCGTTCACCACGAGTTGGCCCACCCTACGGAGGTGGTGGGGGGCGCGTCAAGAAGACGGATCGCGGAATTTATGGGATTTGCATGCGCACATCGGCGCCAGGACCGTCGGGCAGGTCCGGCGCGTTGCGTCATGAAGTGGGTGTGGATAACCCGTGGGGAGACCACCGGCCCAGTTATTCGCTCGGTCGAGCAAAATGGCCGATTTCGGATCTTGACAGTCCCCTTTCGGGACTGTGGGCAACCCTCGATTCCGGGGGTCAGCGCGGAGGTCGACGACGGGGCCGCCGGCGGAGGTGGCAGAGGGTCAGCGAGGCCGCGAAGAGCGGGATTTCTAGGGTGGAGTGGCCTGCTGCCATTGATGACACGCTGCAGGAGCCGCCCCCGGACGGTGGAGGGGTCGCGACGGCGTCCGTGCCCGTCGCGGCCGGCGTCGGCGGGCCCTGGAGATCATGGGCAGTCGCTGGCCCTGAGCACCTGCGGGTCGGAGGTCGGGCAGGAGGTCCACACGGCTGGATCGAGCCCGAGGGTGCGGAGGTCGCTGCCGACGAAGCGCGCCCCGTCCGTGGTTCGCTGCAGGCAGCCCCGCTCCTCGGCAGGCGGGTTCGAGTGGCTGGCGACCACCGCACACGCGGCGGGCCTTCGGGGTCGAAGGCAGCGCGCCGCGGGGTCGTAGGCCTGGAGCGCGATCGCTCGGCAGCCCGGCTCGCAGGTGCCCGCGTCGAGGTCCGCGCACGGTGCGACGCCGACCTCGCTGGTGCAGCCCATCAGGAGGACGAAGGCGGGGATCAGGCGGGCGGGTGACATGTCTTGCTCGGGGTGCCGGCGGACTGGGTGCAAGTCCAGCCCGCGATGCCGCAGTCGGCGTCGGCGGTGCACGCGCGGACGCAACGTCCGGCCATGCCAGCGGGGAGCTTGAAGGTCGCAGAGAAGCGCGCCGGATCCAGGTGAGGGTCGCAGACGAAGCCCGCGGGACACTCGGCGTTCGTGGAGCCGAAGCCCACCGTCTTGCACGCCGTGGCGCAGACGCCGGTGTCGACTGCGCCCCCGAGCTTGCCGAGGCACAGGCAGTCCTTCGAGGGCAGCTTCGGGCTCGCGTCGGGCGTGCAGCGGTCGCCGTCCTTCTTGGCGAACGACCAGCGGCAGTGGCTCTTGCCGCCCGTCGCGTCGGCCACGCAGCCGAACCCTGGCGCGACCGCGTCGGCGAAGAGCTTGGTGCAGTCGACGCTGGTGGTGCAGGGGTGTGCGAGGCACAGGTTGCGGATGGGGTCGCAGACCGCGAGACCGGGGCAGTCTGCGTCGGTGGCGCAGCCGCCCTGGCAGTAGCCGAAGAGCACGGGCTTGCCTGCCGAATCCTTCCCCATCGCATAGGGATTGCACGCGTTCTTCCCGACGCACGCGGTGAGCACGAGGCCGACCGCGTCGACGACGCACAGCTGCTGACAGAGCGCAGGGTCGCTGCCCATGCGCGTGCAGAGGCCCATGTCGCCTTCGCACAGGACGACGTTCGTCCCGTCGCCCGGGTCGCAGGCGTCGCCGCCGCCGAAGTCCACGTCGATGCAGATCGAGGTCGGGTTGAGCGGCGTGAGTCGGTAGACGCGATTGGTGCAGTGCCCGAGGCCGCTGCCCGTGACGTCGCAGTCGGCGTCGCTGCTGCAGGTCTTGCCGAACGGCTTCTCGGTGGGCGGGGGGACGGAGCTGTCCACGACGACGACGTCGGGCCGGGTACTGGTGTCCACGACGACGGCGGAGTCGACCGTCGCCTCGGGCCGCGCGTCCTCCTCGACGAGGGTCGTCTGTCGACCGCCGCAGGCGCCGAGCAGGAAGAGTGGGATCAGACGGGCGGGTGACATGTCTTGCTCGGGGTACCGGCGGACTGGGTGCAGGTCCAGCCGGCGATGCCGCAGTCGGCGTCGGCGGTGCAGGCGCGCATGCAGTAGCCAGCCATGCCCGCGGGGAGCTTGAAATCCGGATCGTAGATGTCCTCTCCGTCTTTGTTCTTGGCGTTCAATTGCGGATCGCAGACGAAGCCGGCGGCGCACTCTGCGTTCTCGGTGCCGAAGGCGACGGACTTGCAGGTCGAGCTGCAGACCCCCGAGTCGGTGGCGCCGCCGGCCTTGCCGACGCAGAGGCAGTCCGTCGATCCTTCGAGCCCAGCCGCGCCCGGAGTGCAGAGGTCGCCGTCCTTCTTGGCGAAGGCCCAGCGGCAGTGGCTCTTCGTGCCGGTGTCGTCGGCCACGCACTTGAATCCGGGAGGGGGCTTCGTGAAGAGCTTCGTGCACTCCGTGTCCGAAGTGCACGTCTTGCCCGAGCAGAGGCCCTGGATCGGGTCGCAGACGCTCCCCGACGGGCACTCCGAGTCGTCTGCGCAGCCGCCCTGGCAGTAGCCGAAGAGGACGGACTTTCCGGTGCTGTCGACGGCGAGCGCGCTCGGATGACAGGCGTTCTTGCCCGCGCAGGCGTGGGTGACGTTGCCCGCGTGATCGACCACACAGAGCGCTTCGCAGACCGACGGGTTGGTGCCGCGCTTCACGCAGATGCCCGTGTCTCCGTCGCAGAGGGGCACGGTGGTGCCGTCGCCCGCGTCGCACGCGTCCCCACCGCCGAAGTCGATCTGGACGCAGACGGCCGTCGGATTCAACGGGCTCACGATGTAGAGCTTGTTCGTGCAGTGGCCGAGGCCATTGCCCGTGACGTCGCAGTCGGTGTCGGACGAGCAGACCTTGCCCGTCGTCTTGTCCGGCACCATCGGTGAGAACTCCGAATCGGTGTCCGGATACGGCCAGCCAGGTGGGTTGCTGGAAGTTCCGGTGTCGCCGGTGTCGGGCCGCTTGGCGACGTCCGGCCCCACATCACCCCCGCCGTCGGCCGCCTCACCGTCGGCCCACAGCGGCTGCGGATCGGAGCAGCCGGCGAGCCCACCGACCACCACCACGAACGGGCTCGCGAGCCAGACCTTGCGCATCGGCGCGACGCCAATCAAACCCCGTGCCACGCGCACACCAGAGACCCCACTGTCCTGGCCCACACCGGCGACCGCGACACGGTTGTCAGTGACGAGAGTGCGTTCTCTGACGGCGAGGGAGCCCCCGTGCGTTCCGAGACGGCTCGGCGCGAGCGGTCAGGCGCGCGCGGCGATCCAGGCCGCGACCTGCGGCTCGAGCCCGCGCGGGCCGCGCTGTCCGAGATCCACGTGGCGCGGGAAGCCGACATGCCCCCCGTCGACGACGCGCACGTCGACCGCGGACGACACCCCGCGGAGCGCGGGCTCCACCGTCGCGCGCGGCACCATCGGGTCCGAGTCGCCGACCACGAGCAGCGTCGGGCACCGGAGCTCGCCGAGGTGCGGCGCGACGCTCGTGCGGGCGTAGTAGTCGGCGGCGCCGCGGAAGCCGAAGCGGCGCGCGACGATGCGCTCGTCCCAGGTGCGGATGCTGCGGATGCGGTGCGCCTCGGCCACCGGCAGCGGCACCGGCCCGCGCGCGGCGACCTGCTCGTACATCTCGACGAGCCCCGTGAGCACGTGGCGCAGGTAGGGCCGCCGGTGGAACGTGTCGATCGCGGAGGCGCCTGCCGCGAGGTCGAGCGGCGGGCACACCGCGACCACGCCGGCGAGGCGGGGATCGGGCGTGAGCGCGGCGAAGCGCAGGCTCAGGTGCCCGCCGAGCGACGAGCCCCACAGGATCACCCGCGAGAACCGCGCGACGGTGGGGCTCGCGAACACGGCGCCCAGATCCCCGATGATCCCTGCGTGGTAGAAGTCGTCGCCGCGGCGGTCGGCGCCGCGCAGGTTCACGCGCAGAGAAGACAGTCCGCCGCGCGCGAGGGTGAGCGCGGCCTGGTGCACGTAGTGGCTGTCGACGTGCCCGCCGAGCCCGTGCACCACGACGACGAGCGTCTCGCCCCCTGCGTCGTGCAGCTTGCCGGTCAGGCGGACGCGGCCGCGCACCGGGTCGACGATCTCGGTCGACCACGGTGCGACACGGAGCTCTCCGCCGTGGCCCTGCGGCAGGAGGGCGTGGCGCACCACCGGCGCGACGGTGTGCACGTGGCCCGCGAAGTCGGCGCGCAGGCGCCCGAGGATGCGGATCACGAGGCGGCCATCCGCGCGCAGGCCGCGACCGTCGCGTCGTCGAGGGGGAAGTAGGTCTCGATGCGGAGCTCGTCGAGCGAGACGTTCTGGGGAGCGCTGAACATGGTCATGGTGGTGAGGAACGAGAGCGCCTCGCCTTCGACGCGGAGGCGTAGCACCATCGTCGGCTCGCTCGGGAGGGAGAAATCGGGGTACCGGAAGCTCGACGGCACGTCGGGGTACTCGAGCAGCGCGCGCACGAGCCCCGTGAGCTCCGGGTCGCCGATGGACTCGCGGTAGAGGCGCGAGAGCAGCGCGCGCGCGGTGCGCTCCCAGTCGACGATGGCCGCGCGGGCGAGCCGGGGGTCGAACACGAGCCGGAAGACGTTGTTCGCCTCGGCGAGCGCGGTCGGATCGGCGATCGTTCGCGCGAGCAGGCGCGCGGCACCCTGGTTGGTGCGCACGACGTCGTAGCGGTGGTCGACGACGACCATGGGGTACGGCTCCTGTTGCGCGAGCATGCGCTCGAGGGCGCGCTCGATCTCGGGCAGCCGCTCGGGCGTGGCCTCGGAGAACGCGGCCGAGAAGCCCGCCGCCTCGAGCAGCGCGTTCTGGTCGCGCAGCGGCAGATCGAGGACGGTGGCGAGGCGCAGCACCATCTCGCGGCTCGGCTGCGCGCGGCCGGTCTCGAGGAAGCTCACGTGGCGCGAGGAGACCTCGGCGGCGAGCGAGAGGTCGAGCTGGCTGTGGCCGCGGCGGGTGCGCCAGTGCCGGAGGAGCGCGGGGAACAATCGCGTGGGCTCGCGCGGCATCCGGCGACTGTAGCGGGCCTCCGCGATCGAGTCCTTTACCTCGGGAGGTAATGGAAAGACCCGAAGGGAGGCCACACAGTGCGCGGCATGCAGACGATCGAAACCCACTCCGCTCCGACCCGCGCCCAGGTGCTCGCCTCGTTCCGCGCAAAGGCGCCCGCCTTCGTGGACGTCGGGCACAGCAAGCTCGCCTACCGCAAGTTCGGCCGAGGGCCGGACGTCGTGTTCGTCCACGGCTGGCCGCTGCACTCGGCCACGTTCCGCGACCTCGTCCCCTTGCTCGCCGACCGTTACACCTGCCACCTGCTCGACCTGCCCGGCACGGGGCAGAGCGTGTGGGATCGTGAGACGCCGATCGATCTACGCGCGCACGCGGCGACGATCCGGCGCGCCACCGAGCGGCTCGGGCTCGGCAGGCACGCGCTGATCGCGCACGACAGCGGGGGCCTCGTCGCGCGCACGGTCGCTGCGGACGATCCGCGCGTGGCGGGGCTCGCGCTCGGCAACACCGAGATCCCGGGGCACACGCCGTGGCTGGTCACGCTGTTCGTGCTCGCGACCAAGCTGCCGGGAGGCAAGGACCTCCTGCGCAACCTCTTGCGGTCGCGGACGCTCCGGCGGTCACCCCTCGGGTTCGGCGGGTGCTTCTCCGATCTCGGGCGGATCGAGGGCGATTTCCACGAGCTCTTCGTCGCGCCGATCCTCGCGTCGGACGCCGTATCGGCGGGGCAGATGCGGCTCCTGCAGACGATCTCGCACGACGCGGTCGCCGGCCTCGCGGCGCTCCACGCGCGCATCCAGGTGCCGGTGCGGCTCGTGTGGGGCGCGGACGACCCGTTCTTCCCGCTCGCGCTCGCGCGGCCGATGCTCGCGCAGTTCGGCGGGCCGGCGGACCTCGTGGTGGTGCCGGACGCGAAGCTGTTCGTGCACGAGGAGCGCCCCGCCGACTTCGCGCGCGAGTGCCGCACGCTGCTCGACGCAGTGCTCGCCTGAGTGCTCGGCGGGATCAGGCTCGTCGCCGACGGGCGCGGCCGTGACGCCACCCCACGCGGAGCAACCACGTGCGCGGCGAAACGGCGACGCACTCGAGGGGCGGGCCCGCGCGCGCGAGCGGTGGTGCCTCCTCCTCGAGGGCGGCCCAGTCGCGGAACCAGGGTGCGGTGGAGCACTCGTCCGCCTGGGTCGCGTCCGCGACGTGGTGGGTGCGGTTCAGGAGCACGTAGCGGAGGGCGTTCTTGACCTCGGTGGGCGTGCGGAGCGGCCGCGCGTGGGTGCGGCTGCCGAGCACGCGCCCGCGCCGCCCCATCACGCGGTTGAGCGCCCGCGCGACCCGGATCGAGAGCGAGCGGATCCCGCTGACGAACGCGCCGTGGGCGTCGGCCTCGACGAGCAGGTGCACGTGGTTTCCCTGGACGCTGTACTGGACCAGCCGGAAGCCCGGGCGCTGGACGGCGGCGAGGGCGCGACGGATCGGCACGAAACAGCGCTGCGCGCGCAGGTTCCACACGTGCTTCGCCATCCGCAGGGTGACGTGCAGCGGCACGCTCGGGGACACCGGCACGCGACGGCGATGGGACTCGCTGCCCCGGAGCTCGGGGCGACCGGCGCCCACGCGTGCGCCCCCCCCGTCTCGAAGGTTGCGGTGTCGAGAACCCGAGCCCCAGCTGCACCGTTTGATTATGGCGTTTGTTGTTCTCAGGTCAAGCGCGGAGAGGTCACGTGGGCGCGGAGAGGTCACGTGGGCGCGGAGAGGTCACGT
>CAZUZY010000124.1:0-8435 GCA_964624885.1 uncultured Polyangiales bacterium | reverse complement strand
AGAGGTCACGTGGGCCCGGAGAGGTCACGTGGGCCCGGAGAGGTCACGTGGGCCCTCTAGGGGTCGCGTGGGATCACATGGAGGAGGCGCTGGTGGGCGCGGGGGCGGGCGTGGACTTCGGGACGGTCTCGGCGGTCACGGGGCTCGGCTGGATCGAGGCGCTGCCGGGCGTGAGCGGGGTGTCGGAGGTGGGCTTCGGCGAGGCGCCGCACGCGACCACGAAGAAAACCGCGGAGAGGCCGAGGGCGAACGCGAACCGCATGCCCCCGGGGGTAGCGGGATTTCCGCCGTTCGGATAGATGCCCAAGGGTGCGCCCCTCGGCCCTCGTCCTCGTCCCCCTGTTCGCGGCCTCGTCGGCCGGGGCGGCCACGAACTGGGTGCGCGCGCCCTACCTGCAAGAGCTCGGATCGCGCCAGGTGTCGGTGCTCGCCGAGAGCGACGGCGCCCACGGGGCCAAGCTCGAGATCGCGCGCGGGGGCGACGCTGGCCCGACCGTCACCGCCGAGGCCCCCAGCAAGGAAGCGGTGATCGAGCTCACGGCGTCCGGGCTCGAGCCCGCGACGACGTATACGTACACGCTGACCCTCGACGACGGCACCGTGGCCAAGGGCGGCTTCACGACCGCGCCCGAGGACGACCGCGCGCTATCGTTCGTCCTCTACGGCGACAACCGGACCTACGCGCAGATCCACACGGCCGTGGTGAAGGCCATCCTCGCCACGCCGAGCGACTTCCTCGTGCACACCGGCGACATGATCGCCGACGGCAGCGTCCCCGCCCAGTGGACCGAGTTCTTCTCCATCGAGCGCCCGCTCCTGGCCGAGCGCTGCGTGTTCCCCGTGATCGGCAACCACGAGATCGGGATGCCCACCTCGGACGGCGCGCAACGGTACGGACGCATGTTCCGGGTCCCGGCCCCCGCCGGCTCGGGCGAGCGCTGGTACACGTTCCGCTTCGGGTCGGCGCGGTTCTTCATGCTCGATGCGCAGGACGACTTCGCGAGCGACGAGCTCACGTGGCTCGAGGGTGCGCTCACGGCGGCCGACACGGAGCCGGGCATCGTCCATCGCTTCGCGGTCATGCACCACGGGCCCTACTCGTCCGGCCTCCACGGGCCCAACGCGGCCATGCGCCTCGCGCGGATCCCGCAGCTGTTCAAGAAGCACCGCGTCGACCTCGTGATCTCGGGGCACGACCACGCCTACGAGCGCGGCGAGCGCGACGGCCTCCGCTACGTGGTGAGCGGCGGCGGAGGCGCGCCCCTCTACAAGGAGTTCCACCCCGGCGAGGGCGCGCTCAAGTTCGAGCCCGTCCACCACTTCGCGAAGGTGGAGCTCGAGAAGACCCGCGCGACGATGACGGTCTTCCGCCTCGACGGCTCGGTGATCGAGCGGTGCGCGTTCGCGCCCGGAGGCACGACCGGCTGGGGCTGCGGGGCGACCCCGGCGCCCGCGGGCAGCATCCCCCTCACGCAGCCGACCCCGGCGTCGACTTCACCCCTTGCTCCACCGCCCGGCGGCCCCGCCGCGAGCAAGGCCTGCAACTGTGGCGTGCTCGGCACCCGCGGCGAGTGGCTCGGGTTGTTCGCCGCGGCCGGCCTGTGCGTGGTCGCAGGGCTGCGGCGGCGCCGGTGACCCGCGGTGACCGCGGCACAAGCCGCATGACGCGACCGCGGCCGTGAGGCATAGTGACGCGAATGGGTGGAGGTCGAGCGAGCCTGAGGGTGCCCCGAGCGGTGGGCGCGTGGCTGCTCGCCGGCGCCGCGGGCGCCCTCGTCGTCGTGGCCGGCGGCGCGAGTTGCAGCTGGAACTACGCGGTCTCCGAGCTCACGGCGGACGCCGAGCCCGAGGTGGCGACCGACAGCGCCCCCGACGTCTACACCCTACCCGACGGCCGCACCTGCACCGGCCACGACGAGGACGGCGACGGCGTACCCGACAGCTGCGACAACTGCCCCAACGTGAAGAACCCGGGGCAGGAGGGCGGCACGATCGGCACGGCCTGCCTGCCCGCCGAGCCGTTCATCACCGCCTCCGCGGCCAACCGCCTGCTGTTCGACCCGTTCCGCTCGCTCTCCAGCTGGAAGGCCGTGGGCGCCGGGGCTGGCCAGTTCGTCGAGGGGCTCGACGGCGACAGCTTCCTCGGCGGCACCACCGCCGACGCCGACCTGCGCTTCGTCTTCAACAAGATCGGCGCCGGCACCGGCGCGGTGGTGCTCACCACCGAGATCGCCAACCTCGAGGACGCCGGCGGCAGCGCCGGCGTGCTGCTGCGGGTCACCTCGGATTTCCGCTTCTACATCTGCGCGCTCTCGCTGGTGAACGGGTTCGCCGTCGCGCGCACGCCGGACATCGTCGCACCGGCCACCACCGCGTGCAGCGGCGGCCCGTGCGCCCCGGTCGCCTTCGCCATCCCCGGCGTGGGCGACGCGGGCCCGACCGCGGCCCAGGCCCCGATCCCGAAGGACGTCCTGCCGGTCAAGGTCGGCGACACGGTCGGCCTCCGGGCCTCCATCACGACCGCGACGGCGACCGGCGGCGATGCAGCGGGGGTGGTCCACGAGCTCGAGTGCCGCGTGTTCAACCCGCGCGATCCGAGCACGCTCCTCAAGAAGGACCCGGCCTACGCGCTCAAGGTCACCATCCCCGTCTCGAAGCTGTACACCAACGGCGAGGTGGGGCTCTACGCGCAGAAATCCCGCGCGAGCTTCGCGTCGGTCGACGTGCTGTCCGGGCCCTGATCTCCCCGCCCCGGCGCTGGGACCTCGGCCGGGGTCCTCAGATCCAGCGCTTCTTCTTGTAGAACCAGAGCACGCCGATGCCGATGAGGAGCATGGCGACGAGCAGCACCGGGTACGCCCACGGGAGCTCGAGCTCCGGCATGTGCTTGAAGTTCATGCCGTAGAGGCCGGCGAGGAACGTCAGCGGCCCGAACAGCGTGGTGATCAGCGTGAGCGTCTTCATGATCGCGTTCATCTTGTTGGACTGCACCGAGAGGTGCGCCTCGAAGGTGGCGGCGATGAGGTCGCGGTAGCTCTCGGCGAGGTCGGTCACGCGGACGAAGTGGTCGTAGATGTCCCGGAAGTAGGGGATCAGCTGCTCCGGGATCTCGTCGAACTCGCCGCGGCTCAGGCGGTAGAGCACCTCCTTCTGGTGGACCGACACGCGGCGCAGCTGCTGGAGCTGCCGCTTGATGCTGAAGATCTGCTGCAGGATGTCGGGCCCGCCGCGGTCGTGCAGCACCTCCTGCTCGAGCGCCTCGATGGTGTCGTCCAGCTGGTCGAGCAGCGGGATGTAGTCGTCGATGATGCGGTCGATGACCGCGTGGGCGACCCAGGCCGCTCCCTTGCGCAGCCCGCGGCCGGTCCTCTGGATCTCGGAGAACACCACGTCCATGGCGTTGGAGGGCTGGGCGTGGTGGGTCACGACCCAGCAGTCCCCGAGCAGCACGTCGATCTCGGTCAGATCGAGGGTGGCCGGATCGGTGTCCCGCGGCACGAGGGAGGGCGCGTGGAACAAGAGATACAGGTGCGACTGGAAGTCCTCGATCTTGGGGCGGACGCAGTCGTTGAACACGTCCTCCACGATCAGGGGGTGGACCCCGAGGTTCTCGAGGAGCTTCTCGTTGGTGGGGTCTCGGCCCAGCAGGTCGATCCAGGTGACGTGCTCGGCCCGCAGGGCCTCGAGCGCCGCGTCGATCGACGGGTGCGCGACGATCTGTCCGTCCACGAGGGACAGGGCGCGGAAGTTCGGGTCCGGCATCGGCAGCCATCCTACCGCGCGGGCGTCTCGCTTCGGGCGTGGTAGCTTGGGGGGCGCATGGCTTCTCGCTTCCCGTGGCTCCGCCCGCTCCTCTTCGCCCCGCTTCCCGTCCTGGCCCTCCTCGCCACCCCTTCGTGCTCGAAGGGCGAAGAGGAGCCGGAGAGCCCCCTCGACTCCGGGGGGGACACCGCGGCCGGCGACACGCCACTCGGCGACGGCGACGCCACGGACAGCCCCACCGACACGCCCACCGACACGCCCCCGCCGCCGATCACCTGCAAGAAGGGTCCGGCGTTCGCCCCCGCCATCCGCGTCAACCACAACGTGGACAACCTCCGCAACGTGGCGCGCGCGGGCATGGTCCAGCTCGACGCCAACACCATCGTCATCGCGATGCTCGAGGCGATCGACACGAGCGCCCGCCACGCCATCTGGGTCCGCACGGTCGACGTCAACACCGGCAAGGTGGCCGACGACGAGCGGCTCGACGTCGACGCCGACGGGCTCAAGAGCGACAGCCAGCTCGCCATCGGCCTCGTGCGCGGCGGCGCGGTCGCCGTGGGCTGGGGCAACGGCGGGCTCACCCACTACCGGATCCTGGTCAAGGGCAAGTGGTCCCCCGACGTCGCCACCGCGTTCCCCGGCCTCGCCGGCACCGACAGCGTCGCGGCGCTCGAGGCCTCGACCGGTCAGCTGCTCGTCGTGCGCACGTCCGACGCGCTCAACCAGGCCGTCGTCTACAAGCCCGACGAGGGCGCCAAGGGCACGTTCACCACCACCCAGGACCTCACGCTCGACGGCGGCTCGGGTCGCGCCACGGTCGACCTGTTCGCCTTCGACGACGGTCGCTTCGGCGTCCTCGTGTGGCAGGGCGCGGGCGGGCCTTCGATGCGCCTGCGCTCGCTCTCCGGGGCGTGGACCGCGGCCGGCGCCAAGGCGGAGCTGGGCGCGCTCGGCAGCTCGCCGCAATACCGCATGCTCGCCGACGGCAGCCTCGTGCTGGTGGCCCTCGAGGGCACGGGCGAGCTGCGCAAGGTCGTCACGAGCACGTGGACGGCGACCGACGGCTGGCTGTCGGCGCGCCTCCTCTCCAAGGTCACCGTCGACGGCAACGGCGTCGTCCCGTCGAGCCCGGGCCTCGTGCTCTACCCGGTCTCCGCGACCGAGGTCGAGTACGCGGCGTGGACCGGCGCCTGCGCGATCGGCACCCTCGCCAAGGACTGCCAGTTCAAGGCCGTCACCCGCAGCTACACCGGTGGAGCCTGGAAGGACCCGGTCGACCAGAAGCTCGGCGCCGACCGCAACGACGCGGTCGGCCTCGGCGCCGTGATGCTCGCCGACGGCTCACCGCTGTTCTTCAAGGTCTCCGAAGACAAGTTCTCGGCGGTGCTCAAGGCGCGCTTCGGCAAGGTGTGGTCGGACTCGGTGGATCTCACCGGCGGCTCGCCCTTGTTCGGCGACCCGGTCACCCTGTCCCCGGCCTTCTACGGCGGCGCGGCGGGCCTCTACTCGCTCACCGCGCGCCAGTCCAAGTCGGGCTCCACGACCACCACTGTGGCCACGGCGCTCGGCCGCATCGACGTCGCCAAGAAGACCGTGACCTGGGATCCGGTCCTCGCCGGCACCTACGAGCTGCGCAACCTCCCCGGCGACATGTACCCGTACGTGGACGGCGCGGGCGGCTTCACCGTCGGCGCCAACAGCGCGGTCGACGGCGCCAAGAGCGCCCCCATCCTGGCCCACAACAACGCCGGCTCGCTCGAGGCCTTCGTCGTGGTGGCCTCCGACGAGTCGGGCGGGTTCTTCACCCACGTGCCCTCGGGCGTGGGCGACGGCACCCACCGCTCGGCGGTCTACCTCGCGTCCGTCGCGCCCACCGACACCAGCGGCGGCCCCGGCCGACGCCTCCGCGCCTACGCGTGGAACGGCATCGGCAGCGGCGTCCCCAAGCTCCTCGCCAACGAGTCGCGGAGCCCCCGCCCGTTCGGGGGCCTGTCGTTCGGCTGCGGCGGCGCGGTGCTCTACGCCGTCGATCCGGTCGACGGCTCGCACGCCCTCGAGCTCGTGTTCGTCCGCGAAGGCACCTGACCGGGCGCTACTTCGCGGTCTTCTTGGCCTTCTTCTTCCCACCCACGCGCAGCTTCTTGTCGCGCGAGGGGAGCGGGTACTCGATCGTCGCCTGCAGCTTGCGGCGGTTCTTGTCGACCTTCGCCTGCAGCGCGGCGATCGCGGCCTTGCGGTGGTCGTAGAGCCGCCCGGACTTGCGACGCAGCGCGGGATCCGAGAGCAGCGCATAGGTGATCCACGGGAACACCGCGGTCACGTCGGCGTGCACGTACATCGAGCCGTAGGCGACGCTCTCGGCGCTCACCTTGCCCCAGGTGTGGCCCTCGCCCGCCGGGCACGAGGAGAGCGCGCCGTTGTCGACCGGATCGACGCAGAACTGCACGTCGTAGTCGAACCCGTGGGTCGGCACGCCGAGGATCTGGTCGAGCAGCGGCTCGCCCTGCAGCGTGTAGTTCTTGGGCACGCCGCCGCCGAGGATCCAGACCGCCATCTTGCGCTTCTCGGTGGCGAAGCAGTGGTGCTGCACAGCGCCCATCTCGAACACGTCCGCGCACACGTCGATCTCCAGCTTGAACGCGTCGCCGAGCATCGCGCGCAGCTTGACCACGTTGAGGAAGATCGAGCCGTCCTGCACCGCGCCGACGAAGATCGGCACGCCGTAGCGGTAGGCGGTGGCGAGCAGGGAGGGCTCGGCCACGCCGAGGGCGTCCTCGATCTTGGCGATGTGCCGCCCGAGCTCGTAGTGCAGCTCGGTCGTGGTCATGCGGCGCTGGAGCTCGGGCCGGCGGAGGATCGCCGAGAACAGGCGGTCGGTGTCGAGCAGCACCTCCTCGTGGAAGCCGAGGTCGTAGATGCGGATGATGCGGGCCAGGCGGTACTGGAGGTCGCCCGCGTTGGGGTCGATCTCGCGGATGCGGTGCCCGATGACCCGGTGTGCGTCATGGTAGAGGTTGGCACCGGTGGTCGTGAGGGCGTCGATCAGGCCCCGCTCGATCAGCGGGATGATGCAGCTCGCGTGGAGGCCAGCCGGGGTCATGGCGCCCGACAGGGTCAGGAAGATGCGGGCGTCCTCCTCGACGCAGCGGCGCATGATTTCGTAGGCGATCCGCTCCTGGCGCCCCACGTAGGCCGGGAAGCGCCCCTCGATGATGTCCCGGGGCCGCTCGCGACCGGTGATTGCCTGGGGCCGGACGTCCCGGGCGTGCTCGAACGCTGCGCGGTGACCTCGACCGGAAACTTTCGTCGCGGGCTTACGTTGTTCCTTGGCCATGGCCGTCCGTTCGGCGAACCCCCACCCGCTGTCAAGCGAAGTTTTGTCGCAGGCCCCGGCGGCGACCTCGGAGCGAATCCCCCTTTCGTCCGACGAGACCAGCGTTAGGTTGGGCGCTTCCATGGCGGAGGCCGTTGCACCCAAGGACGAGACCGACCTGGCCCTGGTCGGGCGCCTCCAGGCGGGAGACAAGAGCGTCTTCCGCGAGCTCGTGCGCCGCCACCAGGAGAAGGTCTATCGGCTCTCGCTCCGCCTCACCCGCGACGAGTCCAAGGCCCAGGACGCGATGCAGGACGCCTTCCTGCAGGTGTTCCGCAAGATCGAGCAGTTCCAGGAGCAGAGCGCGTTCACCACCTGGCTCTATCGAATCACGGTCAACGCCGCGCTCATGCGCATGCGCACCGAGCGCCGCCACCGCGAGACCAGCCTCGAGGACGCCTCCCCGCGCTACACCGAGCAGGGCGAGATGGCCGAACCGGTCGACGACTGGGCGCCCCCCGTCGACGACGACGTGGCCAATCGCGAGCTCGCGGTCCACGCGCGCGAGGCGGTCGACGCCCTGCCCGAGACCTATCGGTCGGTGTTCATGCTGCGCGAGATCGAGGAGCTCTCCACCGAGGACGTCGCGCAGATCCTCGACCTCACCATCCCCACCGTGAAGACCCGCCTGCACCGCGCGCGGCTCGCCCTGCGCAAGGCCATCGCCGACCGCGTGCACGGGCACGAGCTCGAGGACGCGGGGCTCGTGCAGCAGGGAAGCCCCACGCAGGGGACCAACAACACGCCATGAGTCACGCCGCCTGCACGGTCGCCTGAGGCGGGGTCAGGAGTCATGTCCTCGCGCGGCGCGGTCCCCTGGTCGCTGCGGCTGATCGCGGGCCTGGTCGGGCTCCTGCCGTTCGGCTGGCTGCGCGCCCTCGGCGCCGCCCTCGGGTTCCTCGCCGGCACCGTGCTGCGGATCCGGCGCGCGCACGTCGTCGCCGCGATGGAGCGGGCCGGTGTTGCGGACCCGGGCCGCCAGGCTTCGCGGATGTACCGCGGGCTCGGCGCATCCCTCCTCGAGCTCGTGTGGATGTCGGCGCGCCGCCGGGCCGGGGTGCTGCCCCCTGTGCGCATCGAGCGGCGCGAGCGATTCGAGGAGGCGAAGCGGCGCGGCCGGGGCGTCGTCGTGGCCACCGCGCACACCGGCAACTGGGACCTCGTCGCGTGCGCGTGCGCCGGGGAGACCCCGCTTTCGGTCATCACGCGCCGGCTCTCCGCCCGCGGCCTCGACGCGCTCTGGCAGGACACGCGGGCGCGCCGGGGTGTCGATCTGCTCGCGGCTCCCGACGGCGGC
>CAZUZY010000123.1:0-19672 GCA_964624885.1 uncultured Polyangiales bacterium | reverse complement strand
CCGGGCCGAGGGCACGGGCGCGAAGGTGGGGCTCACGCCCGCGCGGCGGAGCAGCGAGACGATGCGCCCCCGCGACGCCAGGGTCGCGAGGGTGGCGCTGACGCCCGTGCGTCCCGCGCGCCCCGTGCGGCCGCTCCGGTGCGTGTACGTGTCGGAGTCGCCGGGCGGATCGGCGTGGATGACGCGGCCGATGTCCGGCACGTCGAGGCCACGCGCCGCGACGTCGGTGGCGACGAGGACCCGCAGCCCGTCGGTGCGGAAGCCCGCGAGCGTACGCGTACGCTCCTCTTGCTCCATGTCGCCGGAGAGCGCCGCGGCGCGGATGCCCTCCGTCACCAGGCGCTCGGTCAGATCGCTCGTGTCGCGCCGGGTGCGGACGAAGATCAGCGTGCGCGCGTCCGGGTCCTCGAGCAGGATGTTGAACAGCGCGTCGAAGCGCTGATCCTCGCGCACCAGGTGGATCACGTGGGTGATCGACTCGTTGGCTTCGCCGAGCCGCGTGCCCTCGACGTTCGCCGCGTTGCGCTGGTAGCGATCGGCGAGGGACATCACCTCGCGGGAGAAGGTGGCCGACACCAGGTGGGTGGACCGGCTGGTGGGCAGCTTGCCGAGGATGGCCTCGAGGTCGTCGCGGAACCCGAGATCGAGCATCTGGTCGGCCTCGTCGAGCACCACGGACGCGATCTCGCTCGTGTCGAGCGCCCCTCGCTCGAGGTGGTCGAGCAGACGGCCCGGCGTGCCGACCACCACCGCGGCGCCGCGGTCGAGCTCGCGGCGCTCGTGGCGCGCGTCGGTGCCCCCGGTGACCGCGACGACCCGCACCCCGAGCTCGTCGAACAGCCAGGCGAGCTCGCCGCGCACCTGGGCCGCGAGCTCCCGGGTGGGGGCGATCACGAGCGCGCGAGGGCGCGTGGCGCCGACGGGCAGGGTGGGGGCGACCACGAAGCCGAGCGCGACTGTCTTGCCGGAGCCCGTCTCCGACGAGATGCGCAGATCGCGGCCCGCGAGGGCCGGATCGAGCACCGCGGCCTGGACGGCGGTGAGCTCCACGAAGCCGCGCTGGGCGAGCGCGCTGCGCAGGGGCTCGGGCACGGCGGTGAGATCGCGTGAGGGAGGCTCGGTCATCGGGGTCGGACGCGGTAGCACGGCGGCCACCGCGGGGTGCTAGCGTCCTGCCCCCCATGAAGCGCCCGCGCCCGCCGAACGAAAGCTTGCCGTCCTCGCGCGGGCCGCTCGAGGTGCTGCACGGCCGAAGGGCGGTGGCCGCGGTGCTCGCGCGGAGGCCCCACGCCGTCACCCGGGTCGGATGCGCCGTCGGCGCGCGCGACGAGCTGCGCTCGTACCCCGGGGAGGTGCGCGAGCTCTCCGAAGCCGACCTGACGCGCATCGCGGGGACCGAGCTGCACGAAGGCTTCGTGGTGCAGGTCGCGGCGCCCCGCTATGCGCCGCTCGCCGAGCTTGCCGACGTGCTGCTGCGGAGCCGGGGCCTGGCGGTCGCCCTCGACCGCGTCCGCAACCCCTACAACGTCGGCGCGATCCTGCGGAGCGCCGCGTTCTTCGGCGCCGAGGCGCTCCTCCTGGGCGCGCCCGCGCCGCACCCGGGGCTCTCCCCCGAAGCGGTCCGCGTGGCCGAGGGCGGTGCCGAGCACCTCCTCCTCGCGCGCACGACCGACCTCGCCGACTCGCTCTCCCGCCTGCGCGACCGCGGCGTGCAGATCGTCGGCACCCACGTCACGGACGCCGAGCCCGCGCTCGGTTTCGCCTTCGCCCGCCCGACGGTGCTGGTGCTCGGCAACGAGCGCGAGGGCATGTCGGATCGCGTCCGCGCGGCCTGCTCGGCGTGCGTGCGCATCGACGGCACCGGCGCGGTCGAGTCGCTCAACGTGGCCGTCGCCGCGGGCGTGCTGATCGCCGAGGCGCTGCGCGCCCGTCCCTCGACCCCCGGCGCTCCTCAGAGCCCGCGCCGCGCCCAGGGCAGGTAGGCCTCGAGGTCCGCGAGGGCACGCTCGGCCATGCGCGCGTAGCGGTCGGCCTTGGGCAGCTTGCGCGAGAGGCCCTCGATGGGCGGCACCAGCGCCCAGGTCACGTTGGAGGGCTGGAAGCCGCGCTTGTCGTCGGGGTCACGCCCGAGGTGACGGAGCAGACCTCCGATCGCGGTGGTGGGCGGGGGCAGGGTGGCTGGCTCGCCCCGGAGCCGCGCCGCGACGAACAGGCCGGCCAGCAGGCCCCCCGCGGTGCTCTCGACATAGCCCTCGACGCCGGTGATCTGGCCCGCCAGGAACACACCGTCGCGCGCGCGGAGCTGCATGGTCTCGTCGAGCACCTTCGGCGCGTGCACGAACGTGTTGCGGTGGATCGACCCGAAGCGGAGGAACTCGGCGTGCTCGAGCCCCGGGATCATGCGCAGCACCTTGCCCTGATCGCCCCAGGTCATGCGCGACTGGAACCCGACCAGGTTGTACGCGGTCGCGGCGGCGTCCTCCTGGCGGAGCTGCACGACCGCCCAGGGCCAGCGCCCGGTCTTCGGGTCGGTGAGCCCGACCGGCTTCATCGGCCCGTGGCGGAGCGTGTCGCGACCGCGCTCGGCCATCACCTCGATCGGCAGGCACCCCTCGAAGTACCGCACGTCCTCGAACGCACGCGCCTCGAGCTTCTCGGAGGCGAGGAGCGCGTCGACGAAGGCGTCGTAGCCGGCGCGATCCATCGGCGCGTTGAGGTAGGCGTCGTCGCCGCCCTTGTCCCAGCGCGAGGCGCGGAACACCTTCTCGAGGTCGATCGATTCGGCCGAGACGATCGGCGCGATGGCGTCGTAGTACGCGAGGCGCCCGCCGATCAGGGCCTCGAGGTCGGCCGCGAGCGCGTCGCCGGTGAGCGGCCCGGTGGCGAGGATGCACGGCGCGGCGGGGATCGCGGTCACGATCTGCGCGACGCGCTCGATGCGCGGGTGCCGGTCGATGGCCTGCTCGACGGCGGCGGCGAAGAGCTCGCGGTCGACGGCGAGCGCGCCACCCGCGGGAACGGCCGAGGCGTCGGCGCAGCGGAGGATCAGCGACCCGAGGCGCCGCAGCTCCTCCTTGAGCAGGCCGACCGCGTTGGAGAGGGCGGCGCCGCGCAGCGAGTTCGAGCACACGAGCTCGGCCAGGCGATCGGAGCTCTGGGCCGGCGTGCGGGCGAGCGGCTTCTGCTCGAGGAGCCGCACGGCGACGCCGCGCTCCGCGAGCTGGAAGGCGGCCTCGCATCCGGCGAGACCGCCTCCGACGACGGTGACCTCGGCGGACATGGGGCGCTTCTGGCACGGAAGTTGGCCCCCGTCACCCCACCTCGGCATACCCGCCATCGACCCCGTGCGCCCCTACGTCGTCCCTTCGGTCGCCTTCGTGCTCGGCGCTGCCCTGGCGCTCCGGCTCACGCGCCCTGACGACTCCTCCGCCCACGCCGCGGCGCAGGTGAAGGTGCTGCTCGCGGGGGCCCCCATCGCGACCAAGGGCACCGAGGCCGAGGTCGACGCGCGCCTGCGGGCCGTGCTGCGCGCCCACCTTCGCTCCAAGGTCACGCTGCTGCTTCCGAGCGGCAAGAACCGCACGACGACCTGGGAGGCGCTCGGCGCCCGCATCGACGAGGTGCGCCTCGCGACCCAGGTGCGCGCCCTGCGCGACCCCGACAGCACGCTCATCCACAACGCGGCGCGCGACCCGAAGGTGCCGCTCGCGCTGCCGCTCGCGCTGGTGCTCGACGGCAAGCGGGCGCTCGCGGCGGTCTCCTCGCTCAAGGACGACCTCGACGAGCCGCCGGAGGACGCCAAGATCGACATCGACAAGCGCACGGTGGTGAAGGAGGTGCCGGGCATCCGCCTCGACGCGTACCGCACGCTCGCGGCGCTCGACGGCGCGCTGGCCAAGGGCGACGACAAGGCGCTCCTCGCCGCGGAGCCGGTCGCGCCGCAGGTCACCGCCGCGGCGCTCGGCAACGTCGATCTCGGCGACACCATCGGCTACTTCGAGACCAAGTACGCGACCGATCACAAGCACGCCGACCGCACCTACAACCTGCGGATCGCGGCCTCCAAGCTCACCGGCAAGGTGATCCTCCCGGGCGAGACCTTCGACTTCAACGCGGTGGTCGGCCCGCGCGACGAGGCGCACGGCTACCGCCTCGCCAAGGTGATCTCCGACGGCGAGCTCGTCGACGGCATCGGCGGTGGCACCTGCCAGGTCGCGGGCACGCTGCACGGCGCGGCGCTCTTCGCGGGGCTCGAGGTCGTGCAGCGCCAGCCCCACACGCGACCGAGCTACTACATCAAGATGGGCCTCGACGCGGCGGTCGCGTACCCGCACGTGACGCTGCGCCTCAAGAACCCCTTCCCGTTCCCCGTGGTGCTCCGCGAGACCGTCGCGGGGGGCACGGTGCGCGCCGAGATCCTCGGGCCGAAGCGGTCGCACCTCGTGACCTTCGTCCGCAAGATCGACGACATCATCCCCTTCGCCGAGCGCGTCGTGCTGGACGGTCGGCTGCCCAAGGGCACCAAGGTCGTGACCCAGCGGGGCATCCCGGGGTTCAAGGTCCGTCGATACCGGATCGTGCGCGACGGCAGCAACGCGATCCGCGAGAAGTCGGTCGACACCTACCCGCCGACCACCCAGATCGTCCACGTCGGCACCGGCGAGGACGCGGGCGGGAGCAAGCCCAACCTCGACGATCACCCCGAGTACGTGGCCGACGAGTACCTCGCCATCACCCAGGGCCCCGGGGTCGGCGCCGCCGGGGCGGGGGGCGGCGAGCTCGTGTCGGGAAACCTGCCCTCCGGGACGGCAGAGGTCCGCGTGGCAGGGAAGACCGGGACCCACGGCTGGTCCAAACATTGGACGACCGGCAAGGTCACGGGTGTGGCAGCGCCGTCCGAGGGGAGCGAAGAAGACGACGCACCCCCGGGCGGCAAGAAGGTGGCGAAGCGCAAGAAGCCCTAGGGTTCTGGTTCGGTTCAGGCCCCGATCGTGTTCTCATGGACCCGTGGCCAAGGGCGCGGTCGATCCCGTCGAGCAGGGCACCATCGAGGTGCTCGAGCGCGAGCTCGCCCGCAGCTATCGCATCGAGCGTGCGCTGCGCGACGTGGGCCTCGCCCTCGGCGCGACCCTCGACATCGACGCGCTCCTGCGGCTGATTCTCGAGCGGACCACCGAGGCGCTCGAGGCCGAGCGTGCCACGCTCTACCTCCTCGAGCAGAAGCCCGGCCCGCGCGACCAGGAGGGGCGCACGCGCTGGGAGACGGTGCTCGTCTCGCGGGTCATGGAGGGCGGTGGCGACGAGATCACGCTGCGCCTCGGCGAGGGCATCGCCGGCGAGGTCGCCCGCAACGGGCAGGTCGCCAACGTGCGCGACGCCTACGCCGACACCCGCTTCTCGCGCTCGTGGGACGACAAGAGCGGCTTCCGCACCCGCTCGGTGCTGTGCGTGCCGCTCAAGTCGCAGCTCGGCCGCATCATCGGCGTCATCCAGGTGCTCAACAAGCGCTCGGGGCGCGACAGCGACGACGAGACCGGCTTCGACGAGGACGACGAGGCACTCCTGCAGGCGCTCGCCACCCAGGCGGCGGTCAGCATCGAACAGGCCCGGCTGTTCGTGTCCATCATGGACAAGAACCGCGAGCTCTCGACCGCGCGCGGTCAGCTCGAGAAGAAGGTGCAGGACCTCGCCGTCCTGTTCGCGATCGAGCGCGCGACGGCGCGCGCGCAGTCCCGCGAAGACCTGGCCCTCGCGATGCTCCCCGAGGCGGCGCGGGCGATGGGCGGGCGCATGGCCTTCGCGGTGCTGGCCGACGAGGCGGGTGACCTCTCGCTGCTCCACCTCGGCCCCGAGCCCACCCCGATGGACCCGGCGCTGCTCGCGCCCCCCGAGCGCGGTTCGCGGCCGAGCATCCCCGTCGCAGCCCCCGCGGGCAAGGTGCGCACGCTCAGCGTGAAGGCGGGCGAGGGGATCGTCGGCGCGGCGATCGAGACCGGTCAGCTGATCGTCGTCGACGACATCGCCAAGGACTCGCGCCACAGCCCGCGCATCGTCAAGGAGCTCTTCCCGCGCGGCGAGCACGTGGGCGCTCCGGGCGCGCTGGTGCCCCTCGCCGACGAGAACGACGTCACCTTCGGCGCGCTCGGCGTCGTTCGTCGCGCCGGCGAGCCGCCGTTCAGCGACGACGACCTCGGCCTCCTGCGCCTCATCGCGCTCAACGCCTCCACCGGGTTCCAGCTCGAGCGCGCCCGCGAGGCCCGCGTGCGCGAGGAGCGTCTCACGACCATCGGCTCGCTGCTCTCGGGCGTCCTCCACGACCTCAAGACCCCGATGACCGTGATCAGCGGCTACATGCAGATCATGGCGAGCGAGTCCGACGCCACCCGGCGCGCGGAGTACGCCGAGCTCGTCACCAAGCAGTTCGACCACATCGCCGCCATGCAGCGCGAGGTGCTCGCGTTCGCGCGCGGTGAGCGTTCGATCCTGGTGCGGCGGGTGTTCCTGCAGAAGTTCTTCACCGAGATCGAGGCCCAGCTCCGCCACGAGATCGAGCGCCGCAAGGCCCCGGTCGAGCTGGTGCTCGATCTGCGCGACCGCGGCACCGCCAAGTTCGACGAGGCCAAGATGACGCGCGCGGTGCACAACCTGGCGCGCAACGCGCTCGAGGCGATGGGCGAGGCCGGCGGCAAGCTCACGCTCGGCGTCGACGTCGACAAGAGCGAGCTCGTGGTCACCGTGGCCGACACCGGCCCCGGCATCCCGCGGGAGGTCGAGGCGCGGCTGTTCCAGTCGTTCGTGACCGCCGGCAAGGCCCAGGGCACCGGCCTCGGGCTCGCCATCGTCAAGAAGGTGGTCGACGACCACGGCGGCTCCATCTCGGCCACGTCTTCGCGCAAGGGCACGGTGTTCACCCTGCGGCTGCCGCAGCCCGAGGCCGCCGCCCTCAAGCGGCTACCGACGCCGACCCCTACGCCCGTGCCGGCAGGGGTCGCGGGCCGGGCGGCGACCAAGGGCGCGCTGCCCAAGGACGTCTAGCGCGCGACCGCGGCGATCGCCTGCTCGATCGTGAACGCCCCCTCGAGGAGCGCCCGCCCGACCACGGTGAACGCGATCGCCTCGGTGGCCGCGAGCGCGGTGAGGTGCTCGAGCGCGCCGATGCCCCCCGAGGCGATGACCGCGCGGCCGGTCTCCAGGGCGAGCCGGGCGGTGGCCTCGACCGCGGGACCGACCCGCGTGCCGTCGCGCGAGACGTCGGTGTAGAGCAGGGCGTCGAGCGGCAGCCCGGCGAACGAGCGCGCGAGCTCCACGGCAGACACGCCGGCCCCCTTCGTCCAGCCGTCCACCGCCACCTCGCCGTCACGGGCGTCGACGGCGAGCACGATGCGGCCGGGGTAGGCCTCGGCGACCGCGCGGACGAAGGCGGGATCGCGCACGGCGGCGGTGCCGAGCACCACTCGCTCCACGCCCGCCGCGAACAGGCGCTCGACCGTCTCGCGCGAGCGGACGCCGCCGCCCACCTGGACACCGGGCCCGAACGCGCGGGCGATCTCGCCGATCCGCGCGTGCTGGGTGGGCGCACCGGTGCGGGCGCCCTCGAGATCGACGAGGTGGAGCCGCGACACGCCGGCCACGCTGCGCAGGCGCGCGACGTGGGCCACGGGATCGAGGGGGTAGCGGGTGACCTTGTCGTAGTCGCCCTGGTGCAGGCGCACGACGGCGCCGTCGAGCAGGTCGATGGCGGGGATGACGGTGAGACTCGTGGAGGGCGAGGTCATGCGAGGAACGCTGCGAGCAACGCGAGGCCGGCGCGCTGGCTCTTCTCGGGGTGGAACTGGGTGGCGACCAGTGGACCGCGGCCGAGGGCGGCGGTGACGGCCAGGCCTCCGTACTCGGCGCTCGCGAGCACCCACGCCGGGTCGTCGGGCACCGCGTGGAAGCTGTGCACGAAGTAGAACCAATCGCGCGCGGGCAGCACCTCCGTGGCGCGGGCGCGCACGACCTCGTTCCATCCCATGTGGGGGACCTTGAGCTTCTTGTCGCGCCCGGCCTCGTCCTCGTGCAGATCGTCGGGCAGGCGCCGCACGTGGCCCGGGACCACGCCGAGACCGCGCGCGCCCACCGCCTCGTCGCTCCCGTCGAGCAGCAGCTGGAGCCCGAGGCAGATCCCGAGGTAGGGCACCCCGCGGCGCAAGGACTCGAGCAAGGCTGCGCGCATCGCCCCGCCTCCCCGGTCGAGGGCCGCGACGCCGTCGCGGAACGCGCCCTGGCCAGGCACCACCAGGCGCGGGGCTCGACCGACCACGTCGGGGTCGTGGCTCACACGCGGGCGTCCCCCGCTGTGCTCGAGCGCCTTCTCCACGCTGCGCAGGTTGCCGAGCCCGAGATCGACGAGGACCAGATCGGTCGTCATGTCAGCCCTCGAGCGTGCCCTTGGTGGAGGGCACGCCGAGCACGCGCGGATCCACGCGGGTCGCCGCCTCGAGCGCCTTGGCGAAGGCCTTGAACGCGATCTCGACGATGTGGTGGAGGTTGTCGCCCCGCTCCTTGACCACGTGCAGGTTGCACTGGGCGCCGCGCGCGAAGCCCTCGAAGAACACCTCGGCGAGCTCTGCGTCGAAGTCGCCGATGCGCGCCTTGGGGAGCCCGAGCTCGCCCACGAAGAACGTGCGGCCCGAGAGATCGATTGTGCAGGCCACCCGCGCTTCGTCCATGGGCAGGACGGCCCAGCCGTAGCGGCGCAGCCCCTTGTGGTCCCCGAGGGCCGCGCGGAACGCCTGCCCCAGCGTGATGCCGAGGTCTTCGGTCGTGTGGTGGCCGTCGATGTGCACGTCGCCGCGCGCGCGCACCACGAGGTCGAACAGGCCGTGCTTGCCGAGCTGCTCGACCATGTGGGTGAGGAACGGCAGCGGCGTCTGCACGTCGAGCTTGCCGTGACCGTCGAGGCCCACGTGGACCTCGATCTGGGTCTCCTTGGTCTCGCGCTTGACGTGGGCGGTGCGCACGTCCGGTTAGGTCGGGCGGACCGCGTGGAGCGTCAAGGGTCGGTCGGGCCCGCGACCCGGGGGCCCGGGTCCTCGCCCAGCACCACGTTGTCGATGAGGCGGGTCGTGCCGTAGCGCGCAGCCACCGCGAGCAGCACCCGATCGGGCGCGGTGCCGGCGAGGGGGGTCATGTCGTCGGGGTGGGCGCACGCCACGTAGTCCACCGAGGTGGCGCTCTCGGCGATCTCGGCGCGGGCCAGCCGCTCGAGCTCCTCGATGCGCCGCTCGCCCGCGGCGAAGGCCTGCACGGCCATCGCGAGACCACGCGGGATGGCGCGGGCCGAGACCCGATCCTGCGGCGAGAGGTAGACGTTGCGCGAAGATAGGGCCAGCCCGTCGGCCTCGCGCTGGGTCGGGTGACCGACGATGGTCATCGGGAGGAAGAGATCGCGCACGAGGCGCTTGATCACCTGCAGCTGCTGGTAGTCCTTGCGGCCGAAGATCGCCGTGGCCGGGCCCACGATGCCGAACAGCTTGAGGCACACGGTGGCGACGCCCTCGAAGTGGTGGGGCCGGATCTCGCCCTCGAACCAGCGCGCCACCTCGGGCACCCGCACCCGCGTCTGGTCGCCGGGGGGATAGATCACCGCCGGGTCGTCGGGCGCGAACACGACGTCGACGCCCACCCGTGTGCAGGCGGCGAGGTCGGCGTCCAAGGTGCGGGGGTAGCGTCCGAAGTCCTCGTTCGGGCCGAACTGCGTGGGGTTCACGAAGATGGTGGTGACGACCACGTCGGCGTGGCGGCGGGCCTCGGTGCAGAGCGCGAGGTGCCCCGCGTGGAGCGCGCCCATCGTCGGCACGACGGCGACGCGGCGCCCCTTGGCGCGCGCCTCGGCGAGGTGAGCCTGCAGCGGGGCGACGGCGGTGAAGGACTCCATGGACGCGCAATCCCAAGGACGGCGCGGGGCCGCAAGCTTGGCGGGGCGCCGACGGACGTGCAAAAAGGCGGGGGTGCGTCACTGGCCGCTGCTCGTCCTGCTCGTCGGCGCGTGTCGTCGCGAGGCCCCACCGGGAGACCTCGGGCCGGGCCCGAGCGCCTCGTCGGCCGCGAGCGCGTCACCGAGCGTCGCCCCGGCCCCCTCGGTGTCCGCGAAGAAGCCCGAGGCCACCCACCTCGACGTGGTGCTCGCCGGCGACGCGATCCCGCAGGTGAAGGTGCTGGGCAACGACCTGTCGCAGATCTTCGCGCGGATGCCCGCCTACTGGGGCGCCGCGGACGGCCGGGTGCTCAACCTCGAGGCGCCGGTCGGCGAGCGCAAGGGGCTGCCGTCGGACAAGTCGATCCTGGCCTACGCCGCCCCGCCGAGCTGGTTCGACAAGCTGTGGACCGTGGCGCGGGCGTCGGCCTTCGTCGCCGCCAACAACCACGCCTGCGACCTCGGCCCCGAGGGGCTCGCGGCCACCGTCGCGCAGGGCGACAAGGCCCAGGCCAAGGTGGTGGGCGCGCACCCGACCGACCCGTGGACCCGCGTGGAGGTCGCGCGCAAGAACGGTCGCAGCGTGTGCGTGGTCGCCTGGACCACGTTCCTCAACGACAAGGGCAAGAAGCAGAAGGGCTGCCTCGAGGGCTCGGCCGGGGCCAAGGTCGCGCGCGCCGAGCTCGGCAAGGCGGGCCTCGAGCTGGTCCACCAGGAGCTCGGCAAGAAGGACCGCTGGCTCGGTTGCGACGCGCGGATCGCCTTCGTCCACGCCGGGCGCGAGTACAAGCCGCAGATCCGCCCGGTGATGGACCAGGCGCTCGCCGCCGCCGCCCACGTCGACGCCGTGATCGTCTCGCACCCCCACGTGCCCGACCTGGTCGAGGTGGTGAGCGCGCCGGCCCCACCGGACCCGAGCACCGCCGACGGGCGCGTCGCCGGCCGCCCGGTGCCGGTGTTCCGGTCGCTCGGCAACTTCGTCAGCAACCAGGGCATCGCGTGGACCCCGGGCATGAGCGTCGAGCTGCTCGAGCACGAGGGCGTTCCCGATCCGATCCGCACGGTGTGGACGCGGGTCGCGATGCTGGCGCGGCTGCGGTTCGCCTGGGACCCGGCCGAGCCCGTCGACGGCGGCCCGCTCACGCTCCCTCCCCGCCACGTCTACTGGGGCTACGGCCTCCTGTTCACCGAGCGCGAGGCGCCGATCTCGATTCGCCTCCGCCCGCTGCCCCTCGGCCCGCTCGATCTCTCCGGGGATCCGATCGCGCAGAAGCTCGCCAAGGGCCCGAAGCCGTTCTCCGACCTGCTCAAGAGCCCCTGCCTGCTGCTCGAGAACGCGACGCCCGTCTGCGAGGCCACGGCGCAGGCCTCGCCCGCGCTCGAACCCTCGGCGGTGCCGTCGGTCGATCCGCCGCCGGTGCCCGAGCCCTGAGCCGCGGCGTGGCCCGGAGGCGAACTCCTCGCTACACTGCGGTGACGAGATGAGCGAACTGTCGGCCCGGGCCAAGAAGATCCTCTTCGCGGCCATCACCGAGTTCATCGCCAACGGCGAGCCGGTCGGGAGCCGCACGCTCGCGCGCAAGTACGACATCGACCTCTCGGCCGCGTCGATCCGCAACGTGCTCGCGGATCTGGAGGAGGAGGGCTATTTCCACCAGCCCCACACCTCCGCGGGCCGCGTGCCGACCGAGCGCGCGTTCCGGCTGTTCATCGACGCCCTCGGCCAGGTGCGCGCGCTCTCCGACGCGCAGCGGAGCGCCATCGAGCGCCGGTTCGCGCAGCTCGAGCCCGGGGCCGACGCCATCCGCGAGACCGCCCTCCTCCTGTCGGGGCTCACCGGGACCGCGGCCGTCGTCGTCGCCCCGCGCCTCGCCTCGCAGAGCCTCCGCCAGGTGCGCTTCGTGCCCACCCGCACGTTCCCGAACGGCGGCGCCGAGATCCTCGCCGTCGTGGTCACCACCAGCGGCCAGGTCGAGAACCGCTTCGTGCGCGTCGACGCGGCGCCGCTCTCCGCGGAGCTCGAGCGCATCCACAACCTGCTCGACGACGTGATCGAGGGACGCTCCCTGCGCGAGGTGCGCGAGCTGTTCGCGCGGCGGCTGCAGGACACCCGGAGCGAGCTCGGTGAGCTGCGGCGACGCGCCTTCGAGCTGGGGGCCGCCGCGCTCGAGAGCGATGGCGCCGGCGCGGTCGAGCTGGTCATCGAGGGCGAGGCGCAGCTCCTCGACAAGCCCGAGTTCGCGGACATCGACCGCATCAAGTCGCTCGTGCGGGCGCTCGCCGAGCGCGAGAAGCTCGTCACCATCCTCGACCGCACGCTCGCCACGCGGGGCGTCCACGTGCTGCTCCCCGGGGACGACGAGAGCTCGCTCGGGGTGGAGCAGCTCTCGGTGGTGGGCACGCGCTACGCCGTCGAGGGGGCGGGCTCGCCGCGCGGGCAGGGGGCCGTGGGCGGGGCGGTGGGGGTCATCGGACCGACCCGCATGGACTATGCCTCGATCGTGCCGATCGTCGACGAGACCGCGCGCGGGCTCGGCGCCTGGCTCTCTTCCCAGCGCGGCCACGACGAGTCGGACTGAGGTGTCGGGCGCGCTAGCTCGAGCCGCCGAGTCCGTGACGGCGCGCCAGATCGGAGAGGTGCTTGCGGTCCATCTGCGCCTCGCGCGCGGCCGCGGAGATGTTGCCGCCATGGCGCTCGAGGAGCCAGGTCACGTACCGGCGCTCGAACAGCGCATCGAACTTGGCGCGGGCATCGCGATACGAGGTGGTGGGATCGAACACGAAGGGGTCGGCGGTGGTGGTCGGGCGAGGCGCGGCGGTCGGCATCCCGAGCATGCGCACGTCCTCCTCCCCGGCCGCGCGCGCGAGGTAGGCGGCGCGCTCGAGCACGTTGCGCAGCTCGCGGACGTTGCCCGGCCAGTCGTGGGCGCGCAGCGCCGCGAGCGTGGACTCGGGCAGCTTGAGCGGCGGCAGACCCTCGGGGGTGGCGGCGTCGAGGATGCGGCGAGCGAGCATCTCGATGTCCTCGGCGCGCGCGCGGAGCGGGGGCACGTGGATGGGGACCACCGCGAGGCGGAAGAACAGGTCCTCGCGGAACTTGCCGCGCTCCACCTCGCGCGAGAGGTCACGCGTGGTGGCCGCCACGACGCGGGCGTCGGTGGTGAGGGTCTTGTTGCCGCCGACGCGTCGCAGCTCCTTGGCCTCGAGCACGCGCAGCAGCTTGGGCTGCAGCTCGAGCGGGAGCTCGCCGATCTCGTCGAGGAAGATCGTGCCGCCGGCCGCTCGCTCGAACGCCCCCGCGCGGGAGGCGATGGCGCCGGTGAACGCACCGCGTTCGTGCCCGAACAGCTCGCTCTCGATGAGGTTGTGGGCGACCGCGCCGCAGTCGACCACCTCGAACGAGGCGCTCGCCCGCGGGCTCCGCTCGTGGATGGAGCGGGCCAGGACATCCTTGCCGGTGCCGGTCTCGCCGGTCAGGAGCACGGTGGCCACGGTGGGCGCGATGCGCTCGAGGAGGCCGAAGATGCGCCGCATGGCGAGCGATTGTCCGAGCGCGATGCCGAAGCGCTTCTCGGCGCTGGCCGGCACCTCGACCCCGCTCAGCTCGAGCCGGATGGCGAGCTCCACCTCGCCGGCGCGCACCACCGTTCCGGGATCGACGAGCGCCTCCTTGATACGGGCGCCGCCGACCCGCACCCCGTTGGTGCTCCCGAGATCGCGCACCAGCAGGCCCTCGGGCACCCGCGCCACGGTGAGGTGGTGGCGAGAGACGGTGTCGTCGTCGAGCACGATGTCGTTGTCGGGTGCCTTGCCGACCCGCACCACGGCCTTGGCGTCGGCGCCGATGCGGAACGTCGTGCCCTTCTTGCTGCCCGAGAGCACCACGACCATCGCCCCGTCGGGCGACGCCACGAGCGGGGACGCGGCGCGGGTTCCGATGTGTGTTGCTTCGCTCACGGGAGTCCTCGCATCGTGTCGACGAGATCCAGGGTCTGCTCCGCTCCGCCGAGCAGGATCTCGCACTTGCGGTCGGCCGTCGAGGACGGGGTGTGCAGCTCGATCTCGACGCGGGCTTTGCCGTTGGGGAGCTCGAACGACCAGTCGAAGCTCGGCGGCGCACCGCTCGCGAACTGGAACGTGGTCTCCCGATCCCAGCTCGTGCCCTGCGCGATGCGCGCGGTGACCCGCCGCACCTTGCTCGAGCCCGCCCCGAGGTGGAACCGCAGCGTCTGGGCGCGGGGGATCGTGGGCACCACGAAGATCCAGGCGCCGAGGCCCACCAGCGCCACACCGAGCCCGCGGATGAGCATGCGCCGACGCGATTCGTCCACGGGGTCACTCTAGCGCGACGCGGCGCGCTGCGTTACGGGATGCCGATGCGTGGGCTCTGGCTGTCGTCGTTGCTGGTGGCGTGCGCATCCACGCCGCCGGCGGTCGACGCCTCGGCCCTCCCCGGCGATCTCGGCCTCCTCGTGGCCGAGGCGTCGAGCCTGCAGGACTCTGCCGCGACCGAGGCGTGGGCTCCCGTCTCCCACGCCTACCTGCGTCACGACGGGTTCGGCCTCGACCCCGACACTGTGCTGCGCGCCCGCATCGATCCGCGCACCGGGCGGGTACGGCGCTTCTCGCTGCAGCGACGACAGGGCGCCCTCGTGGAGCGCGACGCCCTCGGCGTGCAGCTCGCGCGCTGGGACGTGTTCGATCCGGGTCAGCCGCCCGGTCGGGCCAACCCGCACGACGTCGCCATCGGCGCCGACGGAACGCTGTTCGTGACGCGCTACGGGGAGACGAGCCTCCTCACGCTCGGTCCGGACGGCGCGCGCGGCGCCGTGGATCTGGCCGCGTTCGCGGACGTCGACGGCAAGCCCGAGATGGACGCGCTCGCGCTGGTGGGGGGCCGTCTCTACGTCACGCTGGCCCGCGTGCAGGGCAAGGCTCCCCCGACCGATCCACCGTTCCTCGTGGCGGTCGATCCGACCACGCGGCTCGCACAGAAGGTGCTCGAGCTGCCGTGCCGCAACCCGAGCGGAGAGCTCCGACCCGGCACCCGGCCCGACGAGCTGTGGGTGTCCTGCCTCGGCGGGCCGCTCTCGACTCCGATCTCCCGGGCCAGCGGGCTCGTGCGCATCGACCTCACCGCGCGGACGGCGACCCGCCTCCTCGCGGGCGAGACCCTTCCTGGTTTCGTCACCGCCTTCGCCGTCCTCGCCGACGACGCCGGCGTCGCGGTGGTGGCCGCCTGGGCCGAGGGCAACGCCACGTCGGTCGTGGCCTTCGATCCGCGTGGCAAGGGGAGCCTCGGCAAGACCTGGGCGACCCGCGCCACCTACGCCTTCTGGGACCTCGAGGTGGTCGGAGCCACGGTCCTCGTCGCCGACCGCGACGAGGAGGCGCCAGGGGTGCTCGTCTTCGGGGCCGGCGGGGTGGTGCTCGGCAAGGTACGGACCCGCCTGCCTCCAGTCGACGTGCTTCCGGTGCGTTCGCTCTGATAGAGTGGCTCGGTGCGACTGGGCCTGGTCGGCGCCACCGGAGATCTCGCCGCGCTCGCGCGTGCCTTGCGCACCGCGGTGCGTCTCTCCGATCGCGTGGTCTACCTCGCCTCGGACCTGGGCTTCGACGACATCCTCGCCGGCTGGGTGACGCTGCTCCACGCCGAGGGGTCGTTGCGGGATCGCGCCGCGGCCGTGCTCGACGCGGACGCCGTCACCCTCACCCAGGCCGTCGCGGCGGAGCTCGCGCGCCGAGAGCTCGGGAACGTCCACTCCCTCTCGGGCGCGAGCCGCGCGGTCGAGATCCTGCTCGATCGCGTGGTGCTGCTCGCGGCCGACAAGACCGACCTCGACGAGGAGGATCTCCTCCCCGCCAGCGTGATCGCCTTCGGCCGCGGGGACGCGCTCGTGCGCCGGGTCGGGTCGCGGGTGTTCGTCGCGCCCGGGCCGCCCAGCGCCACGGCCGGCGTGGCCGTGCTCACCGAGGAGCCGAGCGGCGCGAGTCTCGGCCTGACCTTGTTCAACGCCGACGGCGAGGAGGTGCAGTCCACCTCCCTCGACCTGGCCCGCGCCGCGAAGCTGCGGGTCCAGGGAGCCATCGGATGAAGCGGGTCGCCGTGTTCGGCGGCAGCTTCAACCCGCCGCACGTGGCCCACGTCCTCGGGGCCGCCTTCGTCCTGTCCACCGGCGAGGTCGACGAGGTGCTCGTGGTGCCGTGCTTCCAGCACCCCTTCGCCAAGGAGCTGGCCTCGTTCGAGGACCGGCTCGCCATGTGCCGCCTCGCGTTCGCGCCGCTCGCCCAGGTGTCGATCTCGGACCTGGAGCGCGATCTCGGGGGGGAGAGCCTCACGGTCCGCACGCTCGAGCACCTCGCCGCGCGTCACCCGGACTGGAGCCTGCGGCTCGTCGTGGGGGCCGACGTCGTCGCCGAGATGGAGCGATGGACCCGTCCGGAGCGCGTGCGCGCGCTCGCGCCGCCGCTGGTCCTCGGGCGGGTGGGGGCGCCGCCGCTCCCGGGCGTTCCCAACGTGTTGCCCGAGGTGTCGTCCACCGTGCTGCGCGAGGCCCTGGCCCGCGGTGAGTCGGGCGCGCCGCTCTTGCCAGCGAGCGTCTCGGCCTATGCGCGGTCTCGCCGGCTCTACGCCACGCTCAGGGCGACCGCGTCGCCCTGAGCTCCGCGTCCCTCACAGCCAGGTGAGGCCGAGGTTGGCCATCGGCCAGCCGACCCGTAGAGTCATCCCGATGTGGTTGGCGAAGCGGAACCGCATGCCGAGCGCGCCGCTCGGCAGGAACCGCGTGCGCTCGGCGCACGCCGTGCCGTAGGCGCTGCTGCACTCGTCGATGTAGGTGGCGTAGCGGTAGACGAGGCTGGGCTCGAGGAAGAACGTGGCGCGGCTGCCCAGCCAGAAGTTCCACTGGAGCGACACGGGCACGTAGAACGCGAGCACCCCCAGCCCCGGCTTGCTCGAGTTGTTGATCGGCTTGTAGGCACCGTACCGCACGATGTCGAGGCCGATGCCGAGCGAGATCTCGTCGTCGATCGACTTGACCAGCGCGTTGTCGGCCACGGGGATGGTGAGGCGCATGCCGCCGCCGAGGCCGACGAAGAACGAGTCGAACGCCGCCACGGTGCCGTGGGCCTCGATCTCGACGCTGTAGTCGGGGTGCCAGCGAGCGCGCGGAGGGCCCTTCTTCTCGGGCTTGGGCTCGGGCTTGGGCTCGGGTGCCGGCTCGGCCTTCGGGGCCGGCTCGTCGTCCTCGTCCTTGTCCTTGTCCTTCTTCTTGGGCGCGTCCTCGTCCTTCTTGGCGTCGTCCTTCTTGGCGTCGTCCTTCTTCTCTTCCTTCTTCTCCGCCTTGCCCTGGGCCCGCGCATCGACGGCGGTGGACGAGGTGAACGCGAAGGCGCAGAGGACGAAGAGCGGACCGAGCGCGCGGGCCGGGAGAGGGAGCTGCGGCATCGAGGCCGGAGCCTATCAGAAGAACGACACGCCGATCGAGAAGCCGGTGGGGAACCCCACGCGCATGGTGAGGCTGACCGTGTCGGTGAAGTGGTAGCGCGCGCCGACCCAGCCGGCGAAGTAGACCGGCGGACCGCCGCAGCCCTGGACCTTGCTGCACCCGTCGAACGCGGTGCGCACGACGAGGCCGGGTTCGCCGAACGCGCTCCACTTGTCGGTCAGCCAGAAGTTCCACTGCAGGGCGACGGGGATGAACAGGCCCCAGTAGCCGAGGTCGTCGCAGCTCGGGCCGGCGCAGTATTTCCGGTAGCTGCGCAGGAGCTCGGCGCCGAACGAGATGGCCACCGAGTCGTTGATCTTGGGGACGAAGGCCGGGCCGGCGATCGGGATCCCGAAGCGGACGCCGGGACCGAAGCCCCAGTAGCCCCAGTCGTTGAACGTGCTCGCGTTGATCGAGAGGTGGGGCTCGATCTCGACGGAGTACTTCGGCGGGTGCGGGTCCTTGATGATGGTCGTCGCGAGCGCCGGGGGCGCCCCGAGGGACATGGAGAGAGACACGGCGACGACAGCGCCCACGACGAACCCTGCGCTCCGCATCACTTGTCCTTCCGCCCCCCCATCGCGTCGTCGAACGCCGCGTCGAAGTCGTCCTCGAGATCGCCGCGCCGCCGCGTGCCGCTGTCCTTGTCCCCCGAGAGCCGGGCGAGCCGCACGCCCGCGTCGCGATACGAGGGCGAGAGCGAGACGAGCTTCTTGAGGCAGGCGATCGCCTCCTTGGGGTTCTTCTTCTGCTCCCAGACCAGGGCGAGCTGGTAGAGGAGGGCGAGCTGCTCGTCGGCCTCGAGGCGCTCCGACTTGAGCCCGGTCTTGTAGGCGTCGATGGCCTCGGCGAGCTTGCCCTGCTTCTCGTAGATGGTGCCGATCATGCTCTGGCAGAGCGCGAACCGACCCGGGTCGCGCCCGGCGATGCGGAACTCGCCGATCGCGTCGTCGAACAGCATCATCTGGTCGTAAGCGATGCCGAGGTCGTAGTGGGTCGCGCTGTCGCCCTGATCGATCTGCTGGGCGACGCCGAGCTTGAACTTGGCGAACACCTCGTCGACGTCGACCTGGTCGGCGACGCGCGGTGCCTCGGGCACCGGGCCGTCCTCGAGGTCGTCGAGGGCGTCGAGCGAGGCGGCGATGTCGAACGCGCGGTCGTCGAGCCCGCGCAGCTGGCCCTGGTCGGTGACGCCTTCGTCCTTGGCCCGCGCCAGCGACTCGATCTCGCGGAGCTTCTCGACGAGGAGGGGGTGGTTGGGCGAAGAGCGCAGCGCATCTTCGATCGTCTCGCGGGCGGTCTCGAAGACCCCTTGCGCGGCGTAGAAGTCGGCCTCCTCGAGCACGGCCTCGACCTCGGGCGAAGGCGAGCCACCCGTGCCGGGCTCCGTCGCGTAGTCGGAGGCGATCTCGGGCGGCGGCGCCTCGTCCTCGAGCGCGTAGGCGGGCAGGGCGCTCTCGCCGGTGCGGCCCATGTCCTCCACGGGACCCCGCGCAGCCCGTGGCTCTTGCCGCTCCGTGTAGCCACGGCGCGGCGCCTCTTCGAGGCCGGGCTCGTCGAGGTCGTAGGCCGGCAGTCGATCGGGCGCGGACTGCGCAGCGTGCGAGAGGGCGACGTCGTCGAGCTCGTCGAACTCGCCGGTGCCCACGGGCATCGGGGCCTGCTCGAGCAGCTCGTCGTCGACCGCCGCCGCCGCCGGCGCGTTGCCCGACAGGACCTGCACCTGGTCCATGAGCTGGGCGGCCTGCTGGTGGTCCGGCTCGGCCTCGAGCACCCAGGCGAGGTTGTCGTAGGCGCCCTGGAGATCGCCGTCCTCGATGAGGATGGCCGAGAGGCTGACCATCTCGGCGATCGCCTGGTCGGTCTCCCCTGTCTCGATGAGGACGTCGCGGATGCGCTCGCGGAGCGGCACGCTGCGCGGATCGAGCTCCAGCCCGATGCGCAGGGTGGTGAGGGCCTTGGCGTAGAGCTTCACCTTGCGGAAGGCGTCCGCGTTGGCGATGACCTCGGCCACGCGCGAGCCGCGCGTGCGCACCGAGGGCTGGTTCATGTCGGTGAGCTCTTCGGCGGCCTCGCGCTCCTCGAACTCGACCGCGTCGTCGTCCTCCTCCTCGACCTCGAGCATCTCGACGTCGTCTTCGTAGCTGGGGGCGACCAGCTTGGCCGGCTCGACGCGCGCGGCCTGGCGCTGGCGCGCGGCCTCCGCCTGGCGCGCCGCCTCGGCCTG
>CAZUZY010000122.1:0-19878 GCA_964624885.1 uncultured Polyangiales bacterium | reverse complement strand
GGCGCGTGGGCAGCGCGGGCGGCGTCGCGTCGAGCGCGAGCGCGCCCTCGCAGAACGGGCACGTGGAGGCATCGACGCGGACGTGACGGAGACACTGGGGGCAGGGCGCGAGGTGCATCCGCCCGAGCTTACCCTCAATGGGCGAGCCAGCCAGCGTCCATCGTCAGGGCCGCACCGGTCACGCTCCAGGCCTCTTCCTGGCACAGGTAGGCCACGCTCTTGGCGACCTCGCTCGGCTCGATGAGGCGCTTGACCGCGTTCTGCGTGAGCAGGATCCGCGACACCACCTCGTCCTCGGGGATCCCGTGCACGCGGGCCTGCGCCGCGATCTGCTTCTCGACGAGCGGCGTGCGCACGTACGAGGGGCAGATGGCGTTCACCGTCACCTGCGGGCAGCGCGCGGCGGCCTCGAGGGCCACCGTCTTGGTGAGGCCGAGGACGCCGTGCTTGGCCGTGACGTAGGCCGACTTGTACGGCGAAGCGACGAGCCCGTGCACCGAGGCCACGTTGACCACGCGGCCCCAGCCCCGCGCGTACATGCCCGGCACCATCGCCCGGGTGAGCAGGAACGGCGCGGTGAGCATGACGGCGAGGAGCCGATCCCACATGGCGGGGTCGAACTCCTCGATCGGCGAGACGTGCTGCAGGCCCGCGTTGTTGACCAGGACGTCGACGGGCCCCACCTCCGCGATCAGTCGATCGACGTCGGCGCGCACCGAGAGATCGGCAGCGACCCCGATGGCCTCGAGGCGCAGCGACGCCTCGTGGAGGGCCGGCCCCGCGACGTCGCTCGGCACCACGTGGGCGCCGCGGGCGCGCAGCTCCTCGGCGACGGCGAGCCCGATGCCGGAGGCGGCGCCGGTCACCAGCGCCCGTCGTCCGACCAGATCGCGCGGCCGCATCTCAGGCGACCGTGAAGAGCTGCGCCGTGCGGCGGGCCATCTCGAGCGAGGCCTTGCGCCACTCGGCCATCATCGCGGCACCGTAGGCGAGGGTCTCGCGCGACAGCCGGGCCGACTCGTCGAGCTGGGTCTGGGCCTGCTCGAGCGCCTTCTGCTCCAGCGTGGCCGCCTGGGCGTAGAAGGCCTCGGTGCGGGCCAGGTGGCTCTCGAAGGCGGCGACGAATGGATTGTGCGACTGCGAACGAGTGGTCTCGGACATGGCGAACTCCAGATCGGGCTGCCGGCTCGATTGCCGGCGGCCCCAACCTAGATCGCGAGGCCGACCCGTCAAGACGTTTCTGTTGCGGTGCACAAATTCGGGACTACCGGGCGCGGGGCTTCCGGGGTCGGTGCACCTCGCGCTTGAGCGCCTCGAGCTCGCGTCGCAGCGCCGCCACGTCGTCGGAGGGCGCGGGCGCGGCCGGGGTCAGCGGGGGCGCCGCGGGCGGCGTGTACGACGGCGGGGCGAACGCACCGAGCGAGGCGCCGAGGCCCGACGGCACGAACCGCCCGAGCGCGCCCAGGCCCCCCGAGAGGAAAGGGTTGATGGCCCCGAGCGCCGCCGCGCCCTGCTTCGCCTGCAGGTACATCTCGAGCGCGAAGGTCATGTATCGCCCGAAGAACTCGGCCAGCGCGTCGTCGCCGAGCCGCACGAGCTGGAGCAGGAGCGGGATGGGCAACAGCCGCGCCGCACCGCGGCCCTCGACGATGATCTGCGCGAGGGTGGCCTGGGTCAGGTCCTCCTGCGTCTTGGCGTCGACCACCCGCGGGTCGGCCCCGCGACGGATTGCGTCGGCGAGCTCCTCGAGCGTGATGTAGCGGCTCGCGTCCGTGTCGTAGAGGCGGCGGTTGCCGTACTTCTTCACCAGCATCGTCCCCGGAGCCTAGCGCCCACCGGGGACGGACGGAACCCCGCCGGTTGTGCCTAGCAACATCCCCGCCTTGACCGACTCCGGATGTGGGGCTAGATGCTGCCTCCGCTCACGTTGTTGCAACGCAACACGAGCGCCGCGAAGGAGTGGCCATGGAGTCGAAGGCGCGACGGAGGATCGGGCAGGCAGGGGTGACGAAGCGGGGGGCCCTCTCGGGCCGTCGCGAAGGTATCCTCTCCGCGATGCGGTCCCTGCTCCTGGTCGGTCTCGGCCTCGTCGCCGGTTGCTCCGCCACCAACGAGGCCGCGCTCTGTCACGTCGGGGCGGACTGCGCCTCGGGTGTCTGCAAGGCCGACGGCACCTGCGCCTCGGTCGTCAAGGACACCGGGGTCGCCACCGACGCCGAAGACACCGGCATCGCGGACTCGGCCCCCGTCGACGCGCCCCCCGCCGACAGCGGCACCTGCCTCCCCAACAAGGACTTCGTGGTCACCGCGGGCGAGCTCCCCCTCGCCGCCGGGCTCAAGGCCACGTTCCGCGTCGCCACGAGCGACACCTTCGACACCGCGGGCGCCGCCGGCGCGGGCGGCACGCGCACCTGGAACCTCGCCGGCAAGTTCGCGAGCGACAAGGACGTCCTGGTCAACACGCTCTCGCCGAGCGGCCAGTGGTGGAGCGCCAAGTTCCCGGGCGCGACCTACGCGGCCGCGCTCTCGAGCTCGAGCGATCTCCTCGGCGTCTTCCAGCTCGACGCGGCGGCGCTGAGCCTCCGCGGCGTGGTCTCGCCGACCGACTCGGCCACCAAGACCGAGCTCACCTACGCGACCCCCATCCCCACCATCAAGCTCCCGCTCTCCCTCGGCGCCAGCTGGAAGACGACGAGCAACGTGAGCGGCACGGCGAGTGGGTTCGCGAGCCTGTACACCGAGGCCTACGACGTCGCCGTCGACCAGAAGGGCAGCCTCGCGACACCCTTCGCCACCTTCGACGTGCTGCGCGTGAAGATCGTCCTCACGCGCACGGTCGGCGGCGTCCCCACCATCACCCGCACCTACGCCTTCGTCACCGAGTGCTTCGGCACCGTGGCGAGCGTCGTCTCCAAGCCCAACGAGCTCTCCGAGGAGTTCTCCGGGTTCTCCGAGCTGCGCAGGCTCGCGCCGTGAAGCAGGCGGTCCTCGCGATCGCGGTCGCCCTCGGGTCGACCGGGTGCCTCGCCTTCCACGCGGGCCCGCTGCCCGGCGCGCCGGAGGGGGCGAAGTACGCCGAGGTCGAGGGCGTGCGCATCCGCTACGAGGACAAGGGCGAGGGCCCGGCGGTCGTGCTCGTGCACGGGTTCGCCTCGGCGCTCGAGTCGTGGGCCACGGTCACCCCGGCGCTCGTCGGCAAGCACCGCGTGCTCTCGCTCGACCTCAAGGGGTTCGGCTGGAGCGGGCGCCCCGAGGGCGACTATTCTCCGCCCGCGCAGGCCAGGATCGTCCTCGCCCTGATGAAGGCGCGCGGCATCGAGAAGGCGGATGTGGTCGCGCACTCGTGGGGCTCCTCGGTCGCGCTGCAGGTCGCCCTCGCCGCGCCCGAGAAGGTGAACAAGCTCGCCCTCTACGACGCCTGGGTCTACGAGGAGCAGCTCCCCACGTTCTTCCTCTGGGCGCGCGCCGACGGCGTGGGCGAGGCGCTGTTCGGCCTCTACTACAAGGAGCGCGCCGACGAGCGCATGGCGTTCGCGTTCTATGACAAGGAGCGGTTCATGACCGAGCACCTCGTCGAGGAGGTCGACCGCGCGCTCGAGCGGCCCGGCACCGTGGCCGCCGCGCTCGCCGCCGTCCGCGGCCAGCAGTTCGCCAAGTGGCAGGACCAGTACAAGAAGATCCAGCAGTCCACGCTGCTCCTCTGGGGCCGCGAAGACGCCGTCACCCTGCTCTCGTTCGGCGAGCGCCTCCACAAGGAGCTCCCGAACAGCAAGCTCGTCGTCTACCCGCAGTGCGGGCACTTCCCCATGCTCGAGGCGGTCAAGGCCTCGAACGCCGACCTCGTCTCCTTCCTCGACCACTGACATGCGCCGCCTGCTCGCCGCCGCCCTCGTGCTGGTCGCGCTCCCCGCGCGCGCCACCGGCTTCACCGACGTCGGCGACGATCTGCACCCGCGCGACAAGACCGAGGTCGAGCTGCACGGCGCGTTCCGCGTGCGTGGCGAGCTGCTGAACAACCTCGACCTCGACCGCGGCACCACACCCTCGGGCGAGCTGCTCTACCCGGTGCCGAGCGGCGACCCCAAGGCGCAATCGCTCTACGGCGGCGATCTGCGCCTGCGCACCGACCTCGCGTTCTACTCGCTCGGCGGCAACGTCGCGGTGAAGATGCGGGTGGACGTGCTCGACGACGTGGCGATGGGCGGCGCGGCGGTCGGCGCCCCCTCCGCGAGCAGCACCCAGCGCTCTCCGCCCGGCGACGTCTTCCGCGTCAAGCGCGCCTACGGCGAGGTTCGCACCCCGGTGGGCGTGCTCGCGGCCGGCCGCATGGGCGCGCACTTCGGGCTCGGCATGCTGGCCAACGGCGGCGACTGCGCCGACTGCGACAGCGGCGACGCCCAGGATCGCCTCGCGTTCATCACCCCCCTCGCCGGCCACATCTGGGCCGTCGCCTACGACATGAGCTGGGTCGGCCCCACGGCGTGGCGGAAGGACGGCGTGCGCCGCGTGGGCATCGCGCCGGCCACCCAGGTGCACTCGTTCACCTTCGCCATGCTGCGCTGGCACGACCCGTCGGCCATTGTGCGCCGCACCAAGGCGGGCAAGGCCACCTTCGACTACGGCGCCACCGTCGCCCACCGCTGGCAGGCCTCCGACGCGCCCTACGAGTGGCTCCCCCTCGCCAGCGGCGTCGGCCCCGTGGGCTCGCCGATCACCTCGCGCGGGTTCACCGCCACCGCCTTCGACGCCTGGCTGCGCTTCATCTCGCCGATGGTCCGCATCGAGCTCGAGGCCGCGGTGATCACCACCACCGTCGACCAGCCCTCGCTGGTGCCCGGCGTCACCGCGAACCGCCCGGTGCAGGGCCGGCAGATCGGCGCCGCGCTCGAGAGCGACTTCGGCCCCGAGAGCGCTTCGGCCGGCCTCGACCTCGGCTACGCGAGCGGCGACCCGGCCCCGGGCTTCGGCGCCTATCCGACGGCCGGTGCGGCCGCGCCCCGCCCCGGTGACCTCGACGGCGCCCAGGCCGACCTCGCGCGCGACCGTCGTGTGGACAACTTCCGCTTCCACCCCGACTACCGCATCGACCGCATCCTGTTCCGCGAGATCATCGGCACCGTCACCGACGCCGTGTATCTCCGGCCCCACGTGCGCGTCGACCTGTATCGCGCCTCGACCGCCACGCTCCGCTTCGGCACCGCGGGCATCGTCTCGTTCGCCAACGAGCCCGCGTCCACCCCTGGTGGCAAGCGCCCTCTCGGCGTCGAGATCGACCCCACCCTCTCGTACGAGTCTCGCGACGGCTTCGGCGCCGCGCTCGAGTACGCCGTCCTGTTCCCGCTGTCCGGGTTCGACAACCCCGCGCAGAAGCTCTCCGCCAAGCCCGCCCAGCTCGTCCGGGTCCGCCTCGTCTACGCTTTCTGAGGAACGAAGATGCGCGCCCTCCTCCCCCTCTGCTCGTTCGCCTTCCTCGTCGGTTGTGGCGACAACGCGACCCTCGCCGGTCGAGACGCGTACGTCGGCGGCGACGCCGGCACGCTCTCGTGCGTCCCCGACCTCGACGGCACGATCCACTCCCGCGAGCTGCCCACCGTGCTCGACACGCCGGTCGGCTACCTCATCAACCCCGTCGGCAAGGACCGCACGGTCGACCTCGTCGGCAAGGTCGACAAGGCCGGCAAGCGGGTGTGGGACTTCGGCACCGACTACGCCGACGACCAGGCGCTGAAGCTCGCGGCCAACGGGGTCGCCGGCAAGTGGTACGCGCTCTCGTTCTCCACCGGCTCGTTCGTGTCTTCGATCGACGCCGCGCAGACCCTCGACGGCGTCTACCGCCGCGACGACACCGGCCTCTACCTGCTCGGCATCGCCAGCAAGACCGAGGCTCCGGCCGAGGGCAAGACCCTCGTCGTCTACGACGCGCCGATCAAGATCCTCGCCTTCCCGCTCGCGCCCGGCGCCAAGTGGGTCTCGGTGGGCAACGTCGCCGGCGGCACCATCCGCGGGCTCCCCTACGCGGGCAAGGACACCTACGAGGTCGAGGACGACGGCGTCGGTCGCCTCGTGCTCACCGACTTCACCTTCGAGCAGGCGCACCGCGTCCGCACCAAGGTCACGGTGAGCCCCGCGGCGGTCGCCGCCCTGTCGCGGCACCAGGTCTCCTGGTTCATGGAGTGCTTCGGCGAGGTCGCGCGCGCGACCGGCAAGGACAACGACCCCACCGTCGATTTCACCGTCGCCGCGGAGCTGCGGCGCCTCGGGCAATAGGAGCGATGCAGATGGCCTGGGACCTCTGGAAGAAGGGCTTCGACAGCTGGGAGGACCGCACCGCGCGGCTCCTCGAGGTTTGGCTCAAGAGCCCGCTCGTGCTCTCCGGCTCGGGGCTCCTCCTCACCACGGTGCTGCGCCTCCGCGCGGCGAGCGACGACGCCAAGGCCCGCCTCTGGGCCGAGCTCGGCCTGCCGAGCAAGCGCGACCAGGAGCGCACGCTCCACCTCTTGAACCAGATCCAGAGCCGCCTGCTCGAGCTCGAGCAGCGCCTCGACGCGCAGTGAGCCGCGCCTCCCCCTTTGTTGCAGTGCAGTAGGAGCCTCCCATGGACGTGACCCCGTACCTCGAGCCCCGCATCGCGCCCCGCGCCGTCTTCGACTCGCTCCCCGAGCGCCGCACGCGCGTGCGCTTCATGATCCAGGAGGGCGACGACTGGCGCGCCGTCACCTGGGGCGCCTTCGCGAAGATCATCCGCAAGGTCGCCCTCTACCTGAGCGCCCACGGCCTCACCCACGGCGACCGCGCCGCGATCTTCGCGCAGAACCGCGTGGAGTGGATCGCCTCCGCGCTGGCCATCCAGGCGGCGGGCGGCGCGATGGTGCCGATCTACGGGTCCAGCACCGCCGAGCAGGCGGCCTACGTGCTCGGCCACTGCGACGCCAAGGTGGTGTTCGTCGACTCGGCGGCCCTCCTCGGCCGCGTGCTCACGCAGCTCTCCGCGCTCCCCGCCCTCGAGCGCATCGTGCTCCTCGACGACTCGCTCGACGCCGCCCGCGTGCACGCCTCGCTGCTGCAGAAGGGCGTGGCGCTCCCGAGCTATTCCGAGATCGAACCGCGCATCCACCCGTTCTCGCGCGTGCTCGCCATCGGCGAGGCCCGCGACAGCGAGGACCCGCAGGCGTTCGAGCGCACCATGAACGCAGTCTCCCTCGAGCAGATCGCGGTGATGCTCTACACGAGCGGCACCACCGGCAACCCGAAGGGCGTGCCGCTCTCGCACAAGAACGTCGCCGTCAACGGGCGCGACTGGCTCGTGTGCAACGCCGCCCTCCTCCGCGAGGGCGCGGTCGACCTCCTGTGGCTCCCCATGAGCCACATCTTCGGCTTCGGCGAGGCCTGCCTCGGCAACACCCTCGGGTGGGTCAGCTACCTCGTCGACCCGAAGCACGTGATGGACCTGCTCCCGGTCGTGAAGCCCCATGTCTTCATGAGCGTCCCCTCGGTGTGGGAGAAGCTCGCGCAGGCCGCGATCTCGGAGCCCGACCCGAGCCAGCGCAAGGCGCGCCTCGCCGCGGTCACCGGTGGGGCCCTCGAGTTCTGCCTCTCGGGCGGCGCGGGCCTCAAGCGCGAGGTGAAGGAGGCGTTCCACGGCGCCGGTACCCTGATCATCGAGGGCTATGGCCTCACCGAGACCTCCCCCACCCTCACCCTCAACCGCCCCGACGCCTTCCGCTTCGACGCGGTCGGCAAGCCCCTGCCCTCGGTCGAGGTGCGCCTCGCCGAGGACGGCGAGATCCTCGCGCGCGGCCCGAGCGTGTTCGGTGGCTACCACAAGGACCCGGCCGCCACGGCGCAGTGCTTCACCGCCGACGGCTGGTTCCAGACCGGCGACGTGGGCCGGTTCACCGACGACGGCTTCCTGCAGATCATCGACCGCAAGAAGGACATCCTCGTGACCGCCGGCGGCAAGAACGTGCCCCCCGCGAACATCGAGCTGCGCTTCGCCGACGACCCGTTCGTCGCCCACGTCGTCGTCTACGGCGACGGCCACAAGTACCTGGTCGCCGGCGTGTGGCTCAACGAGGAGACCGTGGCCGCCCACCTCGCCGAGGTGGCGCCCGAGGCCCGCAAGGCCGCCCGCGAGACCCTCGTCCAGCAGCGCATCGACCGCGTGAACGCCGAGCTCGCGAGCTACGAATCGATCAAGCGCTTCAACGTGTTCTCGCGCCCGCTCACCGTCGACGAGGGCCTGCTCACGCCCACCCTGAAGGTGCGCCGCAAGAAGATCTACGAGGCCTTCCGCGAGGATTTCGAGGCGCTCTACCGCTGATCGGGAACCCCCATGTCCGACCCCCAGAAAGAGACCAAGCGCTGGCAGAACCTGTTCGGCCTCGCGCAGCGGCCGCGGCCGCAGGTCGGCGTCACCCCGGCCGACGTGGTGCACCGCGACAACAAGGCGCGCCTGCTCCGCTACCGGCCGCGGCCCGCCGGCCTCGCGCCGGGCGCGCCGATCCTGCTCGTGCCCTCGCTGATCAACCGCCATTACGTGCTCGACCTGATGCCCGGCAAGAGCTTCGTCGAGTACCTGGTGGGCCTCGGGCACGACGTCTACTGCATCGACTGGGGAACCCCCGGCGACGAGGACCGCTACGTCACCTTCGACGACATCGTCGACGGGATGATCGGCCGCGCCCTCGCCGCGGTGTGCAAGACCTCGGGCGCCGAGCGCGCCCACGTGCTCGGCTACTGCATGGGCGGCCTCATGGTGGCCATCCACGCCGCGGTGCGTCCCGCGCGCGTGGCCTCGGTGTGCGCCGTCGCCGCGCCCGTCCGCTTCGCCGACGAGGGTCTGCTCTCGGCCTGGGCCCGCACGCCCACGCTCGACCTGCGCGTGCTGGTGGACTCGCTCGGCAACGTGCCGTGGCAGCTCCTGCAGTCGTCGTTCCAGCTGCTGCGCCCGACGCTGCCGCTCTCGAAGGCGGTGCACCTGCTCGACCGCGCGTGGGACGACGAGTACCTCGACGGCTTCCTCGCCCTCGAGACCTGGGGCAACGACCCGGTCGGGTTCCCCGGCGAGGCGTACGCCCGCTACATCCAGGAGCTCTACCGCGAGGACCGCCTGATCCAGGGCACGTTCGCCCTCTCCGGTCGCCCGGCGCAGCTCGGCGCGATCCGCGTGCCGACCGCCGCGGTCACCTTTGAGCACGACAACATCGTGCCGGCCGAGAGCGCGCGCGTGCTGCTGGATCTCGTCGGGTGTCCCGTCGAGGAGCGCGTCTCGATCCACGTGAACGGCGGCCACGTCGGCGCGATGGTCTCGCGCGCGGCGTCGCGCGGCGTGTGGCCGAAGATCGCCGCGTTCTTCGGCGCCGCCGACGCGCGGTGGCAGGTGTCGGCGGCTTCGGCGACCCCTGTCGAACGCCCCCGCAAGCACCGCCGCTGAGGCTCATCGCAGCATCGCTCTGCCGAGTACCACGGCGCCGAGGAGCGCCAGCAGGACCACCGGAAGCCAGATCCAAGGGGAGCGCGAGGGACGCGGATCGACGGGCTTCTCCTGCGTCTCCTCTGGTTCACCGAAGTGCTTGCGATACCAGCCAGCCAAGGTCTCGGTCAGCGACCTGGGCACGCAAGGCAACGAATGCAGCGCGTGGCTCAAAGGGAAGAAGCGCGGCTCGCAGCTGTGCGGGAGGAGATCCGGCACCACCTCCGAGAGGAGCGCCAGTGCGTCACGCGCGGCTCGCGAGTCGCGCTGCGCGAGCTGACCGAGCGCGATGATCGCAGCGCTCGAGGACCAGTCGATCGGGCCGAAGACGAGCGACTCGAAGACAGGTCTCGTCGTCTCCCAGCCCTCGGGCAACGCCGCGAGGACGCACGCGCACGCAACCTGGTACCGGAACAGGCCATCGGGCAGCGTGAGCAACCAGTCGGGATCGGTGGGCGGATGGACCATCGCCGCGGCGATCTCAGGCGCCCGGCGGAGTTCCAGGGTGGAGGCGAGCTGCGCTGCCTCGTCCCACAGGTCGTCGAACGCGCCACCTTCTCTGGCAACGGCCGCGATCGCGCGCCGCAGCTCGACAGGCGGTTCCGGGACTCCCTGCACGAGAACACCATCCCGCACGACCCACAACAGCGTCGATCCCCGTCGTGAGGAAGCCGGGTCGAACGGGAGCTCGCATTGTGCGAGCGTGTAGTCGACCTTGGTCACGTCGCTCGTGCTCGCCAGGTAGAGCGCGGCGAGCAATCGGTTGGAGGGCGACTCCCAGCCGGCGACCGCCAGGCTCCCGCCTCCGCCCGGCTTCGGTTGCGTTGGGCTCTTCCTGAACGCATTGGCGGTCGCGTCCCTCGGGGTCTCGAGGTCTGGTTGGCGGGCCGCGCGACAGAATGCGTCGAGGACTGCAACGCGATCGTTGCCCCCCGTACTTCGCGCGCAGGCCTCGGCGAGCTGGGCGGTCTCCGGGTCCTCCGAGGGGAGAAGGGGTTGCAGGAGGGCGCTGGCCTTGTCGAAGTCTCCGGCGACGAACCAACTGCGCGCCTGTTCGATCGTGCAGCTCCGGTCGTCGGGCGCGAACGCCGCCGCGGCGGCTGCGAACGCCTCCGCCGCTTGCGCGCCCTCGCCCTTGGTCCGGAGCGCGAGACCCTTCTGGATCGAGCACAGCTCATGGCGTCGCTCGCCGACCGCATCCAGCGCTTCGTCGCAACGCCCCATCCGACGCAGCATCCCCGCCACCATGGACACGGCGACGTCGTCGGTGACAGACGCGGCGGCCGCCTCTGCGAGCTCGCCGTACCCGGCAAGCAGCGCGCGCTCGCCTTGGCGTAGTCGATGGAAGCCCACCGTGCTGACCTCGACCGCCGACAGCAGCCGCGCGATCCAACCCGACCCGGCTTCGCCGAGCGTGACGCCGCGCGCCCTCGCGGCGACCAACCAGCCAGTGAGAACGAGCTCGAAGCGCAGGGCCGGCATCTGTTCGGCGACCGGCGCGAGGCTCACGACGGCCTCGTCGAGGCGTCCTGCTCGATGGAGCGCGTGCGCGCGTACGACATGCGTGCCGAGGAAGGAGTCCTCGGGGAGGAGCTCGAGGATGCTCGCCTGCTGCGCGACCGACTCGAACGCGGCGTGCACCCGCTCGTCGAACGGTGCCAGCGCGAACGCGGTGGAGAGATGGGCGGCGGCGTGCGCGGAATCTCCCGCGTCGAGAGCCCGCTGGCAGATCTCGAGTTCGCGTCGGAGCTCGTCTTCCACGGTCGCAGGATACGCAGACGGCGTTGCGCTTTGCGAGCCCCTCTCGCTCGCGCAGAGCTTGGACGAAGCCCATGCGTCCATGTGCGCGCGCGCGGTTGACAGTAGCCATGCGCGTCTTACTATGCTCAATCAAGATGTCACGCCGTCCGGTCCAGCTGGAGCTGCCTCGCACCCGAGGGTGGGGCGGCAAGCGCGCGGGCGCCGGCCGCAAGCGCGTGGCGTCGCGGCCACTCGTGCCCCACCGTCGTCGCCCCGCCCACCACGCCTCGTACCCCGAGCACCTCACCTGGCGTTGCATGGCCGGCCTGGGCTCGCTCCGTGGCGCCGAGGTCTTCCCGGCGATCGTGGCGGCGCTCGCGGGCCAGCGCGCGGCCGTCACCGCGTTCCGGGTCGTCCACTTCTCCGTGCAGGACAACCACCTGCACCTCCTCGTCGAGGCGCGCGACTCGGCCGCGCTGCGGGCGGGGGCGCAGGGACTCGCCGTGCGGCTCGCACGCGCGATCAACCGGGCACTCGGGCGGCGGGGGCGGGTGTTCGACGACCGCTTCCACGCGCGCGCGCTGCGCACGCCGCGGGAGGTGCGGTTCGCCCTCGCCTATGTGCTGCACAACTTCAAGAAGCACCAGCGCACGGCGGCGCGGCTCGACCCCTGCTCCTCGGCCCCGTGGTTCGATGGCTTCCGCGAGGGGGTCGGGGTCGCGGCGAGCGATGCGCCGGTGCACCCACCACGCACCTGGCTCGCCCGGGTCGGGTGGCGGAGGCACGGGCTCGTGTCGATCGAGGAGCGCCCGCGGACTGGCTAGTTCGCTGCCCGACTGTGCAGCGCGTTGCACGAGCCCACCCTCGACGGCCCGGTAGAAAATCCGGTGGCACGCGGCCTGCTCTGGCCACGGCATGTCCGCCCTCGTGCTCGCCACGCTGCTCTCTGCGACCGCGCTCGCTCCCGCCCTCGAAGGCCGCGCCGACACCGATCTCCGCGTCCGCGCGACGCTCGGACCCGAAAGTGGGGCCGGCGTGGAGCAGGTCGCCTTGGGGGTCGACCTCCTCGTCCGCCATCGCTGGCTCGGGGTCGGCGTCGCCTACCGCGGTGGTTCGGAGCGCGCCGCGGGTGGCGGCATGCTCGGGCTCTCGCTCCCCCTCGGGCGCCGCGCCTACCTCGACGTCCTCGGGATCGTCGGGGGCACCCGCTACTTCGACGTGGTCACCTCGCCGATGGTGGGCATCCGTGGCGGCGCCTCGGTCCGGTTCGGCGCGTTCAACCTCGGTGGCGCCTTCCTGGTCGAGCACGACACGCGCGCAGAGATCCGCCTCGAGGTCCCGCGCCACTGTGGGCTCCTCGGGTGCTGGGACCTCATGGGCGTCCCTGCGTCCAAGACCGAGCAGCGTGCCGTGCGGGGCACGATGCTGACCCTCCAGCTGCACATCGGCTTCGCCTTCGACGCTTGACTAGCCGCGCGCTCTCCGGGGCGCCTTCATCGCGCTCGCGAGCAGCGCGCAGGCCTCGTCGGTCAGCTCGTCGAGGGGGAACTTGGTGGCGCCACCGATCGCGGCGAGGCCCGAGACCAGCGAGAGCACGCCCTGCGCGAGGCAGAAGCACAGGTTCGCGAGCTTGCGCGGCGAGAGCCCCTCCGCGAGCTCGATGCGCGCGAGGCGCTCGCTGAGGGCGTCCATCGTGCGGATGCCGGGCGGATACACCCGCGCGACGGTGAGCTCGCGGGGCAGCGTCACCACCAGCGGGAGCACGTAGGCCACGCGAAAGCCCTGCAGATCGGCCGCCGCGAAGGCGACCTTGGCGCGGAGCGCAGCCTCGGCCGCGCCGCGGTCGGTCTTGGCGGCGTGCACCGCCGCGATCACCGCGTCGGCCTCGCGCGCGAGGTAGTCGGCCGTCAGCGCACCGACCAGGTCCTCGCGGGTCGGGAAGTAGTAGTGCAGCGCGGGCTTGCTCAGGTCGGCCTCGCTCGCCACCGCGCCGAGCGTGAGCCCCTCGAGGCCGTTCGCCGCGAGGACTCGGCGGGCCGCGTCGAGGATGCCCTCGCGTCGACCCTCCTGCCGCTTCTCCTTGCGCGCGAGCCGCAACGCGGTCCGCGCGTCGACCGCCTCAGACCGTGAGCCACGCGGACGCATCGCGGAGGGCCTCCTTTCCGCCGGTCTCCAACGGGGTGTCGTGCGCGAGCAGCACCCGGTCGAAGTCGAGGTCGAGGAGCCGGTCGAGCGCGGCGCGGGTGCGCGCACGGTCCTTCACGGCCCGGCGCAGGATCGCGGTCTGCGCCGGCTTGCCGAGGGCGCCGCTGAGCTGCAGGTAGAGCCGCGTGAGCCCCGCCGCGGTCGGGAAGTGGAACAGGAGGTCCACCAGCAGCAGCGTGCGCGTGGCCGGGTGCACGAAGGCCACCTCCTCGAGCATCGGCATCCCCGGCACCCACAGCGGCACGAGCGTACCCGCGAAGACCGGATCGGCCTCGTCGCCGAGCACGCCGTCGAACGAGAGGTCCGGGCGCTTCGCAGCGAGCCCCGGCGCTGCGAGCTTGCGCGCGTCAGGGAACCGCGCGACGGCGTCGCCGAAGGCGAGGTGGTGCATCTTGTTCGGCGCCACGAGCGCGCGCACCGGCCCGAGGCGGGCGATCTCTTCCCAGGTGGCGTCGGGCAGCCGGGACGGCGTGTGCACGAGCACGCCCCCGTCCGGCAGCTGCACCACGTGGGTACGCCCCTGGAGCGCGAGCCCGAACATGCGGAACGGCACCTTGACCGTCCAGAGCCCCTCCGCAACGGACTCCAGCTCTGTTTTCTGACTCATGGTCGAATTCTAGATCGTGAGACGGTCTCCGGCAACCGCTACCCTGGAGGGGTGGCCCGGACCATCCTCCACCTCGACATGGACGCCTTCTACGCGTCGGTCGAGGTGCGGGACCAACCCGAGCTGCGCGGTCAGGCGGTCATCGTCGGCGGGCACCCCACGCGCGGCGTGGTCCTGACCTGCACCTACGAGGCGCGGGCGTTCGGCGTGCGCTCCGCGATGCCGATGATCGAGGCCGTGCGCCGTGCGCCGCACGCCATCGTCGTGCCGCCGCGGATGAAGGCCTACGCCGAGGCCTCGGCGCAGGTGTTCGCCGAGATGCGCCGCATCACACCGCTCGTGGAGGGTCTCTCGCTCGACGAGGCGTTCCTCGACGTGACCGCGAGCCTCGGCCTGTTCGGCGGCAGCGGCGAGGCCATCGCGCGGCTCCTCAAGGCCCGCATCCGCGAGGAGACCGGTGGTCTCACGTCGAGCGTGGGCGTCGCCTCGTGCAAGTTCGTCGCGAAGGTCGCCAGCGACCTCCGCAAACCCGACGGCCTCGTGGTGTGCTTCCCTGGCGACGAGCGCTTCTTCCTCGGGCCGCTCCCCATCGAGCGCATCTTCGGCGTGGGCCCCAAGACCGCGGATCTGCTGCGCCGGCACGGCTATTTCACCATCTCCGATCTCCAGGAGGCGCCGCTCGCCAAGCTGTCGCGGGTGCTCGGCCCTCGCGGCGCGAACCACGTGGTCCGCCTGGCCCACGGCGACGACGGACGCCCGGTCGAGCCTGGTCGCGCCGCCAAGTCCATCGGCAGCGAGTCCACCTTCGACCGCGACAGGATCGGCCCCCGCGCCCTGCACGAGCCCATCCTGCGCCACTGCGAGGAGGTCGCGCGGCGGCTCCGCGCCGATGGCCTCGCCGCGCGGGCGCTGGTGGTCAAGGTCAAGTACGCCGACCACACCATCGTCACCCGCCGCGCGGTCGCCGACGCGCCGCTCGTCGAGGCGCGCGAGATCCACGCCCTCGCCCTGGAGCTCCTGTCGAGGATCCCGCTCGAGCGCGTCCGCACGCGGCTGGTCGGGGTCTCGGCGACCGACCTCGAGCCCGCCGGACGCACCCAGCTCGAGCTGTTCGGGCAGCGTCCCGAGAAGCTCGGCGCCGTGCTGGACGCCATCGAGGACAAGTTCGGTGGGGGCACGATTCGCCGGGCCGGGGGCCGCTAGCCCCACTCGAGGCGCACCGCCGGGTCGATGAGGTAGCCGTCGTCGCGGGTGAGCAGCACCTGGCGCAGTCCGTGGCGCCGCAACGTGGCGATGGCGACCCGCACCCGCGTCGCCGCCGCCTCGACCAGCACCCGCTCCCCGGGCCACCCGATCGCGACCAGGGTGTCGACCGGCGCGCCGACGTCCGGGTGGGTCGCGTGTCGCTCGCACAGGGCGACGAGCAGTCGTCGCAGGGCTCCGCGGCGCCCGAGGTCGACGCGCTCGGCGTCCGCGACGGCGAACCACAGCCCTCCCCGCGCGACCCGCAGCGTGACCGCGCCGCTCGGCGCCCCCTCCAGGCCGCGCGCCAGCATGCGCATCGCGAAGCGCACGTCGAGGCTGGCCGCGGCGACCTCCGCTGCCGGCGTCGACCCTCGCAACTCCTCGAGCCGCGTCACCGCTCGTTCGATCAGCGCGCCCCGCTCGCGGGCCCCGGCCCGAGCCACCTCGACCCCGAGGCCATGCAGCTCGACGACCAGGTGGACCACGGGGTTCTCCACCTGCGCGGCGCCGGCCCGCGCGATCGAGAGGTGTCGCTGCGCGGCGCCGTCGTCTCCCGCCCGCGCCTCGAGCGTCGCGGCCGCTGCGTGCAGGATCGCCGTCTGACGATGGGTGAGGAACCGCCCGAGGAACCGCGCGCCGTGCGCATACCAGCGCCGCGCGTCGTCGAGCTCCCCGAGCTCGAACAGCAGGTCGCCGCAGACGCTGGCGTAGATCGCCTCGTAGTGCATCTCGCCGGCGTCGCGCAGGCGCGCGAGGGCTTGCTCGAGCAGCGACCGCGCGCGATCGAACGACTGCCGCTCCTGCTCGAGCTGCGCGAGGTTGGCGAGCGCGAGGCCGCCGAGCCAGAGGTCACCCACCGCCTCGCAGGCGCCGTAGGCGCGCTCGTTCAGCGCCCGGGCCTGGGCCACCTCACCGAAGTCACACTGCAGGCGCCCCATGCACGCGTCGTTCATCGCCCGCAGACGGGGCAAGGCCAGCGTGGCGAGCTCTCGCTCGGCTTCGGCGTGCGACGCCCAGGCGCGCCGGGGGTACCCCTGGTAGCGGAGCTGGATCCCCTGGAACACGAGGGCGAGCACGCGGAGCCCCGGCGCCACGTCCATCGCGCGCAGGAGCTCGAGATCGGCCTGGCACGCGGCGTAGTGTCCGAGCGAGTTGTGGACCCCTTGCCGCGCGAGCAGCGCGTGGGCCCTGGTCTCGACGTCGCCGAGAGGCAGCGCCGCGAGGGCCGCGTCGAGCTCGGCCGCGCACTGCTCGCCAGGCAGGGCCAGCAGGAGCGCGAGGGCGCCCGCGAGCTCGGCCTGCAGGCGGGGCGCGGGGAGCGCGCGGGTGAACGCGAGCGCCGAGACGAGGTTCTCCTTCTCCCCCCGCAGCGCCGCGTAGGGGATGTCGCCGGGGGTGTCGTCCTGCAAGCTCCTCGCGACCGTGAATCGCCGCGCCGCCTCGGCGTAGACCTTGGCGTGCGCGAGGCGCGCGGCGCGCTCACTCTCGGGGTCGAGCTTGTCGGCGGCGAACTCGCGGATGCGCACGTACAGGCCGAGACGCCCGCCCTCCACGGCGTGGATCAGCGACTTGTCCCGCAGCGCCCCGAGCAGATCGACCGCGCCCTCCCCCAGCACGCGCTCCGCGTAGGCGACCGAGAACGGCCCGGCGAACACCGAGCACGCGGCGAGCGCAGCCTGCTCGGCCTCGGTCAGCAGGTTCCACGACCACTCGAGCGTGCCGTCGAGCGTCGCTTGGTGCCCCGCGACGCGGCGCCGCACCTGCGCGAGCACGCCGTGCCCCTCGGTGAGGCGACGCGCCAGCTCGCTCGCCGACAGCACCCGCATGCGCGCGGCCGCGAGCTCGATCGCGAGCGGGATCCCCTCGAGGCGCCGCACGATCTCGGCCACCGCGGCGCGATCCTCGACCACGCCGCCCGCCTCGCGCACCCGCGTGAGGAACAAGGTGACCGCGCTGGTCTCGGTGACGTCCTGCGGGCACTCGAGCGGCGGGAGCTCGATCACGATCTCGCCCTCGACCAGCAGCCGCTCGCGGGAGGTGACCAGCACGCGGAGCTGCGGCGCCGCCCGGCACAGCGCTGGCACCACCCCCGCCGCCGCCACCAGTTGCTCGAAGTTGTCGAGCACGAGCAGCGCCGGCCCCGACTGACCGAGCAGCTCGGCGAGCCGCGCGGCGAGCTCGGCGTGGGGCAGGTGCAGATCCGATCGGTCGCCGACGATGGACGCCACGGCGAACAGGAGATCGAGCTCGGTCCGGGCCTGGGAGAGGTCGCAGAAGAACGCGCCGCCCTTGCGCGCGTAGTGGGCCCCGTGGCGATCGAGGCACGCCGAGGCCACCCGCGTCTTCCCGATGCCCGGCGGCCCGACCACGGTCAAGAGCCGCGCACCACCGGCCAACGCGGCGTCGATCTGCCCCAGGATCTCCTCCCGCCCGACCAGCGCGGCGAGGCTCGGCCGGTGGTTGCCCCGATGCGGACGATCCCGCGGAACGAGCTCGATCGGAGCCGTGACACGCGCCGGTTTCATCTTGTTTAACGTGCCGGCCGCCATCGCGCGTGGCGTAGTGTGCGCCATGCACCGCCACGTCGCACTCCCTTTCCTGTTCCTGTTCTCGGCCACCGGCTGCGGCAACAGCACGCCGGCCGCGACCCCCGCCGAGGACACCGGCGCCGAGGTCGCGGTGGACGCGCCGGCCGACACCGTCGACCCGGCCCTCGCCTACGAGAACGCGGTGCGCGCCGCCGCGTGGACCAAGCTCACCAAGGGCCCCTCGGTGAGCGGTGGCGCCAAGCAAGACGACGTGTTCTTCACGTCGCTCCTGCGCGGGTTCACCGCGAGCGGCCCCGGTTCGGCCATCTACCGGACCGAGGACGGCGGCGCGACCTGGAAGAACGTGTTCACCCACACCGGCACGTACTTCCGCTCGGTGCTGTTCGTCGACGACAAGCACGGCTTCGCCGGCAACCTCGGCGCGGGCCTCACGCCCTCCATCGACGACAAGAACGCCCTCTACGAGACCAAGGACGGCGGCGACACCTGGGCCGCGGTCACGACCATCACCGGCGCGGAGATGCCCGGCATCTGCAACCTCACCGCGCTCGACGACAAGCACCTCTTCGCCGTCGGCCGCGCGAACGGCCCGGCCAACCTGCTCACCTCGGCCGACGGCGGCGCGACCTGGGTGTCGGTCGATCTGAGCGCCGAGTTCAGCATGCTGATCGACGCGCGGTTCACCTCGCCGACCGAGGGCATCCTCGCGGGCCAGAACGCCGGCACCCCGGCCGTCTGCACGATCAAGCACACCGCCGACGGGGGGAAGACGTTCGACACGGTGTTCGCGTCCAAGGTGCCGAACGGCCTGTGCTGGAAGCTCTCGTTCCCGACCAAGGACGTCGGCTACGTGTCGGTCGAGGACTCGGGCTCCGGCCCGCCCACGTTCGGCAAGACGACCGACGGCGGCAAGACCTGGGTCGAGCTGCCGCTCCCCACCGACGGCAGCCCCAAGGCCGCCTACCCCGCCATCGGAATCGGCTTCCTCACCGACAAGATCGGCTGGATCTCGTCCGAGGACCCGAAGAAGCCGAACTACCGCACGTTCGACGGCGGCCTCACCTGGGAGGTGACCCCCGACCTCACCGGCCCCGTCAACCGCTTCCGCTTCCTCGATCGCACGACCGCCTACGCGATCGGCGCCTCGGTCTGGAAGCTCACCATCGACACCAAGGGAATCTGAGTGCGGCGGGGCGCGACGCGGATCGGCGGGCTCGTCGCCCTCGTCGCGGCGTGCCTCGGCTGCGCGCCCGACCCGCCGGCGATCGACGCCACCACGTGCCCCGAGACCGCACCGACGGGCCCCTACCACCTCGACGCGAACGTCGGCAGCGTCCTGCCCGACGTGGCCCTGCGCGGCAGCGGCGGGAGCTCGGTGCGGCTGTACGACCACCACGTGCCGTGCGCGCCCACCGCGCAGCTGCTGGTGATCCGGCTGGTCGGGGGTGGGTGGTGCGGCACGAGTCGCTGGCACGGCCAGCACACCCGCGAGCTCCTCTTCTCGCCGCGCATCCGCGTGCTCGACGTGGTGACGAGCGACGCGGAGAACGACCCCGGTGGCGCCGACGCGCTCTCGGCGTGGCGAGCGTGGGTCGACGTGCCGGACCAGGTCGCCACCGCGCTCGACCCCGACCTCGCGCTGCGCGGCCTGTTCCCCCCCTCGGGCGCGCCGCTGCCGCTCTACGTGATCGTCGACGCGCGCACGATGACCGTGCGGGGCTGGATGAGCAACCCCGACCCCGACACGCTCCACCACCAGCTGGCGTCGCACCTGGCCACGCTCGACGGCGCTCCTCCGCCTCCAGCGTCGAAGATCGCGCGCATCGACGGGCTCTTCACGCGCGATCAATGGGACCTGATCCGGCAGATCGCGCCGCCCGGCGCCCCGCCGCCCGACCCCACCAACGCCGTCGCCGACGACCCGGCGGCCGCCGCGTTCGGTCGCGCGCTCTTCACGGACGTCGGCCTCTCGCGGACGAACACGGTCGCGTGCGTCACCTGCCACGACCCGAAGAAGCAGCTCTCGGACGGCCTCCCGCGGGCGGTCGGCGTCGGCGAAG
>CAZUZY010000121.1:0-19921 GCA_964624885.1 uncultured Polyangiales bacterium | reverse complement strand
GCGGCGTCGCGGAATGCGTCGAAGTCCACGTCGGCGGGGGCGAGGGTGCGCGCGCGGACGGCCAGCACGGTCTTGCGGGCCTCGACCAGCGCGCGCAGCGGCGGTGCCGCGTCGACCATGCCGTCGGGTCGCAGCGACTTCAGGTCGGTCAGTCGCAGATCGAATCGCAGCTTCTCGGCCCCGGGGTCGAACGGGTCGTCCACCTCGACGACCAACGCCGGCGAGAGCTCCTTGAGCTGCGCGTCGAAGGTGTACTTGTCGACGGGGAGCGGCAGCCGGGCGGGGGGCGCGCCGAGCGAGACGTCGCGCGACGGCGTGAGGGGCGCGAGGAACACGACCCGGAACGTTCCCTTGTCCTCGAGATCCACCTCGAGCGGGCCGTCCACCGGCCGTTCTTCCGCCTGCGACGCCGCGTCACGCGCGGCCGGCTTCGCCGCGGGCCCGCCGAAGCCAATCGAGAACCCGCCGAGTCCGCCCTTCTTTTCCTCTTCGCTCACCCGTCCGGGATATCACGCCCCGCCGACGGGGGCGATCACGCCGCGAGGCTCACCAGCAGATCATCGACCCCGAGTAGCCGCACTCCGGGCGCGCCATGGTGGAGTACAGCATGCCGGTGAGGAAGCCGATGCCGAGGCCGAGGGTGGCGCCCGCCGCGAGTTGCCCCGCGTTCTCGTAGTTGCCCGCGCTGCGGCCCACGACGGTGATGCCGCCGAGGATGAGCGGGATGCCGACGTGGCCGAAGAGGCCGAGTCCACTGACCTGGCCGTCGCTCCACTTGGTGGTGTCGATCAGGAACACCGCGAGCCCGTGGCCGAGCGTGGCGCCGGCGCCGAAGGCGTGGGTGGACGGCGAGCCGAAGTCGGTGCAGCCGGGGCCGCCCTGGTTGGTGTCGTCACATCCGGGGCGCGGCCCCTTGATCTTCGCCTTGAGGAAGTTCTCGTTCACGAACGCGAACGTGGAGTAGGTCATCATCGGCGCGAGCACCGAGTAGTGCCAGCGGGCGTGCCAGCCCGTGGTGACCTCGGAGCCCGGGTAGAAGATGCGCGGCATGAGCAGGCCCGCCGAGACGGCCGCCACGAGGGTCGCGTCGGTCACTCCACCCCACGTGGCATCGCGACTGGGGGGAGGAGCAGTCTGGGCGCTCGCGCTGCCCGCCACACCGAACGTCGCCACCGCTACACCCGCGAGAAGGAGTTTGCGCATCGATCAGGTTCCTTGCGGGACACTCTCTACGACAACGAGGCCCCGGGACCAACAAACGACGAACGGAGGGGGGTCGATCGGCCGCCGTCCCGAGCTCGACCGAAGCGCGATTTCGGCCGATTTCTCTGCAAATTTGGAGGTTTGCGACTTTTTTTCGGGTGCGTGTGTGGGGGCTTGTAACGGGAGGCCGCCTCTGTAGACTTACGTTCGGAAGTCCTGGTGGTAGCCAATCCATCCACGCGAGTTCCGGCGACGCGACCTCCCTTGTTGGACCAGTCTGCGCCGCCTCGGTTTTCTGACCCTCGTGGGAGCCACCCCCACGGCGGAGGAGGAGGGGCAGCGTAGTGTGAACGGTCCTGATGGCAGGACCCCGTGTCTTCGTCGCAGGAGCGACGCAAGCATCCGTCCACGTCTCGCTCGATGCCGAGCGGGATCACTGATCCAAGCATCTCTGGAGGTTTCCCATGGCGTATACTTTCCGTGTCAAGGTCAAGGGCAAGAAGCAGGGCCAGTTCAAGGGCGAGAGCGCCCGTGACAAGTGGAAGGACCAGTGGATGGAGGGCCTCTCCTACAACCACGAGATCAAGTCCCCCCGCGACGTCACCACCGGCCAGGCCGCTGGTAAGCGCCAGCACGGCAGCACCACCTTCACCAAGGAGTGGGGCCCCGCGACCCCGCAGATCTTCCAGGCCCTCTGCACCAACGAGGTCCTCCCGGAGGTCCGCTTCGAGTTCTACAAGACGAACGCGACGGGTGAGGAGTACGTCTACCACACCATCACGCTCACCAACGCGACGATCTCGAACATCAAGTACATGACGGGCGCGAGCACCGAGGGTGCCAACAGCTCGAAGCACCAGGGCGCGATCGACACCCACGAGCTCGAGGCCGTGTCGTTCAGCTACCAGAAGATCAGCGTCGAGAACATCGACGGCAAGACGATGGGCGAGGACGACTGGCACGCCCAGGGCTGATTCGTTCTTCGTGACACGCGGGCGCTCGCTTCCCTTCGGGGAGGCGGGCGCTTCGCTTTCGTGCTCTAGGTGAACCCCGTGGCCCTCCCCGACGCAGATCGTCTCCACCGGCTCCCGGCTCCGCTGACCCGCGCCCTCGGGCGGCGCTTGCAGGCCCTCGCGCTCGAGGAGCGGTTCTCCGAGCTGCTGCAGACCACCGGCGAGTTCCCGGACGCGTTCACGCGACCCGCGCGCCTGCACTTCCTGCGGAAGGTGAGCGATCCGACCGCCTTCGCGCTGCGGGCCCTGCTCCTCGAGGACCCGATCACGTCGACGGAGGCGCGGCTCCTGCTCGGAGACGTGGCCCTCGAGCCGTTGCTGGACGCGCGCCTCCTCGTCGCACGTGGCGACGACATCGTCTGCCCCTTTCCGCTGCGCTTCTGCGACGACGTCCTGTTCTTCGGCGACGACCTGCGCCACGCCGGCGAGGCGGTGATGAGCCTCGGGCGGATGACCATCTCCGTCACCCGCGCGGCGCTGCCGAACCAGCGCGTCTCTCGCGCGCTCGACCTCGGCTGCGGCGCGGGGGTCACCGCCATGCTCCTCGCCGCCCGCGCCGAGCAGGTCGTGGCCACCGACATCAACCCGCGCGCCGCGCAGCTCACCCACCTGAACCTCGCGCTGAACGGCATCGACAACGTCGTCGTGCGCATCGGCGACCTGCTCGAGCCGGTGGCGGGGGAGACCTTCGACCTCGTGGTGTCGCAGCCCCCCTTCGTGCCGAGTCCGCAGACCGGCCCGGAGGCGGTCTACATGCACGGCGGTCGGCGGGGCGACGAGCTGCCGCTGCGGTTCGTGCGCGCGGTGGCCCCGGTGCTGCGCCCCGGCGGTCGAGCCTTGTTCTACGTGCAGTGGCCCGAGCTCGACGGGGACCCGATCCTGCCACGCGTGCAGGCGGCCGTTGGTCGCGACGACGTGGACACCCTGATCGTCGACAGCGGTCACGTCGGCCTCGGGCCGTATTGCATCGGCGAGCTGATCACCGACGGGCCGATGTCCCCCGAGCTGTACGAGCGTCGCTGCGTGCAGGCCTTGCGGGACCTGGAGGCGACCGGCATCACGGGCATCCGCGAGTCCTTCACCATCCTCGAGCGACGCGCCGCGCCGGCGGTGGCGGGGGTCTCGACGCTCCCGGACCTCGAGGCCGCCGAGCTGCGGGCGACGCTGGTGGACGCGCTCCTCGAGGCCCATCGGATCGCCGCAGACCGCGCGGCGTTGCTCGCGGCGCGCGTGCGCTTGCCTCCGGGCGCGGTGGTCGAGACGCTGGGCGCCGAGACCGTCATTCGCTACGCCCCGGGCTGGGTCCGCGCGGAGCAGACCCTCCCCACGGCCGAGGCCGAGGACCTCCTCGCCATCGTGGGCGGGACGACGGTCGCGGCGGGGATCAAGCAGCGCGCGAAGCGCGCCAAGGGAGCGCCCGACGCCGCCGAGCGCCTGCTCGCGCTGACCCAGCGGGCGCTGATCACGGGGACGATCTACGGAGGACGAAATGGGGCTCGGTGACGTCGGACGGCTGTCCACCCTCGACCGCCGCGTGCTCGACGGGTTGCGCGCGCGCTTCGAGGCGCTCGACCTGATCGCGGCCAACGGCTTCTTCGACGAGGGGCCGTCGGACATCGACCCGGTGTTCCGGCCGATCCGCGACTTCCACCTACGTCGGCCCGACCCGGCCACGGTCGCCCTCCGCATGTGGAGCTACCGAGACCCGGTCTCCGAAGACGACGCCCGCCGCATGCTCGGCGACGTGCCCCTCGCGCCGCTCCTCGACGCAGGGCTCCTGGTGCGCGCGGGCGCGGGCATCGTCTCGCCCTTCACGCTGTCCTTCAGCGAAGGGGTCTTCGTGATCGGCGACGAGCTCGCCGACGGCGGCGACTCGGTGATGGGGCTCGGTCTGTTCACCATCGAGATGATGCGGGCGGTCTGGGGCGAGGGGGACCAGTTCGCGAGCGCCCTCGATCTCGGCTGCGGCGCCGGGGCGGCCGCCCTGTTCCTCGCCTCCTCGGCCCAGCGGGTCGTCGGCAGCGACATCAACCCGCGGGCCGCCGTCGTCGGCGCGCTCAACGCACGGCTCAACGGGCTCGACAACGTCGAGTTCCGCGTCGGCGACCTGTTCGAGCCGATGAAGGGGGAGCGGTTCGACGTCGTGGTGTCGCAGCCGCCCTTCCTGCCCCGACCCGACGCGGCGCCCGAGGCCATCTACATGTTCGGCGGCTCGAGGGGGGACGAGCTCCCCCTGCGCGCGCTCGCCGATCTGCCCGGGTTCCTGTCGCCGCGGGGGCGGGCGGTCATGGTCATCCAGTGGGGGGTGTTCGACGACGAGCCGATCGAGGCGCGGATCCGGCGCGTCCTGCCCGACCCGACCCTCGACCTCCTGGTCCTCGAGGCGCCGTCGCGCAATCGGGACGCCGCGAGCGTCGGCGACGCGATGACCGAGTTCCCGGAGCTCGGCCCCGACTACGAGCGCAGCGTCAAGGAGCGCCGCGAGCACTACGACCGCATCGGCTGTCGCGACCTCGTGGACACCATCGTGGTCGTCGACCGCGCGGTGGGCCGGCCCGCGTTCACCGGCAAGACCCGGGTGGAGCAGCTGGAGAAGGGGCGCTGCGGTCGCGAGCACGTCGATGCGCTCCTGTCGGCGCACGCGCTCGCCGCGTCCGGCGACGAGGCGCTGCTCGCGGCGCACGTCCTGTGTCCGAAAGGGGCGGCGTTCGTCCCCGAGCGGGAGGGCTACTCGATGGTGTTCCCCCGCCACGCGCTCCACGAGCGGATCCCGGTCGACGCGGGCGCGCGGGACGTCCTTGCGCTCTTCGCTTCGCCCCGTGACGTCAAGAGTGCCGTTCGCCTGCTGTCGCAGCGGGAGCGGGCGTCGATGGGCGCGACCAGCGAGCGCGTGTTGCGCTTCGTCCGGGCGGCGCTGCGGTCAGGCCTCCTCGAGGGCGCGGACCGGGGGTGACCATGTTCGGAGATCAACGCTTCTTCGCGGGTGTCTACTGGGGCGATCGCCGCGAGTCGATCGACGAGTCCGCGGCCCGCGTCGCGCGGCTGTTGACGGCGCTCGGCCGCCTCGGGTCCGACTTCGAACGCTGGTACTTCCGCAAGGAGTCGCGCGGGGAGTCGACCGAACGTGTCGAGCTCTCGGCGCCGGACGCGCTGCGGGCCTCGATGGCCGAGCGGATGTACGAGCCAGGCGAACACGACCCCTACGGCTTCATGGTCGAGCTCTGGAACGGGGTCGACGACCAGGCCATGGACCTCGACGTCACGGTCGGCGCGCACCTCGGACTCGCGCACTGCCCGGCCCCGAACGCCTGCGTCGTGCAGCTGCCGCGTGACGTGGGGACGGAGCACTCCCGGCTCGACCCGGCGCGCCTGGTCGAAGTGCTCGGCGAGCTGGTCGAGGTGATGGAGGCCGACTGGGGCCTCGTCTCGACCAACGAGCGCCTCGGCCAGACCGCCATGCAGATCGCCCCGGGCGCGCCGCACGTCGGCTGGATCACCTTCTTGTCCCACCGCCGTGGGCGACTGCCGTCACCGCCATCGCCGGCACGCGTGACCAGCCATCCACGGGGCAACCTGCTCGTGCTCGACGGGCCGGCCTTCGACGAGGCGGCCGCCGATCGCGTCGAGGAGTTCCTGACCGCGCGCGGTCTGCTCAAGGCCGTCGGGAGCTACCGCGAGGTCGCGTCTCCGCCGGTCGAGCGAGGGACCGAGCGGGCCGGAGCGCTCGACCTCGGACACGCCGTCGCGCAGTCGTTCCTGCACCACGCGCTCCGCGCCTGCGTCGGCACCACGGGCTTCGTGCTGGGGGACGGCGCGCTCGCCTCCCGGGCCGATCTGCAGCTCCTCTCGAGCGAGGCGTCGCGCGCCGGGCGCCCCGACGTGGCGATCGAGGTCGTCTCGGCGAAGCCCGACCTCGCCCGTGAGGACCGGATCGAGCGCGTGTCCCGCCACGCGGCCGCCGGCGTGCCGCACGTCTGGCTGCTCGACCCCACGCTGCGCTCGCTCGAGGTCCTGGAGCTCGACGCCGACGGGCGCTACGTGCGCGTGCTCGCGGCGACCGACGGTTCGGTCTCGGAGCTCCCCGGCTGCCCGACCCTCGTCCTCGCGCTCGACGTGCTGTGGGCAGAGCTCGACCGGCTGACCAACCACCTCGAACCCTGAACCGCGCTGGGGCGATCAGGGCTTGTGTGTGCCGCCCGCGGGCGGGAACTGCGGCGCGCCGCTGCCGACTGCGGTGAGGCCCCGCGGGTTCTGCCCGCCGCCGCCGGTGTCGCGCGAGAACTGGTTGTAGGCCTGGACGAACTGCGGGCCGAAGATGAGGCCGAACGCCTCTTTCTCCTCGTCGGCGAGATCGCTGTGGCGCTCCCGGTAGACCTCCCACAGCTTCTCGAAGCGGAACGGCCCGAACCCGCCGACCTTCTTCTTCTCGGCGAGCGCCTCGATCGACTTCGGCGACAGCTCGTCGAGCATCGATTTCACGCCGCGCATGATGCCGTCGAGCAGCGCCACCTGGTGGATCATGAGATCGGCGAACGTGGACTCGATCGCCCGCGGACCCTCGTTCTGCTGGTCACGCCAGTCGAGCACCGACGCCGACAGCTGCCGCCCGTCCGTGGCCGACTCCACCATGATCGCCGCGGTGGGCACGAGCGAGCGCGCGGTGGGCGCGCGGCGCAGCTCCATCTTGGACTGGAACTGCTTGTAGCCGTCCCGCAGCGGGATGAAGGCCTTGAAGAAGACGTCGAGCACGCCCTGCAGCTTGGCGAGGAACAGCACGATGTCGTTCGCGCCCTCGAGGGGCTTGTTGGGCACGTAGGAGGCGGCGAGCTCCTTGAGGGCCTGCAGCGCCATCGCGTCGTCGCGCCCGGTGGCGGCGCCGCCGCTGTTGGCGAGGGTGACGCCGACCAGCTGCGCGATGCGCTGGAAATCGGGCTCCTGGGCGAGCGCGGGGTGCTCGCTCGCGAGGGCCTGGACCAGCTGGGCCTTCTGGGCCGCCGAGAGCGCCTGCGACTTGCTCTGGAGCTTCTCGGTGACCTGGGCCCACGCGCTGCGGTACGCCTCGATGAGGGGCTTGAGCTCGCGCTTGGCCTCGGCCGAGGCGCCGAACGCCTCTTCGCGGAGCGCCTGCGCCGCGGCCGGGTCGACCGCGAACGTGCTGCCGCGCATGCGGACGGCCTGCGGGACCTTGGGCGCGAGCTCGGCGGGAAAGGCCTGGAACAGGAGGCCCGAGACCGCGAACTCGTAGTTGCTCACCGCGAGATCGACGAGCGCGTTCGCCTCGATCTTGCCCTGGTTGCGCAGGTAGGTGCCGTTGCGGCTCCCGAGGTCGCGCAGGAGCAGCTGGCGGCCCTGCAGCTCGAGGGTGCAGTGGAACTGCGAGACGTAGGGGAAATCGAGCTGCAGGTCCGAGAGGGGGTTGCGGCCGATGCGGACAGGGAAGCGCTCGAACGTGCGCTCGAGCACTGTCCCGTCGGCAGTGTTGGTCACGCGCAGGCGCAAGCCGAGCGACACCCCGCCGTTGTAGCAGGATTCCGCCTGGTCCCGCCACGGCCCTCGCGTGTTTGTTGGGAGCCGACCGGCGGGTGTGCAAACGTACGCGCGTGCGTCCCTTCCACACCGTCGTCCTCGCAGCACTGTCCCTCGGGGCCCTGGTGCTGCCGCACCGCGCGCCGCCCCGCGCCACGAGCGCCGACGACGCTCTGTGCCAGGCGCCGCCTGCGCGCAAACCGCCGCCGCGCCCCGTCACCCTGGGGGCAGGGAGCCCCCTCGAGAGCTGCGCGCTCTCGTCGGAGCTGTGCCTGCCGTTCCTCGAACGGACCACCATCGCGACGCCCAAGGCGCTGCAGAAGAACCCGAAGACCCTCGCTTCCCGGGTGCGGCTCACCCCCTATTCCCCCGCCGTCGCCGAGAAGACCCTCTGCGTGCCGCAGCAGACCTGGACCATCGGCCTGCGCAAGCCCGACATCGCGGTGGATCTCAGCCGACTCGAGCCCTGGGTCCGGTATTTCACGGAGAGCGAAACCGGCCGGGCCATGACGGCCAAGTGGATCAAGCGCAGCGGGCGCCACCACCACGCGGTCGTCGGCGCGCTCGTCGCGAACGGCCTGCCGCGTGACCTCGAGGCGCTGGTGTTCGTCGAGAGCGGCTACTCCGAGACGGCCAAGTCGCACGCCGGCGCCGTGGGCCTGTTCCAGTTCATGGACAAGACAGGGCGCGACTACGACCTGACCATCACCTCCGAGTACGACCAGCGCAAGAGCATCGAGGCCGCGAGCGACGCGGGGGCCCGGCACCTGTCCGACCTCTACACCAAGTTCGGCAGCTGGGAGCTCGTGCTCGCCGCCTACAACCTGGGCGCCAAGACCGTCCTCAAGCGGATGACCGAGACCGGCGCCATGGACTTCTGGAGCCTCGCCGCCATCGAGGGCGCGCTCCCCAAGGAGACCGTCCAGTACGTCCCGCAGATCCTGACCCTCATGCTCGTCCTGCGGAACCCCGACCGCTTCGGGTTCGACCATGTGGAAAAAGACCCGCCGGTGATGTTCACCGACCTCTCGGTCCCGCCGGGCACCGCTTTCGCCACCCTGGCCCGGGCCTCGGGCACGAGCGTCCGCAAGATCCGCGAGCTCAACCCGGAAATCGCCGGCCCCCACGTGCCGCTACGGCTCGGCTGGGTCGCCGTCCACCTCCCGGCCAAGGGGTGGGCCCGGGCCCGCACCATGTTGCCCTACCTCCTCGACACCGGGTCCACCGGCCCCGAGTTCCAGGTTGGCGACGATTTCGACTGGGGACGCGATACGTTGCCGGCGCTGGAAGGAAAGCGCCCCTCGGAGTCGCTCGCCCTGATTCCGAAACCAAAGCCGGTCTACCGGCGACCCACTTCGTTGTTCGCGCTACCTCCTCCGGCACCCAAGCAGAAGTCTCCCCAACACTGACCCAAGAAGCCGAGGAACGATGCTCGTTGCCGAACCGCGCGCCCTGCTCCGCAAGCTGAACCCGACCTGCACCAAGGCCCTCGAGGGCGCCGCCAGTGCATGCATCGGCAGCCGCCACTACGAGGTCACCGTCGAGCACATGCTGCTCGCCCTGCTCGACGACCTCGGCAGCGACCTCGCGGTCATCCTGCACCACTACGGCATCGACCCGGTGACCGCGCGCGCCACCTTGCAGCGCTACGTGAGCGATCTGCGCTCGGGCAACGCGGGCAAGCCCGTGTTCGGCAGCCTGCTGCTCGAGTGGGTCCAGGACTCCTTCCTCTATGCGACCACCGAGCTCGGGGACACGCAGGTGCGTTCGGGCGCGCTGCTCGTCCGCCTCGTGTCTTCGCCCTCGCGCTACCTGCCGTTCGAGCTGCCGATCCTCGACAAGATCGTCCGCGACGATCTGCGCACCAACCTCACGACCATCGCCGCCACCAGCGGCGAGGCCGCGGCCATGGTGCAGGAGCAGCAGCGCAACGCGGGCGGCGGCGCCGCCGAGCCCGGCAAGGGCGGCGGGGCAGGGGGCCTCGGCAAGGCCGACGGTCCGCTGGCCCGCTTCTGCTCCGACCTCACCGCGCGCGCCAAGGCCGGCGAGATCGACCCGGTGTTCGGGCGCGAGTCCGAGATCCGTCAGGTGGTCGACATCCTCGTCCGCCGCCGCAAGAACAACCCGATCATCGTCGGCGAGGCCGGCGTCGGCAAGACGGCCCTCGTCGAGGGCCTCGCGGTGCGCATCGCCGAGGGCACCGTGCCCGAGCAGCTCAAGGACGTCGCCGTGCTGGCGCTCGACCTCGGCGCGCTCCAGGCCGGCGCGGGCGTGAAGGGCGAGTTCGAGAACCGCCTCAAGGGGGTCATCGCCGAGGTGAAGGCCTCGCCGAAGCCCATCGTCCTCTTCATCGACGAGGCCCACACCATCATCGGCGCGGGCAACCAGGCCGGCGGCGGCGACGCGGCCAACCTGCTCAAGCCGGCCCTCGCCCGCGGCGAGCTGCGCACCATCGCGGCCACCACCTACGCCGAGTTCAAGCGGTACTTCGAGAAGGACGCCGCCCTCGAGCGCCGCTTCCAGCCGGTGCGGGTCGAGGAGCCCTCGCCGGAGCAGGCCGTGCTGATGCTGCGCGGCGTGGCCGAGCGCTTCCAGGAGGCCCACAAGATCAACATCACGGACGAGGCGGTCCGCGCCGCGGTCAACCTGTCGGCGCGCTACATCAGCGGCCGTCAGCTGCCCGACAAGGCCGTCGACCTCCTCGACACCTCGGCCGCTCGCGCCAAGGTGATGCGCGCCGCGCCGCCCGCGGTCATCGAGGACGCGCGCGCCCTGCTCGCCGGTCTCGACCGCCAGCTCGCGGCGATGGATCGCGACCACGCCGCGGGTCACCCGATCGACGAGGCCGCCCAGCAGCTCGCCAAGGAGAAGAAGGCGGAGCTCGAGGCGAAGCTCGCGGTGCTCGACGAGAAGCTCGCCGGCCAGCGCGCGATCGTCACGCACATCGAGGAGGCGCGCAAGGCCATGGCGGCCGACGCGACCAAGCGCCCCGAGCTCGAGGGCGCGCTCGAAGAGCTGCGCAAGATCCCGCGTGACCAGCTGCTCACCCACGCCGACGTCGACGAGGCGCTGGTCGCCTCGGTCGTGGCGGACTGGACCGGCATCCCCGTCGGCAAGATGGTCAAGGACGACGTCGCGGCCATCCTGCGCACCGAGGACCGTCTGCGGGAGCGCGTGCGTGGCCAGGACAACGCCCTCGCCGCGCTCGCCCGCGAGCTCCGCGCCGCGCGTGCCGAGCTCAAGCCCAAGACCGCGCCCCTCGGCGTGTTCATGCTGGTCGGCCCCTCCGGCGTCGGCAAGACGGAGACCGCGCTCGGCCTCGCCGACCTGCTCTTCGGCGGCGAGCGCTTCATGGTCACCATCAACATGAGCGAGTTCATGGAGAAGCACACGGTCTCCAAGCTCATCGGCTCTCCGCCCGGCTACGTCGGGTTCGGCGAGGGCGGCGTGCTCACCGAGGCCGTGCGCCACCGGCCGTACTCGGTCGTGCTGCTCGACGAGGTCGAGAAGGCCGACCGCGAGGTGATGAACCTGTTCTACCAGGTGTTCGACAAGGGCACGCTCGCCGACGGCGAGGGCCGCGTGGTCGACTTCAAGAACACGGTCATCGTCATGACCTCCAACCTGGCGACCGATCTCATCACCAACGCAGCGGCGCCCGGGGAGCCCGTGCCCCCGCTCGAAGACCTCGTCTCGCTGGTCAAGCCCACGCTCTCGGCGCACTTCAAGCCGGCGCTGCTCGCCCGCATGACCGTCGTGCCGTACATCCCGATCGGCCCCGAGGCCCTCATGGACATCGCCAAGATGAAGCTCGGCGCGGTCGGCAAGCGGGCCAAGGAGTCGCACGACATCGACCTCGTGTTCGACGACACCGTCACCCGCGCCATCGCGGATCGCTGCCAGGAGGTGGAGAGCGGCGCCCGCAACGTCGATCACATCCTGCGTGGCACGATCATGCCGCTCGTCTCCTCCGAGATCCTCCGCGGGCTCGCCGAGGGTGTCGAGATGAAGGCGATCCACTTGTCCATCAAGGACGGCGACATCGTCTGCCGTCGCGAGGAGGCCTGATTCCATGAGGCGCGCGCTACTCTTCTTGCCGTTGACCCTGGCTCTCGCCGCCGCCCCGCTCGCCTGGGTGGGGTGCAAGCAAGAGATCCTGCCGGTCAAGGAACCCAAGAAGTGCGACCTGCAGGTCGTCACCCTGACGGTGGTGGCGGCGCCCCTCATCAACCCGAGCAACGAGGGCGAGGCGCGCCCCGTCATCCTGCGCATCTACCAGCTCAAGAACGACGTCCAGCTCCAGAACGCCAAGTTCGAGGAGGTCTGGAAGGACGACAAGAAGACGCTGGGCGAAGAGACCATCGTCAAGGTCGACGAGCTGCCCATCTACCCGAACAGCAAGACCGAGGTGAAGTTCGAGCGCGACGATGCCGCCCAGTACGTGGTCGGCGTCGCGCTGTTCCGCAACCCCAAGGGCCGCAGCTGGTTCACCACGTTCGAGCTGCCCCCCTCGCCGAAGAAGGGCCAGGGGTGCGGCGCGACGTGCACGGGTGAGGAGTGCGACGGTGGCGCGCCGCCCGTGCTGTTCCCCAAGTTCTCGCTCTGGATCGAGGGGACGCGGATCGACACCGGGGACGACCACCTCGACGACGTGTCCCCCGACGCTGGCCGCTACAACGTGATCCACCTCACCGGCGGCGCGGGCGCGGCCTCCGGAAAGCCCGCCGGCCCGGCGGCGCCGCCGAAGGGCTCCTGAGATGGCGAAGAAACTCGTCTGGACCGAAGGGCTGTTCGTCACCCAGCACCACTTCCAGCAGCTCGACGGCTACCACGAGACGCTGCTGCGCGAGCGGTTCCGCCTCACCCTGCCGTTCGACTGGGGCGTGAACGATCTCGAGATCGACGAGCGCGCCCTCGCGAGCGGGCAGCTGCGGATCACCCGCCTCTCGGCCATCCTGCCCGACGGCACGCCGATCATCTCGGGCGAGGGCGAGGACGCGGTCCCCACGCGCGCGCTCGACACGGCGTTCAACGCCCAGACCCGCTCGCTCGACGTCTTCGTGGCGCTCGCCCAGCAGTCGGACACCGCGCCTCTGGTCGACCTCGACGCCAAGCCGGGCGCGCCGCACCGGTTCGTCCGCGCGCAGTCGTCGGTCGTCGACGTGAACACGGGGCTCGGCGAGCACGGCCTCTCGTGGGCGCGCCCCAACCTGCGGGTGCTGCTCGGCGAGGAGCGCCGCGAGGGCTTCGACGCCGTGCGCGTCGCCCAGCTGGTGCGCAACGCCACCGGCCAGATCACCCTGCGCGAGACCTTCGTCCCGCCGGTGCTCCAGATCCGCTCGTCGCCGTTCATCATGGGTGGCATGCGGCGCCTGCTCGGCGCGATGACCGGTCGCCAGCGGAGCCTCGCCGAGTCCCGCCGCCAGCGGACGGCGAGCGCCGTCGACTTCCAGGCCAGCGACTCCGCGAAGTTCTGGCTGCTCAACACCCTCAACACGTTGATCCCGCCGTTCTCGCACGTGGTCGATCAGGGCCACAGCTCGCCCGAGGACGCCTACCTCGTGCTCGCGCAGCTCATCGGCCAGCTGTGCACGTTCGCGGTCGACGGCGACCCGACCACCATCCCCAAGTTCAACTTCCTCGACCTCGGCGAGGTGTTCGAGCCGATGTTCGCGCGGGCGACCCAGCTCCTCAACGCGGTCATCGCCGAGCGGTACATCCAGATCCCGCTGCAGCGCCGCGACGACGGCATGTACCTCGGGCGTCTCGAGGATCCGCAGGTGCTCCGCTACGAGCTGTTCCTCGCCTGTTCGGGCACCATGCCCGAGGCCAACGTGCGCGACCGTTTGCCCAAGCTGATGAAGATCGCGTCCTGGGGTCAGATCGGCGCGATCCTCAACTCCGCCATCAACGGAGCCCGGGTGGAGCTCGAGTACCGACCGCCGGGCGCCCTGCCGATCAAGCCTGGTTTGACCTTCTTCAAGGTGGTGCGCACGCCGGAGTTTTGGCCCGACATCGCTTCCAGCGGGAGCATAGCGCTGTACCACCCCGTCGACCCTTCGGCGACGGTCGACTTCCAGCTCTACGCCGTCGATCCCGCGAACCTCCAGTAACCCCCTTTCACTCTGTCGCTCCCGGACCGTCCCGTCCGGTCCTCCGCTCCAAATCCCGCTGCAACCCCGTTTCTCGGAATCCCCACCATGCTCGACAAGATGTACTGGGTCTGCTCCGACGTCCTGACGCTAGCGAGTCAGCTTTCGTCGGCGCGTGACCTGCCCTCCCCCGAGGTGCTCGCCCGGCGCATCGAGACGCTGTTCGACAACATGGCGCGCAAGGCCCAGGAGGCCGGCATCCCCGAGGCCGACGTGGCCGACGCCAAGTACGCCCTCGTCGCGTTCATCGACGAGCAGATCCTGCGCTCGCCGTGGCCCGGCCGGCAGCAGTGGATGGGGCGCCCGCTGCAGCTCACCTATTACAACGAGAACACCGCGGGTGAGGGCTTCTTCACCAAGATGGATCAGCTCTCGCGGGAGCCGAACCGCGCGCACGTGTTCCAGATCTACTACCTGTGCCTCGCGCTCGGGTTCCAGGGCGTCTACGCCGTCCGCAACGACGGCGACGGGCTCCTCGCGATGACCGAGCGCGGCGCCGCGCTGCTCGCCCGTGCGCTCCCGGGTGGCGACAACATCAGCCCGCACGGCGAGCCCAAGGACAGCGGTCGCGGGATGTCGCGCGGCGACGCCCCGATCCTCGCCCTCGCGCTCGGCTGCCTCGGCCTCGCGCTCGTCGCCTTCGTCGTCCTCAAGCTGGTGCTCGGGTCGAGCACGGACGACGCCGTCAAGACCATGGATCAACAGGCCGAGAAGACGGCCCCGAAATAACCGAGCAGAACCATGTGGATCTATTTCCTAGCCGCATTCCTGCTCGCCCTCATCTGGGTGGTCGGGTATTTCTTGAAGCTTGCCTTCCTCACGAAGGTGCTGGCCAGCGTCGCCGTCGGCCTCCTCGTGGTGGCGGTGCTCGTCTACCGGAGGATGCGCGCCAAGCGCGCCGCCCGCGCCCTCGAGCGTGAGCTGCTCCGTCAGGCCGAGCAGCAGGCGATGAACGCGCGGCCCGACCGACGGGCCGAGATCGCCGCGCTGCAGCTGCAGTTCACCCAGGGCCTCGCCTCGCTCAAGTCGAGCAAGCTCGGCGGGGTGAAGGGCGCCGAGGCGCTCTACGCGCTGCCCTGGTACATGATCATCGGCCCCCCGGGCGCCGGCAAGACCACCGCGCTCAAGGCCTCGGGGCTCAACTTCCCGTTCCTCGACCCGCGCGGCGGCGGCATCAAGGGCGTCGGCGGCACGCGCAACTGCGACTGGTGGTTCACCAACGAGGCCATCCTCCTCGACACCGCCGGCCGCTACACGACCGAGAAGGACGACTACGAGGAGTGGATCGCCTTCCTCGACATGCTCAAGCGCTACCGCACGAAGAAGCCGCTGAACGGCGTCATCGTGGCGATCAGCCTGACCGACCTCGCCAACGCCAACGAGGAGCAGGTCGACGAGTACGCCAAGAAGCTCCGCGCGCGCGTCGACGAGGTGATGACCCGCCTCGAGATGATCGTGCCGGTCTACCTGATGTTCACCAAGACCGACCTCGTCGGTGGGTTCGTCGAGTTCTTCGCCGACCTGCGCAAGAGCGAGCGCGGCCAGATCTGGGGCGCCTCTTTCAACCTCGGCGAGAGCCTCGAGAACGCCGGCCGCTCCACCGAGGTGGAGATCGAGACCCTCGTCAAGTCGCTGCACGCCCGCGCGGTCAAGCGCATCGGCAAGGAGCGCAACGACGAGGCCCGCGCCAAGATCTACCAGTTCCCCCTCGAGTTCGAGACCCTCAAGCAGAACCTGGTCGACTTCGTCGGCGGGCTGTTCGAGAAGAACACCTACTCCGAGCCCCCGATCTTCCGCGGGTTCTACTTCACGAGCGGCACCCAGGAGGGCCGCCCGATGGACCGCGTGCTCGGCAGCATGGCGCGCGCGTTCGGCCTGCGCCCCTCGGAGACCCCGAAGGAGGCCTCGACCGAGTCCAAGAGCTACTTCGTCACCGACTTCTTCAAGAAGATCGTGTTCCCCGACCAGGACGTCGCCGCCCGCACCGCGCGCGAGCTCCGTCGGCAGCGCCTGCGTCGCCTCGCCTATGCGGCGGCCGCCATCGGCATCGCCCTCGTGCTCATCGTGCCCTCGTCGTGCACGTTCTCCCGCAACATGACCCTGGTCGACCAGACCAAGGCCATGGCCACCGACGCGAGCAAGGTCGTGTGGAGCGACCCGAGCCCGCCCGAGCAGAAGGCCAAGCACCTCGACGCGCTCCTCGGTCAGCTGCGCAAGCTCGACAACTGGCGCGCCAAGGGCGCCGACCTCGACATGCGGTGGGGCATGTATGTCGGCGAGCGGCTGTATCCCTCCGCCCGCTCGGTCTACGTGGCCCAGCTCAAGGTGGGTTTCGCCGACCCGACCCGCGGTCTGCTCGACGGGCGCCTCAAGTCCATCGACCCGTTGAGCGCCCAGAAGGGCGAGGCGTTCAACCGCAGCTACGACGACCTCAAGGTCTACCTGATGATGAGCGACATGGAGCTCTCCCACCTCGACGTGGGCTGGGTCGTGCCGCGCCTCACCAAGCTGTGGATCGCCGCGCTGCGCGCCCCGCTGTCGCAGCCGCTCGAGGACAACCTCAAGCCGCACGTCGAGTTCTACGTCGAGCTCGTGAAGCGCGGCGAGATCCCCCCGTGGAAGATCGACCGCACGATGGTGAGCCGCACGCGCACCTCGCTCCTGCTCGTCCCCCGGGTCGACCGCGAATACGAGGGGCTCGTCCGCGACGCCAACTTCGAGATCCCGGCGATCCGCTTCGATCAGCTGTTCTACGGCTCGGTCACGCCGTTCGTCACCTCGAAGAAGACCACCACGGTCGACGGCGCCTACACCAAGCTCGGCTGGCTGCGCGTGAGGGAGCTCCTCACGGTCAAGCAGGACGAGCTCGTCGCCGAGAAGTGGGTGCTCGGCGACAACGCCAAGTCCAACGACGACGAGGTCAAGAAGGCCGTCGCCAAGCTCCGCGATCTGTACTTCGATCGCTACCGCAACGCGTGGCGCGACTTCATCGCCAGCATCGAGGTGCAGTCGCCGGAGAACTCGATCAAGGCGCTCGACGAGCTGTCGGCGCTCTCCGAGACCGAGTGGCCCTACCTGCGCCTGCTCCGCACGCTCGACGAGAACACCCGCCTCGAGCTCGTGGCCCCGAAGGGCACTGCCGGCAACATCGGCGAGGAGCTGCTCGAGAAGGGCAAGAAGCAGATCGAGGCCAAGATCGACCAGGGCCTCGGCCTCACCCCACAGGCGGGCCCCGAGAAGCCCAAGGGGCGTCCGCTCTCGCCGGTCGAGGTGGCCTTCCGACCGATGACCCGCTTCGCGGTGCCGGAGAACCCGCCCAAGGAAGGCGACCCGCCTCCCTCCACGGGCCTCGCCCAGTACCAGGCAATCCTCGGCAAGCTGATCGGCCTGCTCACGGACCTCAAGGACACCAAGGCGATGCCGGACGGCAAGGCGCTGGCCGCGGAGCTCGAGAACGCCTACCGCACGACGAGCGCGCTGCTCGCCGAGCAGGACGGCTTCACGCGCCCGCTGCTCTCGCCGCTGCTCATGCGGCCGATCGCCCTCGCGTGGCAGGCCATCGGCAAGGACGTCGGCGGCGGTCAGGCGGGGCTCTGGGAGCCGACGGTCTGGAAGAAGTGGAACACCCAGCTCTCGACCCTCTACCCGTTCAACCCGAACTCCACGACGGACGCGTCCGTGCAGGACTTCGGCGACTTCTTCAAGCCGAAGGAGGGCGTGCTCTGGGGCTTCTACGACGCCCACCTCAAGGGCACCCTCGAGCGCCAGGGTGACGCGTTCGTCCCTGCGGTGCGCTTCAAGTCGTCGATCCCGTACACCCCGAACCTCCTCACCTGCCTCAAGAAGTCGGCGGCGATCACCGCCGCGGTGTTCCCTGCCAAGGGACCGGTCGACGCGCCGGTGGTGGAGTTCGAGATCAACCTGCACTCGGTGAGCGAGGACATCTCCGAGGTCACCTTCGAGATCGACGGCGCGAGCAAGACCTACCGCAACGAGCCGGAGCAGTGGCTCAAGGTGCAGTGGCCCGCCAAGGAGCCCACGCAGCGCGGCGGTCGGATCAAGGTCCGCGGCATCAACCAGCTCGACGAGGAGATCACGCGCCAGGGCGATTTCGGGATGTTCCGCCTCCTCGAGGCGGCCACCATCAAGCCCGGGCTCGCGCACAAGCCCGGCGCCCCGGTACCCCTCATCGCCACCTGGGAGCTCAAGGCCCCGAAGGCCTACGTCCGCATGGAGCTGCGCCCTTCCCGCAAGGAGCACCCCTTCGACGACACGATCTTCCGAACTCTCACTTGCCCCCGCGTCATCATCGGGGCAGGTACTCCCCTCGGAAAATGAGTCGATCGGGCAGGGGCGGCGGAGCGAACGAGCAACCATGAGCAGCCAAGTCGCTGGGTTCGGTAAGGTGCCGACCCTCGGGGATTTCCTCCACGTCCGGGCCTACGACGAGCCCATCCCCGCCTTCGAGCAGTTCCTCACGGACGGCCTCGCCATCGCCGGGGACCGCTACGGCTCGGCGTTCGCGGCCGCCTACGATGCCGGCCAGCCGCTCGCCTTCGTGTTCCGCGCGCCGAAGTCGAACGGTCGCGTCGTGGTGGGGCTGTTCCGGCCCAGCCGCGACGCCGTGGGGCGCAAGTTCCCGCTCTGCGTGTGCGTGCCGCTCGACGCGCGGGGGTTCGCCCACCTGCCGCACCTGCTCCCGCTCCTGCTCGGCGATTTCCTCGAGTCGGCCACCGCCGCGTCGTTCGGTGCCGACCAGGTGCGCAGCCAGGCCGAGCTCGAGGCCTGGCTCGCGCGGGTGATGCCGCCCCGCCTCGACGAGATCGAGGGCGCGCACCGCGAGTACCACCAGTGGGCGAGCACCACGCCCCACCAGACCGCCTTCGGGATCGTGTATCCGCAAGGGGGCGCCGGGCCGCTGCACGCCGTCTCCACGATCCTCGGGTGCGTCGAGGGGTTCCGGGGGCGCGAGCAGCCGGACACCCCGCTCTCCTTCCGCTTCCCGCTCGGCGCGGGTGGCCCTGCGGCGGCGGCCTTCTGGCTCGATCTCGTGCGGTCGGCGGCGCGCTGGCGGGGCACGGTCCCGACCTCGTTCTGGTCTTTCGACGGCATGACCGGGGTCCTGCGCATGCAGCTCGGCGACCCGCCCTCGGCGACGGTCGGCGAGCTCTACCGGCCGGACCCTGATTCGGATCATTGCTGCGACCTGACGGTCTCCCCGCAGACCGATCCGCGCACCATCGCGGCCAGCATGCCGGCCCACGTCGTGGCCGCCCTGCAGCGCCCCGACGTCACGGTGGCGCAGCTCGCGCAGGTCCTCGCGCAGTAGCGGTCTCGTCCGCTCCTTCGCCGCCATCCCGGGGCCCGAGAGCGACGAAAGCGATTGCATTTCGGCCGCGTCCCCGCTGACCTCACGGGCGCATGGCCCTGCTCGAAGACATCCAGTCCCGCGTCGCCCCGCTCGCAGCCGCCCTCGCCGGCGACAACCCCTCCGGCGCCGACGTCAGCTTCGCCCCCGAGTTCGAGCAACTCAAGGCGGAGATGGACAAGCTCACGGCGCTGTCCGGTGGCACCCCCAACTGGCGCGACGTCGACGCGCAAGCCGTTGCCATCCTCAGCAACCAGGCCAAGGACCTGCGCGTCGCGGCCTGGCTGTGCGTCGCCCGCATGCACATGGACGGCTACCGCGGTTTCTGCGAGGGCATGTCGCTCTTGCAGGCGCTCGTCGACGGGCACTGGGCGACGATGTGGCCCGAGGCCAAGCGCGCCCGCGGCCGCGCCAACCTGATCACCTGGCTCACCGATCAGTGCACGGCCCACCTCGAAGCGAAGGACGTCGAGGCGAGCGACGGCGAGGCCGTCAAGGCGACCGACGAGGTCCTCTCCAAGCTCGACTCGACGCTCGCCGACAAGCTGGGCGACGCGTACCCCGGCATCAACAAGCTGCGTGGCCTCTGGCGCAACAAGATGCGCTCGATCCCGGCCGAGGCGCCCGCGGCGCCCCCGCCCGCCGCAGCGCCGCCGCCC
>CAZUZY010000120.1:0-20056 GCA_964624885.1 uncultured Polyangiales bacterium | reverse complement strand
GCGCGCCGACCGCGCCCACGTGCTCGGTGAAGGCGCGCCGACGCGGGGGGCGGTCCGGGATCGGGCGGCTCGCGCGGATCCCCACCGCGAGGAAGAGGAGCCCCGTCGCGACGAGCGCGTGCCAGAGCCCGAGCCCGAGCCCGGCGCGGGACAGCGCGATGAACGGGTTGCTCGGCGGCGTCGTGCCGTCCTCCTCGTGCGCCACGTCGATGGTCCGCGGGTTCACCGTACCGAGGATGGCGACGAGCGCCGCAGCGTTGCCGGGCACCGACATGCCGACGTTGGTCATGAGGTCGGAGCTGGCGAGGCCCAGCACCTGGCCCGACCCGTACTCGCGGAGGATCGCGAACGCCTCGTTGCCGGTGGTGGCGACGATCGTGCCCTGGCTCTCGAGCGCGAAGGCGGGGCCCGGCAGCAGCTTGCCCTCGAACTTCGCGTCGCCCTGCTGGACGACCATGTCTTGGCCGCCGATCGAGGTCGAGGGGCGCAGCTCCTTGGGCCAGCGGTGCGGCTGGTCGACGGCGATGAGCGTGCCGCCCTCGCGCACCCACTGCACGAGGTGCTTCTCGGTGTCCTCGTCGAGCGGCACCCGGCCGAAATCGACGAGGATCGGGGGGGTCGCGGCCCCGGGCTTCTCGAGGAGCCCCAGCGGCTTCGGGGGTCGTCCGAGCCGGACCCCTTGCGCGGTCATCACCCGCTCGAACACCTCTTGCCCCGCGGGGTTCCCGGTCGGCATGCGCAGCTTCTTGGTGTCGACGGCGCCGCAGGCCAGCAGCAGGAGGACGGAGAGTGGCAGGACGGCGCGGACGATGGCGGCAGCCCGCTGCCCGAGCGTGCGCACGCGCTCGGGCTCGGTGCCGAGCGCGCCGAACTGCACCCGGTCGACCTCACGCACCAGCTCCTTGAGCGTCACCCGGGCGGCCTCGTCCTGGCAGGCGCGCACGTATTCGCCGTTGGTGCGATCGCGCGCGATCTGCAGCGCGCCCCGGCGGTCGAGGGCGCGCAAGGTCGCGGCGAGGAACGCGTGCAGGGCTGCGGTGAGGTCGCCCGCCGCGAGCGCGGCCTCGGCGCGCGCGAGGAGCGCCTGCTCGTCGCCCTTGTCGAGGAGCTCCTCGAGGGGCGCCGCGGCCACTTCGACCTGCTTCTTCTTGCGCTCGACGTCGTCGCCGGACCGCCGCCGCATGCGCAGGAGCGATTTGAGCAGCGGGTAGGCCATCAGGACGACGAGGGCGATGACCACGGCCCACACGAGCACGTGCGCCACCGTGCCGAGCCCCTCGAACAGCTGGCCGAACTTGGCGAAGAACCGCGCGAGCTTCTCGAGCCAGCCGAGGTCGGGCGGCTTCTTCGGCGCGAGCGCCTCGGCGCAGGCGGCCGCGAAGCCGTCGCAGTCTTCGACCTCCTTCGCGTAGCCGCAGAGCTGCAGCGAGTCGCGGAGCGGCTTGGTGGGTCGCTGGCAGAAGCCGTCGTCGGCCTTGCGGGCGGCCACGACCTGGCCCTCCGCGGCGCCCGGGTTCGTCCCGGCGTGGGCGTGGCTCGCCGGCGCGGCGACGAGCACGAGCGCGATCGCGACGCCACGCGCCTTCACGGCGCACCGCCCGGGGCGAGCCGCTGCGCGATCGCGACGAAGCGGGCCTGGATGTCCCAGCCCTCGGTGCGGGTGCGGATGTTGAGGTAGGTGAACAGCCGCGCGACCGAGAGGTAGGGCAGCGAGACGAGCAGGCCCGTCACCGCGAGGCTGCTGTGTCCGTCCTTCCACACGGGGCGCGGCGGGTTGATCTGCAGGACGTCGCGCAGGATCGTGCGACCCGCGAAGTCGAACAGCACCACGGCCCCGATCTGGAGGCCGGTCAGCCACAGCCAGGCCACGAGGGCGTCGCCGAACTGCCCGGAGAGCAGGCGGTTGCAGCGCGTGAAGCTCTTGAAGACCGGAGTCTTCTCGAGGGCGATCACCTCGGGCAGGAACTGCAGCAGCACCGCGAGCCAGACCCCTGGCAGGCCGCACAGCGAGAAGCCGATGCCGAGCACGATGCCCTGCACGATGCGGCCGAGGAGCAGGCGGGGCAGCGCGCGCACCGAGTCGAGCAGGGTCGCCCCGACCGGCACGTCGGCGTCGAACACGAGCCGCGAGGTGAGCAGGGTGAAGGGCAGGTCGGCGGTCACCGCGAAGAGGCCGGCGAGGAACAGCGCCGCGTCCCAGTTCTCTGCGCCGTGGGCGACCAGCATCACGAGCGCCCACGCCGGCAGGAGCACCACCGCCGACAGGAGGAGGAACGCACGCCGCTCCTGCACGAGGAACCGCGCGGCAAGGTCGAGCACGTCCATCGTGCTGCGGTGACGGAAGACGACGCGCCCGGCCCCGAGGTTCATGGGGCACGACCCTCGTCCGCTCCCGTCTCGCGGCCGACGAACGCGAGGTAGGCGAGGATGGTGACGAAGAACGCGCCACCGATGCTGCGCTTGAGGGTCGACGACAGACCGGAGGCCGACCAGTAGCCCTCGATCATGGCGGCGAGGAGCAGCATGAACGCCGCGCCGGAGACGATCACGACGAGGTCCCTGGCGACGGCCTGCAGCGACGCGATCCGCGTCACCCGGCCGGGGGCGATCATCGACCAGCCGAGCGAGAGACCGGCCCCGCCCGCGATGACGATGGCCCCGAGCTCGAACGTGCTGTGCCCGACGACGAAGGTGAGGATGTTGTCGCCCGCGCCCTGCGAGGCGACGTACCCCATGATCGCGCCAGTCGCGAGGCCGTTGTAGACCAGGTAGACCGCCGACCCGAGGCCGCCGAGCACACCGAGGGCGAAGCAACGCAGGGCGATGCCGACGTTGTTGTAGACGTAGAACCCGGCCATCAGCGTGTCCTGGCCTGCGCCCCGCCCCGCCGAGAAGCCCTGCCGGTAGCTCTCGGTGAGCTGCCGCAGCATCGGCTCGGGCGCGATCTTGAACGCGTAGGTCGGGTCGATCCACGCGCCGATCAGGCCGCCGGCGAACGGCACGAAGAACAGCAGGAACGCGACGGCCATCGATCGCCAGTGACGACGCACGGCGCGGGGGAAGGCGACCCACACCGCGTGGGCGTGGGCGCGGGCGCGCTGCGCGATGCGCCCCTTGGCGGGCGCCGAGTAGAGCACGCCGTGCGCGCTCGCCGAGAGCGCCTGCAGGTAGTCGACGAGCGCGGCGCTGTAGTGCGAGGCCTGGGCGCGGGAGAGATCGGCGCAGGTGTCGCGGTAGAGCGGCGCGAGCCGTCGGACCTCCTCTGGATCGAGCTTGCGGAGGCGGCGGGTCTGCGCGCGCAGCGTCAGCGTCTCGAGCGCCTGCCAGTCGCCGCGACGCTTCTCCGTGAACGCGGCCTCGGCGAGGGCGGTCGCCGAGACGGTGCCGGGCGACTCCGCGTTCACGCGGCCTCCCGGCTGGACGGCGGCGGCAGGCTGTCACGGACCACCGCTTCCTTGCGGCCGGCATGCGTGGCGCGGTCGTGCAGGATGGCGAGGAAGCGGGAGGGGTCGATGGTGAGGGGGAGCCCGTGGCGGGTGGCGAGGCCGGGCGCGATCATCAGGGCGAGCTCGTGCTCGCGCGCCGGGCCCAGCGCGCCGCGTCGGCGGACGAACAGCTCGATGGCGGCCCGCTCGTCGGCGTCGAGGACGATGTTCTGCGGGACGGCCGCGAGCTCGGTGGGGTGGGGTGGCGGCCAGAGCACGTTCGCGGTGGCGACCGTGGGCTTGTCGGGGACCACGACGAGCGTGCCTCCGACGAGATCGCCGACCCGCTGGAACCGCCGCGAGAGGAACAGGAACGAGCCGCCGAGCAGGTAGGCGGTCGGCAGGAAGTCGGCCACCCGCAGCAGGTTGCGCAGGGCCGCGTGGGTGAACCCGATGGGGCGCCCCTCGGTGGTGACCACCCGCAGGCCCATGAGCTTCTTGCCCGGCGTGCGGCCGGTGAAGGTCTCGAAGGCCACGAAGTAGACCCACTGGGCGCAGAACAGGAGCAGCAAGAACAGGCCGATCCCCACGTTGGCGAGGGCCTCTTGCCCACCGAACGCGCTGCCGATCACGACCACCGAGAGGAAGATCCCGATCGCGACCACGCTGCCGTAACAGACGACCAGGTCGATCCCGTAGGCGACCGCGCGGCGGGCCGGACCCGCGACGCGGTGGCGGAACACGATGTGCTCCGGCGTCTCGATGACGACCACGGTGTCGAGCGGCTCGGCCACGAAGCCGTCACTGTCGTCGATCCGCGCGGGGCAGGGAAGGGGGCACCGCTAGAGTCGCTAGGTCGCTCCCGGACCCGGGATCTATGTCGCTCCCGGACCGTCCCTGTCCGGTCCTCCGCGCAGGAACGCCGCGATGGTGGCGGCCACGCGGGCGGGGTCTTCGACCTGGGGGTAGTGGCCGAGGTCGGGCCACGTCTCGAGCCGCGCGCCGGGGATCTCGCCGGCGAGGGCGCGGGCGATCGGCATGACCGCCACCGGGTCGAGCTCACCCCAGGCGACGAGGGTCGGCACGTCGAGGCGGCGCAATGCCCCGATCCAGCGGTCCCAGAAGGCGTAGCGCTCGCCCACGTATCCGATCAGCTTGGGCATCACGCGCGCGCCGTCCTCGCGGGCGAGGAGCTCCCACATCTCGTGGACCTTCTCGTCGGCCACCGGCCTGCCGAAGATGCGGCGCATCTGCAGGGAGAACGTGCGCTCGCTGGTGAACCGCGCGAACAGCCCGCCGAGCGGCGAGCGGAGGAGGTGCTGGCCGAACGTGAGGTCGGCGAGCTCCACGTGGACGCTGCCGTTCATGAGGGTCAGGCTCACGAGCTCGAGCGTGCCGAGCAGGCCCCGCTCGCGGCGCGCGCACAGCTCGGTGGCCACGCTGGTCCCCATGTCGTGGGCCCAGACGTGGGCCCGGGTGATGCCCGCGTCGCGCAGCACCGTCAGCGCCGAGTCGGTCTGGGCCATCAGCGAGTAGGAGTAGTGGGCCGGCTTGTCGGAGAGCCCGTAGCCGAGGAAGTCGAACGTGAGCACCCGCCGGTCGCGGGCCAACACGGCGATCGCTTCGTCGAAGTCGTGGCAAGAAGTGGGGAACCCGTGCAGGACGACCAGCGGCGTGCCCCCTCGACCCTGGTCCTTCACGAACACCCGGCCGTCGAGGGTCGGGAGCCAGCGCCCGGAGCGCTCGAGGTCGGCGAGAGAACTCATCGCGCGATGATATGCTCCGGACAGCGTGTCGCACGAGCCCTCCAACGAAGCGCCCACGCTGGTCGACGCCCGACCGCGGCGGCCCGAGGCTTCGGTCGACGACACCCGCCGCACGGGTGGCTCGACGGGTGGCTCGACGGGCGGGACGGCCGGCTCGCGCTCCACCTCGGTGGTCACCGCGCGCGAGACCCTGCATTTCCAGGAGATCCGCAACACGCGCGCGTTCGTCCGCATCGCCATCGTGCTCGCGGTGGTGGTGGGGCTCGTGCTCGTACCCATGGGCGGCGATTTCGCGGCCAAGGTGGTCACCTGGTGCGGCCTCGGCCTGGTGATCGCGAGCTCGATCTGGCTCGCGCGCGAGATCCGCGAGGATCACGGGTTCACCATCCAGAAGGTGATGGTCTCGGCCGTCTGCTGCGTCTCGGCGGCGTTCGCCGCCATCTTCTACTTCGGGGCGCTCTCTCCCGCGGTGGCGATCATCCCGTTCGGGCTCTGCTTCTTCAGCACCGGCGGGCACACCGCCGGGGTGCGCGCCGTCTACGTGCTCTGCGCGGGCCTGCAGGCGGCGATCTCGCTGCCGATCATCTTCGGCCTCGTGCCCGACCGCGGCCTCTACCGCTCGTTCTCGTCGGGCAAGCTCGAGCAGCTCGTGACCCTGGCCCTCGTCGAGGTGATCTACCTCGCGACCTACGTCATCATGCGCCAGAGCCGGCGCGCGATCCTCGACGCGATCGAGCAACACGACGTGGCGCTCGCCTCGGTGGCCCAGCGGGAGGCGCTCCTCAAGGAGGCGCGGCAGGATCTCGTCGAGGCGCTCCGCGGCGGTCAGGGCCGCTACACCCAGCGCACGCTCGGGAACTTCCACCTCGGTGACGTCATCGGCCGCGGCGCCATGGGTGAGGTCTACGAGGCGGTGCACACCGGCACCAAGGAGCTCGCTGCGGTCAAGGTGCTGCTCGACCACGTCCTCGCCCAGCCGGAGCACGTCAAGCGGTTCCACCGCGAGGCACGCATCGCCGCCTCGCTCTCGGTGCCCAACGTGGTCAAGGTGCTCGCCGTCTCCGACGAGGACGCCGCCATCCCCTACCTCGCCATGGAGCGCCTGCGCGGGCAGGATCTCTCCGACTGGCTGCGCGAGCACCGCAAGATGTCGCTGCGCAAGGTGATCGACCTCGTGCGCCAGGTCGGGCTCGGCCTCGAGGCCGCCCGCGCCGCCGGCATCGTCCACCGCGACCTCAAGCCGCGGAACATCTTCCTCGCCAAGGAAGACGGCGGCGGCGAGCGGTGGAAGATCCTCGATTTCGGCGTGAGCAAGGTCACCGACGACGAGGGCACCCTCACGCGCGATCGCATCGTCGGCACACCGGGCTACATGGCCCCCGAGCAGATCGACGGCGGCACCGTCGACCACCGCACCGACCTGTTCTCGCTGGGCGTCATCGTCTATCGCGCCCTCACCGGTCGTCCCGCGTTCCCGGGCGATACCGAGCCCCAGATCTTCTACAAGGTGCTGCACGGCATGCCGCCGCGCCCGAGCGAAGTCGGCGCCGCCCCCGACGAGCTCGACGCCGTGCTCTCGGTCGCCCTCGCCAAGGCTCGTGACGACCGGTTCGAGTCGGCCGCCGCGCTCGCGCAAGCGCTGGAGTCCGCCCAGCAAGGGGCGCTCGATCCGCGGCTCGTCGAGCGCGCGCGCAAGCTCGAGGCGCGCCACCCCTGGGAGTGAGGGAGAAGGTGACTCCGAGCGAGGCGAAGCATCGGCACGCTCATCTCAGCGATAGGTCAACACCAGCGCGAGCGCTGCGGTGGGCACGTGTCGGGTGTCGGCGGTGCCCCACACCCGCATGTGGTCGCGCAGCTCGAAGCGCAGCCGCACGTGGTCGGCGACGTTGCCGAACACGCCGAGGCCACCCATCAGCATGTAGGCGCGGGTGAAGGTGTCGTCCTGCCCGTCGACCGCGGTGAACAGCACGCTCGATCCGAGCAGGAGGTAGCCGAACACCTCGCCGAACAGCGGCCCCGGCGACACGAGCCGCACGCCCGCGCGCGTGTCCCAGTGGGTGCGCTTGCCCGCCCACCCGGGCGAGAGGTTCGCGCCCGCGACGGGCGAGAGCCAGCGCGAGTAGAACGCGGAGACGGCGGCGCCGCCTCCGATCGCCCACCCCGAGTCGAGCCGCATCGGCGTCGCCTCGAGACCCAGCTCCTTGGTGTAGCGGGTCACCGCGGGGTGGCCCGCGAAGACCGGCGGCTCCTCGTCGGCGTGGGCGGCCGATCCGACCAGCAAGATCGACGCGGAGAGGACGAACGCTCGCAAGGGCGCAGTCTGACGCACCTCCGCGAACGCGTCGAGCGGCGGCGTGACCCTCGCCTCACCAGAGGTCGACGCGGCGGTCCAGCACGAGGTCCTCGTCGGCGAACATCCGCAGCGAGGGGCGCGCGTCGGCCGCCACGTGGACGATGTGGTCCTCGTACCAGGGGTCGTCGTAGGACTGCATGCGCCCGTTGAAGCGCACCGTGAGCCGTCGGCCGGCCGGCACCACCACCTTCGCGTCGTCGCGCCGCGGTCGTCCGCACGCGCCGCCGCGCAGCGTGACCTCGAGCGCGTCGCCGGTGTCGGCCAGCTCGACGGCGTCCGTGCCGCGGAGGCGATCGGACACCTCTTCGAGGGCCGTCGGCGACCATCCGTGCGACTCGTCACGCCGGACCTGCTGACGCAGGCAGCGCCGTCCCGCCGCGAGGAGCCCCTCGGGCACGGGGTACCACCCGGGCAGACGCGCGCGCTGCTCGCGACCCTCCGCGCCGCGGGTGCGCTTGGTCCAGCGCGTCAGGATGTGCTGGAGGACGATCATCGGCGATCCGGCTCTAGCGCGGCGCCGCGCCGAAGGCCCCCCTCGGATGCACGCGCGGTCTCCGGTAGGCTGGTGACGCATGCCGTCCGTGGGTGACGAACGCACGTCCCTCCGCGAGCTCGCGCTGCTCTTCGCGCGCCTGGGCGCGACCGCGTTCGGTGGCCCTGCGGTCCACGTCGCCATCATGCAGGACGAGGTCGTCGTCCGGCGCAAGTGGCTCACCGAGGAGCGCTTCCTCGACCTGCTCGGCGCCACCAACCTGATCCCCGGGCCCAACTCCACCGAGATGGCCATCCACATCGGCTTCGAGCGGCGCCGCTGGGCGGGGCTCGTCGTGGCCGGCGTGGCCTTCATCGCGCCCGCGATGCTGATCACCGCGGCGCTCGGCTTCGTCTACGTACGCTACGGCACCGTACCCAGTGCCCGCTGGCTCCTCTACGGGGTCAAGCCCGTCATCCTCGGGGTCGTCGTGCAGGCCATCTGGGGCCTCGCGCCCAAGGCGGCCAGGACGGGGTGGCTGCGTGTGCTGGGGGCCGCGGCCGTGGTGGCCTACGCGCTCGGCGTGCACGAGCTCGCGGTCCTCTTCGGGGCCGGGGCGCTCACCATGGTAGCCGGCCGCCGCAGCGAGGGGCTCTCGGCGTTGGCGCCCGTCGTACCGGGCCTCTCGGTCTCCGTCCTCGCGCCGTCGCTGTCGTCGATCTTCCTCGTGTTCCTCAAGATCGGCTCGGTGCTGTTCGGCAGCGGGTACGTCCTGCTCGCCTTCCTGCGCAGCGATCTCGTGCTGCGGCTCCACTGGCTCACCGAGGCCCAGCTGCTCGACGCCGTCGCCGTGGGCCAGGTCACGCCGGGCCCCGTGTTCACCACCGCCACGTTCGTCGGGTGGCTGCTCGCCGGCTGGAAGGGCGCGCTCGTCGCCACGGCGGGCATCTTCCTCCCCGCGTTCGTGTTCGTCGCCCTCAGCGGGCCGCTCGTGCCGCGCCTGCGCAGGTCGCCGGCGGCGAGCGCATTCCTCGACGGGGTGAACGTCGCGTCGCTGGCGCTCATGGCCGTCGTCACCGCCCAGCTGGCGCGCGCCGCCCTGGTGGACCGCTGGACGATCGCGCTCGGCGTCGCCGCCGCGGTGCTGCTCGTCCGCTTCAAGGTGGGCGCGACCGCCCTCGTCGCCCTCGGTGCGGGCGCGGGCTTCGCGGTGCACACGTTCGCGCGGTGAAGGCTACGCTCGCGTAACCGTCGGGCCCTAGCGGTTGCGCGAAAGCCAGGCCGCCACCGTCGCGCGGTCGGCGTCGGAGAACGGCGTCGACTTCGGCGGCATGCTCTTGTCGGTCACCACCTGCTTCTCGATCTGCACGCGCAGGCGCGCCCAGGCCGCGTAAGAGCTCAGGTCGAGGCCGGCCGAGCCGCCCGGCGAGTGGCACGCCGAGCACACCTTGGCGAAGATCGGCTGCACCGTGGACTGCCAGTCGGCGAGCGCCGCCGACTGGGTGCCGTAGGAGAGGCGGCGCACCTGCGTGCCCACCACCCACAGCTCGCCGTTCGGCGCGCCGAAGAACTTCGCGCCCCCTTCGAGGCCGGCGCCGGTGCTCCTCGCGAACCCCGTCGGCGCGCTGTTGACGAGCTCGCTGCCGCTGGTCGTCCAGGTGGTGTCGCCGGCGACGGTGAGCGGTCCGAACGACCCCTCGAGCTTCTGCACGAGGTTGCCGTCGCGTTCGACGAACAACCCCTCGCTCGAGCTCACGAGGATCCCGCGCGCGTCGATGGCGACGTCGATCGCGGTCGGCAGCGGCCAGTCCACCGCGGTGACGGCGGGCAGCGAGATCACCCGGACCTTGCCGCCGTCGACGAACCCGAGCTTGCCGTGCCCACCGCGCAGGAGCCCCGTCTTCGGGCCGTCGTAGCGGGTGACCTTCTTGCCGTCGGACAGCGCGAAGCCACCCGCGACGCCGAACGCCACGTGGGTGTCGTCGACCGCGACGACGCTCTTGACCACGTCCTTCTCGAGGCCCCAGCGCTCGCCCACGTCCTCGAGGCTCGACGAGGCGCGCACGCGGAACACGCGGCCGGCGTCGGTCACGCCGACCACCCAGGTGCCGGTGCCGTCCGCGCCAGCGATGGCCGCCGCGCCGACCCACGACGTCGGTCCCGCGATCTGCGCGCGCGCCGCGCCGCCGGTCATCAGCGTCACGCCCTTGCCGCCGAACAGGTACGAGGTGTCGCCCGCGTCGGCCACGGCCTGCACGGCGCCGAGGTCGGTCTTGGCCGGGTTCCAGTCCACCGTGCGCACGACCATCGCCTCGACCTGCGTCGTCGGTGCCTCCTCGGCGCCGCCGCCGCAGCCCGAGAGGACGACGACCAGCGAGATCCACCGCGCCTTCATCGCAGCACCTCCTTGATGACCTCGCCGTCCCGCATGTACTTGCGCGGGTCGATCCCGAAGGCGCCGAGCACGGTGGCGATCACGTCGGCCGGCGACGCCGCGCGCAGCCCGTCGCCGAACGTGCGTGACGAGATGGGCAGCATCTGCTCGAGGTCCGACGAGCCGAGGACCGTGTTGCCGCGGAACTTCGGCGAGATGACCAGCGCCGATCCGTTCGGGTAGTGGTCGCGCCCGCTCGTCAGGTTGATCTGCGGCGTGCGGCAGAACTCGCTCACCACCACCACGTGGGTGTGCTCCGAGAGCTTGTGCCCCGCGCGCGTCGGGTGGGGCGTCGCGTCGAGCACGCGCACGAGCTCGGTGATCTGGTCGAAGGTCTCCTGCAGCTTGAGCCCGTGATCGGAGTAGTTGCTGGTGTGGGTGTCGAAGCTCCCCATCGCGAACGACACGCAGCGCACGAGGTTGGCCTTCATGGCCTCGACGGCGAAGGCGAAGTTCGGCGCGAACGCGCCCATGAACTTGCCCGTGTAGTCGAACGTCGGCTGCGCGGCCTTGAGCTTGGTGGTGTCGAAGATCTGCTGCACCGGCCCCCCGAGCATCTTGGTGAGCGCGGAGAGCTGCAGCGCGAAGCCGTTCATCGCGCCCGGGTCGTGGGCGCGGGCGGCGAGATCCTTGGCCTCTTGGGTCAGGAGCGCGGTGACCGCGTCGCGGTCGGCGACGGTGGTGTTGGCGTTGGAGCGCGCGAGCGAGCGCCCCATGGAGCCGATGCCGTCGACGAGCAGCGGCATCGCGCGGCGGTCGAGGTTCTGACCGAGGAACGCGGAGGGGAAGCGCACGCTCACCGCGGGCAGGAGCTGGCCGGTGCCGAACTCGTTCGCGAGGAGCGAGTCGAGGCTGCTCGCCGGCACGCGTCCGCCGGCGAGGTGCCGCCCGGTGGCGGCGAACGCGGTGCCGTCGGGGTGGCTCACGGTGTTCACCGCGATCCCGTTGAACAGGGTGATGCGGTCGTACAGATCGGCGAGATCGCCGATGGCCGGCCCGAACACCAGCTTCGAGCCCGCGGGCTGCACCTTCTTGAACGTGTGCTCGCCCGGCCGGATCTCGGCGTCGTCCACCCAGCGGCGCAGGCCCTCGGTGTTCACGAGCTTGTCGGTCGCCGGGTCGACGAGGCCCTTGTCCTCGTTGCGCGGGTCCGACCACAGGGTGACGTCCCAGCCGCCCTGCGCGTGGATGAGCACGAAGAACTCGTCGCTGGTCGTCGTCTTGTCCTCGGCGAGCGCGCGCAGCACCGGCGCGCCGGCCACCGCCGCCGCCCCGAGGCCCCCGAGCACCTTGAGGAACGTCCTTCGCTCCGTGGTCTGGTTCATGGTGTTTCCTCGACCCGTCAGTAGGTGTGGAGCTCGGGGTGGCGGACCAGCCCGTAACAGACGGCGGCCCAGCCGGCCTCCGTCGGGGTGAACGTGCTCGGCGCGGCGCCCTTGTCGGTGTGGCGCGCGACGGTCGCGTTGTAGAGATCGAAGAAGCGCTTGGTGCGCGGGGTCTCGGCCAGCGCGGCCGGGTAGCCGAGGAACGTCCGGTGCAGCACGTCGAAGCGCGCGGCGAACTCGGCCTCGGTCGGTGCCGCCTTGGTGGGCTCGAACGCGAACACGGTCCGCTTGTCGAGGGTCGCGCCGCGCAGATCGCGCTCGATCGCGCGGTCGCACAGCGAGACCCCGATGCGCTCGAACGAGGCGAGCATCATCGCGTTGGTCTGGCCGACCCGGGCGATGTCCTTCTCGTAGTCGGGCATGCCGAGCGAGGCGAGGTAGTCGCGCCAGGTGTCGAACAGGGCGCCGTCCTTGCCGCGCGCGAGGGTCTCGGCGCCGAGCGGCGAGAGCCCGCCGAACACGTCGAGGTAGAACTGGATGTAGACCTCGACCGGCAGGAGGCGGGGGCCCTCCTTCGGGGTGCCGTCCTGGTTCAGGGTGCCGTGGCCGGGCAGGTCGGACGCGGGCACCGAGGGCACCTCGCGCTCGCCAGGGGCGGGCTCGCGCGCGCAGCCGGCGAGGAGGAACAGGCCGAGGACGAGGGAACGGGTCTTCACTTGCCTTCTCCTTCGCGCAGCGCGCTCGACGAGAGGTTGTTGGCGGTGAGGTAGGCGGGCTCGTGCACCAGCGCCTTGACCAGCGACCGCATCCGGTAGCCAGAGCCGACGAACGTGCCCTCGAGGCGGGTGACCATGGCCTCGTCCTCGACGCCGAGCTCGCGGCCGAGGAACGAACTCGCCATGTTGGTGACCACGCACTTGCCGAACTCGGGCGACGAGACGGTCGCCTTGGCGAGCCCGGCGGGCCCCTCGTCGGCGTGGGCTACGCTCGCGTAGGCGCCGCGCAGCATGGTGGCGGTCGGGCTCGTGAACGCCGGGTCGTAGTAGCCCTTGCAGGTGGTCGACATCTTGAGCGGGTCGGCGCGGCAGCTGGCCTGGTCGATCGGGAAGCTCTCCTTGGGGAGCCAGGTCCAGTCCGACTCGAGCACGCGCGTGAAATACGCGGCCATGGGCTCGAGGGTGGCGTGGCAGATCTGGCAGCCGGAGCGCTTGGTGAGGTCGGGCTCGGTCGAGGGCTCGAGCTTGAGGTTCTCGGCGACGAACTGCCGGCAACGGAACACGTTGTAGAGCACGTGCGCGCGGCCGCGCCGCGTGCCGTACTTGGTGAGGAACACCGGCATGGTGAGGATGCCCGAGGCGTTGGGGCCGCGGTCGTCCACCACCTTCCAGGTGGCGCCGTCGGTCGGCGCGAGGGCGGGGAGCTTGGCCGGGTCGGTGAGCCCGACCGGGTTCACGTAGCCGAGGTTCACGCCGTTGCCGCAGCAGGTGGCGCCGGCGACGTGCTTGTAGAACTGCACGAGCGGCCCGTTCACGACCGTGCCCTTGCCGGTCAGGATCTCGCGGAAGTCGCGGTCGTTCGCGGCGATCCACTCGAGGGTGTGCACCGCCTCCTGCGACCACCACTGGCGGTGCCAGCCGCCCTCGCCGTCGCGCGCGACGCTGGTCGGGCGATCGAGGCCGAGCATCGAGCCCTGGGGGAGGGTGAACGCGGCGGGCTCCACGCTGTTCCCGGCCGCGGGCAGGCAGGCCCCGAGATCGGTGCCGCACCCGCATCCGGTGGTGTGGCTGTAGGCCGTGCCGCCGTCGCAGGCGATGGTCTTGCCCTTGTTGGCGATCGCGTAGGCGTCGTCGAGGGGCAGCGGGGTGACGCGACCGTAGGGCGGCGGCGTCCCCGCGACCGGCGCCTTGCGACCGGTGAAGTACACGGGGGCGGTGGTCGCCGGCGAAGCCTCCTCCTTGCAGACGCGGATCATCGTGGTCGCCGTGCCGTCGGGCTCCTTCTGCAGCTCGGGGATCAGCGCCCACGAAGGGTCGGTCGGCGTCGCGCCGAGCCACCACGGCTTGACCAGCGTGGTGTTGGCGTCGAGCACCTTGGCGTCGACCTTGGTGAGCGTGCCGATGGTGACGCCGGTGGTGGTGAACACCGCGCCGATGTCGGCCTGCGACAGGCAGAACACGCCGTCGGTCTCCTCCCGCGTGCGGCGCTGCCCGTTGCGGTAGTAGACGTACATCGGCTTGCCGTCGGGGCCGAGGATGGTCTGCCGGCGCAGCACGCTCGCGTTGGGGCGGAACGTGAAGGTGGCGCCCACGTCGAGCCGCAGGAGATCCATGTACGTGCGGCGGACGCGCTCGGCGTAGCCCTTGCCGACCAGCGCGGCGTCGATCCACTTGTCGAGGTCGAAGCCAGGCTTCTCGAAGGCAACGAGGTCGGCGCGCGTCGGCACGCGCCCGAGCAGGTCGACCGAGAGAGCCCGGAAGTGGCGGTACTCCGTGAGCGTCGGCGCGGCGCCGGCGCCGGTCACGACCGCCAGCGTCGAGAGGGAGAGGAGCCAGGGAAGGGGACGCATGCCGTTCGCCTCTGCGAAAGAGATGCCGACGGCCGCCCGCGCAGAATCGCGGCGATTTCGCGTCGCTCCGCCGTGACGGTGATCGCGCCGATCCGACGATCGGATCGATTCGATCACCCCCCTGGCACTGCACGATCCGACGCTGCTGTTCAGCCCGCGGCCTTGGTCAGCGCCACCGCCGCGCCCTTCGCGTAGTCGCGGAGCCTCGCCGGCGCTTCGCCCACCCGCGCCCGCAGCGCGATGTCGTGGATCACCCCGTTGAACAGGCGCGAGAGGTTCAGCGCCGAGACGTCCCCCTCCGTCGCGACTCTCTCGGTGAACCACTTGGCCACGACGTGGTCGCACCGGGCGAAGAACTCCCGCGAGAACCGGGCGAGCCCCTCGTCGACGACGGCCTCGGTGCTCGAGCCGCTCACGACGAGGCACCCCGGAGGCGCGTCCGGCGCGGTGTAGACCTCGACCGCCTCGAGGAACGCCTCCCGCAGGGAGCCCTCGAGGGAATTCCCCCGGGCGAACGCGGCCTGGATTCGCCTCGCGACCTGGTCGGCGCGGTGCTCCAGCACCTGGACGAACAGCGCGCGCTTGTCCCCGAACGCGGCGTAGAGGCTCGGCTTGTTCAGCCCCATCGAGGTGGTCAGGGCATCGAGCGAAGCCCCCGAGTACCCGAACTTCAGGAACGTCTCGGTGGCGCGCTCGAGCACCACCTCGGGGTCGAACGTGCGCGGTCGACCGCGTTTCTTCGGGGGCTGGATCATTTGTGTACCGTTGAGAACAAAAACAATTGACGCGACCACCCGGGTCCGTCATTTATGTACCGCGTCGGACAATATTAGCACCGGCCCGGAGGTCCCGCGATGAAGCTCTTCTACTCGCCGTTCGCCTGCTCGCTCGCCGCCCACATCGCCTGTCGGGAGGCCGGCCTCGAGGTGGATCTCCACCGCGTGGACCTGCCGACCAAGCGCCTCGAAGGAGGCGGTGATCTGCACGCGTTCAATCCCATGGGACAGGTGCCCACCCTCGTGATCGACGACCAGCACACCCTCGTCGAGAACAGCGCGGTGCTGACGTGGCTCGCCGATCACGCCCCCGAGCAGGCGCTCGCGCCCCGCGTCGGCGACTTCGCGCGCTACGAGCTCACCCGCTGGCTCGGCTTCGTCGGCACCGAGCTCCACAAGAAGGGCCTCGCGCCGGTGTTCGCCCCGGACTCGCCCGACGCCGTCCGGGACCACGCGCGCCGGGCGATCGAGAAGCCCCTCGGTGTGGTCGAGCGCCACCTCGCGGGCCGGGAGACGCTGGTCGGCGACCGTTTCACCGTGGCCGACGCGTACCTGTTCTGGGCGCTCACCATCGCGCCGCACGGCGGGATCTCGCTCGAGGCGTTCCCCACGCTGCGCGCCTACCAGGAGCGCCTCCTCTCCCGCCCGGCGGTGCGCGCCGCCGTGCGCTTCGAGCGCGACCAGCGCGAGCGCGCGTTCGCCGCGTAGGCTCCACACATTCGAACATCTCCGCGCCTCGCGGGTCGACGCTGCCACGGCTGCGCTGCTCGAACGACGCTTCGGTCCAGGGTTTCGCTGGATCCAGGCTACGACAATGCGTTCGGGCCGTGAGGCGAATCGACGCGTCGCGTCGACGGCGCGGCGAAGCGCCCTCTGCCTTTGTTCCTTGTCAACCCTTACGCTGGCGCAATGAACAAAACCCTCGCCGTCCTCACGTTCGGTGCAGTCGTCGTCGCCACGGGTACCGCGTCCGCGCAGATGCCCCCGCCCGCGCCGCCTCCGGCGCAGCCCGCGGGTGGTGAGGAGATGCGCTTCCGCTGGGGCATCTCCGGCTTCGGCGGCAAGTACTTCGTCAACGGCACCGGCGGCGGCATCGGCGGCATCGACGCGCGCTTCGGCGTGCAGCTCGACAACATGATCGGCATCTACGGTTCGCCGATCCTGCTGATCGGCGCGGGCGCCACGGCGACCAACACCGCCACGAGCGCCAGCACGAGCGTCAGCCTCGTCGCCCTCTACGGTGTCGGAGCGCTCGCCGACTTCACCTTCTCCGACATGTTCTTCGTCGCTGCGGGCCCCGAGCTCCTGCGCGGCGCGGCGGCACAGGCGGCCACCCAGGTCGACACCAACAGCGCGAGCGCGAGCGCCTCTGCCGAGGCCGGCACCTTCTTCGGCATCGAGGCGCGTGCGGGCGTGGCGCTCGGCAGCATCAAGCCGAACAAGCGCAAGGCCTTCACCATCGGCCTCGATCTCCACGCGATCTTCACGAGCAAGGTCACGGTCGTCCCGCTCCTCGCGCTCGGGTACGACATGTTCTGAGCCGTTCTAGCCGTCGGTGACCGCGTCGCTGGCCCCGTCCGCCGTGTCCGCGCCCGCGTCGCCCGCACAGGCGCCGCGGCGCGACCACGGCGTCGTCGAGACGCGGTCGTCGCAGATCGCGATCCGGGTCTTGCCGGTGCAGTCACAGATCTCGCTGAAACAGCCGTCCGTGGTCAGGGAGTCGTCGAGGCACAGCGGCGTCGGGGTCGCGGCGCCACACCCCGCCGTGGCATAGAACAGCGCGTGCCCGTCCCCGCACGCCGCCGGGGGCGGCATGTCGGAGGTGCTGCACCCGGACAGCGCGCAACCGAAGGCGAGGAACATGGTGAGGACACGAAGGCTCGACATGGCACACCTCTGGAGGGTGCCCACGGGTCGAGCACAGTCCGTGCCGGGGCGCTTCTTCTCGCAGTGGTTCGGGCGCGTCCCTCCGCGTAGTCTGGAGGTCATGCTGCGCTCTTCCCTCCTCGCTTGCGTGGTCCTCGCCGTCGGCTGCTCCGACTCCACCGCCGCCGACGCCGATGGGGGCGTCGACGACAGCGGGGTCACCGAGACCGGCGCCCCGATCGACACCGGCACCCCCGTCGACGGCGGCGGCGGTGGTCCGGGCACCGTGGGCGGCTGCCCCGTGTTCCCCGCCAGCGACGCGTGGAACACGCCCATCCCGGCCGCGGCGGCGGTGGACGCCAACTGGACCGCCAAGCTCTACGCCAACGCGACCAAGAAGAGCCTCCACCCCGACTTCGGCACCGCGTACGGCATCCCCTTCAACGTGGTCCCCGCGTCGCAGGCCAAGCTCACCATCGGCTTCGACTACGCCGACGAGAGCGACCCGGGGCCGTATCCGTTCCCCGGCGCCGGCGCCAAGATCGAGGGTGGCACGCCCGCCGACTGCTCCGGCGACTGCCACGTGCTCACCGTCGTGCAGGGCAGCTGCCTGCTCTACGAGGGCTGGGACTGCCACTACACCGCGGGCTCGAACAGCTGGCAGTGCGGCAGCGGCGCCAAGTTCGACCTCACCAAGAACAGCTACGGCCAGCGGCCGATCAAGTGGACCTCGGCCGACGCGGCGGGCCTCGCCATCCTCCCGGGCCTCGTGCGCTACGCCGAGGTGGCCGCGGGCGTCGTCAACCACGCCATCCGCTTCACCATGCACTGCACGCAGGACGGCTACGTGCAGCCCGCCTCGCACCAGGCCGTGCCGCGCGGCGGCAGCGGTTGCCCGGCCGGCGTCGTCGGCGACGCGCTCCGCGCCGACTACCCGCCGATGGGCCTGCGCGTCCGCCTCAAGGCCTCGTACGACATCTCCGCGCTCCCCGCGCAGGCCAAGGTCGTCGCGCAGGCCATGAAGACCTACGGGATGATCCTCGCCGACAACGGCAGCGACTACTACTTCCAGGGCGACCTCGATCCGGGCTGGAACGACGACCAGCTCAACGCCCTCAAGGCCATCCCCGGCAACGCCTTCGAGGCCATCACCCCGGGCGCCATCGGCCGCTGACATGCGCGGTGGATTCGTGCTCGGCGCGGCGCTCCTCGCGTCGTGCAGCAAGACGACGGAGAAGCCCACACCGCCGTCGGTCGAGAGCAAGCCCGTGCCGAGCGCGTCGGCCTCGGTCCCCACGCCCGCGTACGTGGAGTGTGGCGCACTCGAGTGCCGGGCCTACAACTCGCTCGCGGCGGCCTTCGAGTCGACCCTCGTCGACAAGCCGATCGTCGTCGCGGTCGGCGAGGCGCACGCCAAGAAGGGCTTCGAGTGGGTCGACACGGCCGCCAAGCGCTTCACCGCCGAGATCGTCCCGAAGCTCGGGGGTCGCACCTCGGATCTGCTGCTCGAGCTGATGGCGCCCGCGCAGGGGTGCGAGCAAGCCAAGAAGGGCACCAACGAGCAGCTCGGCAAGATCGGCAAGGACCAGGCGCCCTCGGCCCCCAACGAGTACGTGGTGCTCGGCAAGGCCGCCGAAAAGGTCGGCATCAAGGTGAGCCAGCTCCACCCCTCGTGCAAGGAGCTCGACGCCATCGCCAAGGCCAAGTCGCCGCCGCTCACGGTGCTGCAGACCATCACGTCACTCGTCTCCCACGACGCCGTCGTCGGCCTCGCCCAGAAGGGCCGCAAGGAGGACCAGCTGTTCGTGATCTACGGCGGCGCGTTCCACACCGAGCCGGCGCCACCGGAGGAGCGCGCGGAGTTCAGCTTCGCCGCGCCGGTCGCCAAGGCCGCGAAGGGACGCTACGCCTCGGTGCACCTGTTCGTGCGCGAGTACGTCGATCAGACCTGGGACATCTGGCCGTGGTACCCGCAGTTCAAGCCCGAGCAGCACGCGGACAAGTTCGTCGTGCTGCACCCCAAGCCGCAGCACTGGGTGATCCTCACCGCGGCGGCGAAGAAGCCCTGATCGCGCGGCTCAGGGCGGCCAGCAGATGGCGACGGGGATCGTCTGCCCGCTGCCGTTGTCGTCGTAGGCCCACCCGCCGCACGTGCCTGTCTTGCAATCGCTCTGCTCGTTGCACCAGTGCACGCAGGCCATCACCGGTTCGCTCTCGTCCATCTTCCCCGAGTGGGCGGCGCGCCAGGCGGTGCCCTTGGGGCAGACCGTCTTCGGCTTGGCGAGGCAGAACGGGACGAGGCCGTCGCCGAAGGTGTCGGAGCCCGTGCACGTCGCGTCCGCGTCGCACCCGCCGGCCGTGCCGAAGCCGTTGCAGATCTGGACGCAGTCCTTCTTGCCCTTCTCGTTCTTGCCGGGCACCGTCTTGCCCTTGCACGTGGTGCCGAGGGTCTTCTCGCCGGCGGTCATCGCGGCCTTGAAGTCGGCGTTGGTGCGCACCGAGTCGAGGTCGGTGTCGCTCTTGGCCTTGCGCAGGTAGTGGATCGCGCGCGGGTCCTCGCCCTCGGCGCCCTTGACCAGCTGCTGGACGTTCCACACCGCGTCGCCCGCCTTGCCGTCGAGCGCGAGGCTGCAGGCCAGGTTGTAGCGGGCGAAGGTGTTGGTCGGATCGGCCGCGAGCGCGCGGGTCCACCAGTGGTTGGCGGCGGCGTACTTCTTCTTGGCGTAGCGGGTGTACCCGCCCGCATTGAGCGCCTGGCTCACCACCGCGCCGGCCCCGGCGCAGGTGGGCTTGAGCTCCGTGACCAGGTCCGCGACGTTCACCGTGCCCTCGTCCCAGCCGGTCGCCGTGCCCGCCGAGATCGCCTCGAGGGTCTTCTTCTGGGTCGTCGACAGCTTGCACGTCGCGGCGGAGCGCTTGGGCGCGTGCCACGCGGGCACCGCGAACCCGTCGATGGTGCGACCGTCGGTCGGCGCCGGCTCGTCCTTCTTCGCCTTGTCGTCGTCGCTCTTCTTCTTCTCGGCCTTGTCGTCGTCGCCCTTCTTCTTGTCGGCCTTGTCGTCGTCGCCCTTCT
>CAZUZY010000119.1:0-20182 GCA_964624885.1 uncultured Polyangiales bacterium | reverse complement strand
CCGAGCGCGCGCCGTGCTGGGCGGCCGCGAGATCGAGGGCGGCCGCCGCGCGCTCGGGGGCGCCCTCGTCGGCGCAGAGCGCGACGATGCTCATGGTCTGCAGGTGCGCGCCGCCGGGGCGCTCGGTCTCCCACAGCCCGCGCAGATCGGCCTCCACGCGGGCGAGGCTCGAGGGCACGAACGCGGCGACGGTCACGGCCGCCTCCACGAGCGGCCGTCGTCCCCGGGCAGCGCGTCCGCGGCGAGCGGTCCCCAGCTGCCGGCGGGATAGAGGTGCGGCTCGTCGTGCGTGTGCTGCCAGCGCTGCAGGATGGGGGTGCACCAGGCCCAGGCCGCGCGCACCTCGTCGTTGCGGGCGAACAGCGTCGCGTCGCCGAGCATGGCCTCGAGGATCAGCCGCTCGTAGGCCTCGGGCCCCGCGTCGCCGAACGCGGTGCCGTAGCGGAAGTCCATCGCCACCGGCCGCATGGCCATCAGCGGCCCCGGCACCTTGGACATGAAGCGCATCGAGATGCCCTCGTCGGGCTGCACGCGCACCGAGAGCACGTCGGGCTCCATCGCCCCCGAGAACAGCGCGTGGGGCACCTTCTTGAAGTGCAGCGACACCTCGGTCACGCGCTTGTTGAGGCGCTTGCCGGCGCGCAGGTAGAACGGCACGCCGCCCCATCGCCAGTTGTCGACGAACGCGCGGAGCGCCACGTAGGTCTCCACGCGTGAGTCCGGCGCGACGTCCTTCTCCTCGCGGTAGCCGGGCGCGGCGGCGCCGGCGTCGGCGAGGCCGCGCGCGTACTGTCCGCGCACCACGTGGCGGGCCACCTCGGTGCCGCTGAGCGGGCGGAGCGCGCGCAGGAGCTTCACCTTCTCGTCGCGGACCGCGTCGGCGTCGAACGCGACCGGCGCCTCCATGCCCACGATGGAGAGGATCTGCAGCAGGTGGTTCTGCACCACGTCGCGCATGGTGCCGGCCTGCTCGTAGAAGCTGCCGCGGCCCTCGACGCCGATGTCCTCGGCCACCGTGATTTGCACGTGGTCGACGTGCGCGCTCGACCACAGCGGCTCGAAGATGTGGTTGGCGAACCGGAACACGAGCAGGTTCTGCACCGTCTCCTTGCCGAGGTAGTGGTCGATGCGGAACACCTGGCGCTCGTCGAACACCCGCAGGAGCGACTGGTTGAGCGCCTCACCGCTCTCGAGATCGATGCCGAACGGCTTCTCCACGACCACGCGCGAGAACCCCTGCTCCTTCGCGTCGGGGTCGGCCACGAGGCCCGCCTTCTTGAGCCCCTCGACGATCGGGACGAACTCGCTCGGCGGCACCGAGAGGTAGAACAGGCGGTTCTGCCGCGTGCCGCGCTCCTGGTCGAGGCGCTCGAGGAGGACCTTGAGCTTGACGTAGGTCTCGCTGTCCGAGAACGTGCCCTGGCAGTAGCAGAGGCCGTGGGCGAAATCGTCCCACACCGTCGGATCGAGGGGCTTGCGGCGCGAGAACTTGGCGACGTTCTCCCGCTGCTCTGCGCGGAACTCCTCGTCGGTCTTCGGGCGGCGCGCCACCCCGACGACGCTGGTGCCCGGGCCGAGGAGCCGCGAGACGGCGAGGTTGTAGAGGGCGGGCAGCAGCTTGCGCTTGGTGAGGTCGCCGGAGGCGCCGAAGATCACCACGACGCACGGCGCGGGCGCGCGCTCGGTCGAAAGGCCTTGGCGCAGGGGGTTGTCCATCGCCGCAACGTAGAAGAGGCGCGCGCCCCCCCGCAACAGCTCACCTGCGCTTGGGCTCGTCGGTCTCCGGTGTGAGGTAGGCGGCGCCGGGGAGCGTGCCGCCGGGCAACCCGAGCGAGCCGAGGTCTGGCGCGACGACCGTCTCGGCCTGCGAGGGCGCCATCGGCGGATCGCGATCGGTCGGGTCGGCGCGCTCCACCTCCTCGCGCGGCGCAGGTGCCGGCGCCAGGATCGAGTGGTCGAAGTCGAGCTTGAGGGGCTTGGTCGGCGGCCCGTGCACCTCTTCGGTGGCGGTGATCGAGGGGGGCGGCTGACGGTTGAGGATGCTCGGGACCGGGACGGCCTCGGGCAGGGTGGTGCTCAGCATGGCCCGCCGCCCCTTCATCACCACCCGCGGCGCGGCGGGGAGGGGCCGGGCGACCGGGATGGTGCGGGGGAGGGGCACCTCGCGCTGCTCCTGCTGCAGCGTCTCGGCGCGTCGTCGCGGCGGCATCGCCGGCTTGATGACCACCGGCGCGGTCACGGCGTTCTTGCGTGGCGCGGCCGCGAGCGGCAGGGGCTCACCCGACTCCACGTCGAGGTCGATCTCCTGGAACTCGGTCGACACCGGGATCGAGGACGGGTCGGCGTCGTCGTCGCCGTGCTCCCACTTGCGGACGTAGTGGGCGAGCTCGGTGGCGGCGATGGTCAGCTCGACCACCCGGACGTTGGAGTCGGCGCCGTCGCCGTGGAGGGACGCCGCGTTGGCCGCCGCCTTCTGGATCCAGCCGACCGCGTCCCCGTAGCGTTTGGCCTTCCACAGGGCCGCAGCCGTGCAGAGCGCCCACCCCACCGGCTCGGGGTCCGAGGGGTGCGGCGGCGGGAACTGCGTCGGCGGAATGAGCCGCGACATGCCCGAAGCGTAGCTCAAGGCGAGCCGGACGCGCAGAAACGGTTGACCGCCCGCCCCCGCAACCGACAATGTGCGCCAGCACCTGATGTCGGCGGACGCGCAACTGGAGCCGAACTCTCTCTTCGGCAAGTACCGGATCGTCCGGTTGATCGGAAAGGGCGGGATGGGCGCGGTCTACGAGGCCGTCCACACCGACCTCGACAAGCGCATCGCGCTCAAGATCCTCCCCCAGAGCGTCTCCTCCGACCCGCTGGTCCACGCGCGGTTCGTCCGCGAGGGGCAGCTCGCCTCCCGCATCCGGCACCCCAACGTCGTCGACGTGACCGACGTCGGCGTCGCCGAGTCCACGCCCTACATGGTGATGGAGTTCCTCGAGGGCGAGGATCTCGGCACGCTGCTCGATCGGGCGCGCCCGCTGCCGGTCAGCGACCTCGCCGACATCATGCTCCCCGTGATCGCCGCGGTCGGCGCCGCGCACGACGCCGGCGTCGTCCACCGCGACATCAAGCCCGAGAACGTCTACCTCGCCAACGCGCGCGGCGGCACGATCCCCAAGCTGCTCGACTTCGGCATCTCCAAGGTGGCGGCGTCGATCGCCGGCTCCAACGACCTCACCAAGACGAGCTCGCTGCTCGGCACGCCGTACTACATGTCGCCCGAGCAGGTGCGGGGCGCCAAGAACGTCGACTCGCGCAGCGATCTCTACGCCCTCGGCGTCATCCTCTACGAGTGCTCCACCGGCTACCGGCCCTTCGAGGACGACAACCTCTACAACCTGCTCCTCACCATCGTGAGCGAGAAGGTCGTCCCGCCGCGGCAGCACAACCCCCACCTGCCAGAGGCGTTCGAGGCCGTGGTCATGAAGGCGATGGCCCGCGACCTCAAGGATCGCTACGCCAACGTCTACCAGCTCGGCGCCGCGATCCTGCCGTTCGCGAGCCCCGATGCGCAGGTGGTGTGGCGGCCCACGTTCGAGAACCCGCCCGAGGGTCCGATCGTCGTCGACATGCGCAGCGACGACGGCCAGCCCGTGGCGGCGCCCGAGGGGCGAAAGGGCGCGGTCACGCCGGTGGTCACGCGCCGAGGCGGCAGCGGCTCGCAGTCCGGACCCTACCCGGCGAGCTCCACCGCCGTGCCGCCCGGCACCGCGGCCGGGGTGGCGAGCGCCGCCATCGAGCCGAAGAAGGGCCCGCCGCTCGCCTTGTTGCTCGGCGCCGGGGTCCTCGTGCTGCTCGGCTCGGTCGTGATCGCGCGCAAGGCGCTCGACAAGCCGACGCCGGTGCCCCCGCCCATCGCCACCGCGACCGGCGCCCCGAGCACCAGCGCGAGCCCGAAGCCGTCCGCGAGCGCGTCGCAGCCGCCACCCCCGGTCACCGACAGCTTCACCGCCACGCTGCGGCTCAAGATGCCGGCCGGGTGCTCGGTGAAGGTCAACAACGTCGCGGCCACGGTCGACGACGGCAAGCTCCAGCTCTCCGGCCCGGCCGACACCACGTTCTACCTGACGGTCACCAAGCCCAATGGCGAGGTGCTCCCGCAGAAGGTGTTCATGGCGCAGGGGTTCCTGGTCCCCGACGAATGGGACGTCTCCAAGGGCACGCTGACCGTCAAGCCCCCGCCCAAGGGCTCGACCACGGGGCCTGCGCCGAGCAAGGGTCCGGACAAGGTCACGCCTGCGCCGAGCAAGTCCACGCCGGCGCCCGGCGCGACGAGCTGGGACGGCTGACCCGCGTCGGCGGCGGGGGACGGGAAACGGGGGCCTGGAGGCGGGTCGACCCTGCGGTGTAGTCTGCGGCCGAATGTTCCCGCGGCCACAGAGGGTCACCACGATCGTCGTCCTCACGGCGATCACGTCGTTCGTGCCCCTGTTCGTCCGGGGACAGGACCTGCCGACCGGCCCCGCGCCCTCGGCGTCCGCGTCCGGATCCGCGGCGCCCGGCTCGCTCGAGGACCGCAAGGAGCAGGCGAAGAACCACTACCTCGCCGGCGTGAAGCTGATGCAGGCCGAGCAGTGGGACGCGGCGCTCGCCGAGTTCAACGCCGCCCTCGCGGCCTACCCCACCTCCAACACGCGCAAGAACGCGGCGCTCTGCCTGCAGCGCCTCGGTCGTCACGACGAGGCGATCGAGATGTGGGAGGCGCGCCTCAAGGAGTTCGGCGCCTCGATGCCGGCGCCCGAGCGGGAGCTCACCGAGAAGGCGCTGCTCGATCTCAAGCCGCTCGTCGGCTACCTGGTCATCACCGCCAACGTCGACGGCGCGTCGGTGGTCGTCGACGGGCGCGATCGCGGCCAGACCCCGCTCTCCGGGCCCCTCGCGGTGAGCGCCGGCACTCGCTACGTGCGCGTGGTCCGCGAGGGCTTCGCCCCGTTCGAGGCCAAGCCGAGCGTCGCGGGCAAGTCCACCGTGAAGGTCGACGCCAAGCTCGAGGCGCTCGCCCGCGTCGGCCGGCTGCGCATCATGGAGACCGCCGGCCAGGCCGTCGAGGTGCAGGTCGACGGCGTGGTGGTCGGCAAGACCCCGAGCGAGACCGTGGTCGCCCCGGGCACCCACACGGTCGTCCTGCGCGGCGAGGGCAACTACGGCACCCAGCCGCAGGCCGTGAAGGTCGAGGTCGACCAGACCGCGGTCATGCGGCTCACGGTCGTGCCGTTGCCGTGCGAGGCGCAGCTCGAGCCCACGCCGGCCTTCGCGTCGGTGGCGCTCGATGGCGTGCCCCTCGGCAACGGCGCGTGGACCGGCCGCCTCACCGCGGGCAAGCACGAGCTCTCGGCGACCGCCGACGGCTACCTGCCCGGTCGCAAGACCTTCGAGGTCGAGGCCAACCACCGCGCCAACGTGAAGATCACCCTCGAGCGCGACGAGGCGTCCTCGATCTGGGCGGAGCCGGTGCTGCGTCACCGCTGGTCGCTGGCCCTCGGCGGCGCCTTCGGCTTCGGCGCTTCGCTCGGCGGCGAGATCGAGGCGAGCTGCGGCGACGGCGTCGAGTGCAGCGCCCGCACGCGGCCGTGGCTCGCGGGCGGCTTCCTGCGCGGTGGCTACGACCTCACGAGCCGCGTCGGCCTCGAGCTCACGTTCGGCTACGCCCGCGCCGCGTTCGGCGTCACGCGCAACTTCGAGGTGCCCGGCGGCAAGCGCCTCGCGGCGGAGGGCGGGCCGGTGGCCGGCGAGCTCGTGGAGTCGTTCGCGATGGGCGGTCCGCTGCTCACCGCGGGCATCGGCTTCGCCATCGTCCGCGAGCCCCGCGTGTCGATTGGCGTCGCGGGGGGCGTCTGGTTCGCGCGCGCCCAGCTGCGCCGCGACGGGGTGGTCGACGTGGACGCCGAGCCGAAGCGTCGCCCGCTCTACGAGGCGGCCTCCGAGGCCGCGGTCACCGTGGTCCCGGTCGTGTTGCCCGAGCTCCGGCTCTCGATCCCGCTCGACGAGCACTTCCAGCTCGGCGGGAGCCTCGGCCTGTTCCTCGGCTTCGCCGAGATCCGCCCGCGCGTGCTGCAGACCGCCAAGGGCAGCCCGCAAGACCTCACCGACGGTCAACCGGCGAACCCGACCGCCAACGGCCGGTTCGTGGGCTACGTGCCGAGCCAGCGCGCGCAGCCGGAGAGCGCCACCGCCATCACCGTCCTCGGCAGCGCCACGCTGTTCGTGAGGTATGCTTTCTGATGCGCTCGCTCGGCTGGCTCGCCTGCGCGGTGGTCGTCGGTTGCTCGGCGACCGAGCCTCCGTCGTGGACCGAGGCCACAGCGTCGACGGCCCCGCTCGGCGTCGCACCCGAGGCCACGATCGTCCGCTCGCCGACGGGCTTCGGGGTCGAGGGCATCGAGCGGGTGCGCGGCTTCCACCCCCTCGGCGCCGAGGCGCTGCGCGTCGCCCTGCCCGCGTCTGCCGATGGTGAGCTGCGGCTCGAGAACAGCCTCGCGCCGGGGTTCTCGCTCGCGATCCGCGAGGAGCACGCGGAGGCCTCGCCCGGGGTGCTCGCAGGCGGCGTCCTCCGCTACCACGACGTGCACCCTGGGGTCGACTGGACGGTCACCGCTTCGCCGGGCGTCCTCGAGGACCAGCACGTGGTTCGCTCACCGCTCGCGGTGCGGCCGATCGTCTACACGATCGCTCTCGGCCCGGCCGTGGCCTCGGTGACTCTCGAGCGGGGAGCGCTGCACGCGGCCGACGCGCACGGTTCGGTGCGCCTGCGCACCCGCCCCATCGTCGCGCGTGACGCGCAGGGGAACGACGTGCCAGTGACGCTGTCGCTCTCCGTCGGCGCGGCGGGGTCGGTCCGGATCGCTCGTCTGTCGATCGCACCACGCCCCTCGCTCGGCGCGCGCTACCCGCTTGCGGTCGACCCTTTGTGGGAGGCGACGACCAGCCTCGGCACACCGAGAGATCTGACCGCCGCCACGCTCCTGCCGGACGGCAAGGTGCTGGTCGCCGGCGGCGCCACGGGCTCCGCGAGCCTGCTCGCCTCGGCCGAGCGCTTCGACCCGGCCACCACCGCCTGGACAGCCGTCGGGTCGCTCGCGACCGCGCGATGGCGCCACCGCGCCGTCACGAGCGGCGGCAAGACCCTCGTCCTCGGTGGCTCCTCTTCCCCCGCGTTCTCCGCGCCCCCGGCGCTGTCGAGCACCGAGCTCTACGACGCCACCAGCAACACGTTCTCGGCTGGACCGCCCCTCGCCTTCGCCCGGGCGACGTTCACCACCACCGTGCTCCCGAGCGGCAAGGTGCTCGTGGTGGGAGGCGAGAACGGCGCGGCTTCGCTCTCGAGCGTGGAGCTCTGGGATCCCGCCGCTGGCACCCTCGTCACGAAGAAAGCCATGGGCACCCCGCGCGCCGAGCACGGCGCCGTCCTGCTGCCGAGCGGCAAGGTGCTGGTGGCGGGCGGTCGGAGCGGGACGAGTCCGCTCTCGACCGCCGAGGTCTACGATCCCGCGTCGGACACCTGGACCCCGAGCGGCTCGATGGTCAAGGCCCGCGCCGGCTTGGGCCTCCTGGTCCTCGACGACAAGGCGGGCACCGTTCTCGCGATGGGGGGCCTCGTCGATCTGGCCGCGGAGGCCTCGATCGACACGGTCGAGCGCTGGCTCGGTGGCGTCTGGGTCGCGACCCCGATACCGATGAACCGCCCGCGGGCCCGTTTCGTGTTCGGCACGCTGCCCTACGGTCGGGCGGTGGTCGCGGGCGGCCAGGACCGCGTGTTCAGCCGCAAGGCCGCCAACCTGTTCGCGCTGTCGACCGAGGAGTGGATCGACGTCGGCGAGCTGAGCGAGTTCCGCTTCGACGCGGCCGGCGTGCAGCTCGGCGCCGCCAAGGTCCTCGCGATCGGTGGCACCTTCCAGCCCTATCTGCCCCCCAGCACCACGGGTCGCCTGGCCGAGCGCGAGGTCGACGTGTTCACCGGTCTGCCCTCGGGGTCCCCCTGCGTCCCGAGCGGCGCCGGTGTCCACCTCCAGTGCGAAGGCGCTTGCGTCGACCTGTTCTGTTGCGACCGGATCTGCGACGGCAACTGCGAGTCGTGCACCCTCGGCACTTGCAAGACCGTGCCCGACGGTCCGCCCTCGTCCCCCCGCACGTGCCCGGGCGCCTACTCGCGCTGCAAGGGCGGGGCGTGCGCGACGACCTGCTCGACCGACGACGAGTGCAACCCGGACTACTACTGCGACGGGGCCGCGTGCCAGCCGCGCAAGCCGCTCGGCGTGCTGTGTCAGCCCAGCAAGGCCGGGCGCGACTGCGCCTCGAACATCTGCGCGGACGGCGTGTGCTGCGAGCAGAAGTGCGACAGCCCGTGCGAGGCCTGCAACGTGAAGGACCGCGAAGGCGGGTGCGCGCCGGTGGGCGAAGGGCCACCGCCGCGCGACGCCAACGCTTGCTCGCCCTATGCGTGCGGTGTCGCGGGGTGTCGCTCGACCTGCACCAAGAACAGCCACTGCGCGCCGGCGTTCCGCTGCAGTGGTGGCGTGTGCACGCCGCGGGGGGCTCGGGAGTGCGCCCCCAACGGCCTCGGGAGCGTCGACACGAGCGGGATCACCACCAGCTGCGGCAGCTACCGCTGCGGCAGCGACGGCAGCTGCAAGTCGAGCTGCGTCGGCACCGGCGACTGCGCGCCCGACTTCGTCTGTGACCTCGCGGCCCGCGCCTGTCGGCCGGCGAGTGTCCCACCGAGCGAGGGCGGTTGCGCCGCCGGCGGGGCCGGGACGGCACCACGTTCCGGGCTCGCGCTCGCACTGTTCCTGGCCGCATGCGGTCGTCTGCGGCGGCGCCGACCGGAGGAGAGCCGATGAGCCGCTCCCTGCGCGCAACGGGGCTCGTGGTCGCGCTCGTCGGGTGCGCGAACGAGCCGGCCACTGCGCCGCTCGCCCGGTCGAGCGCGCCGCTGTTCACTGTCGGCCCGCGCTTGGTCGGCGCGCGCGCGATCCACGCGAGCACCCGTCTCGGCAGCGGCAAGACCCTCGTCGCCGGCGGAGCGACCGCCATCGTCGGTGGTCTCAACATCGTCGTGACCAACACCGCCGAGGTGTTCGACCCGGTGGCCATGGCGTTCCACGCCGTGCCCCCCATGACCACCAAGCGGATGCTCTTCACGGCGAGCCCGTTGCCCGACGGTCGCGCCATCATCATCGGCGGCGCCCCCGGCTTCACGGCCGCCACCTTCACCACCGAGATCTTCGACGAGGCAACCGAGACCTGGGCGCCTGGTACGGCCACGAGGGCCAACCATGCGGGTCACGTCACGGTGCGGCTCGCGGACGGCAGGCTGGTGGTCGTCGCCGGCTTCTCGCGCAGCGACGTCGAGATCTACGATCCGGCGAGCGGCACGTTCAGCGACCTCGCGCCGCTGCCTTCGAACCGTGGGATGCACACGGCGACCCTCCTGCCGAGCGGGAAGATCCTGGTCACCGGCGGCGGGGACGACTGGAACAAGGGCGAGTCGACCGCGTACTTGTACGACTTCGCCAAGAACAGCTGGAACAGCATCACGCCGATGTCCACGCCCCGCATCGGTCACACGGCGACCTTGCTGCCCAGCGGCAAGGTGCTGATCGTCGGCGGCTCTTCCAAGAGCATCATCGGCAACGACCGGCTCGACACGGCGGAGCTCTTCGATCCCGACACCAAGACGTTCACCGTCGTCGGCAAGATGGTCCACGTGCACGCGTTCCACTCGGCGATCCTGCTCCCGAGCGGCGCGGTCATGGTCGCGGGCGGCAACCCCGACAACCTCCTGCGGCCCAACTCGCCGTTCGTGGAGCGGTGGGATCCGGCGAGCGGCAACTTCACCGAGATCGACCCCATGGGCTCGCCCCGCTCTGCGCCCACCGTGTTCGGGCTGCCCGATGGCCGGACGCTCATCGCCGGGGGCTTCGGCACCGTGGCGCTCGACTCGAGCGAGATCCTCACCTCGCTCGCGCTCGGCACCGCCTGCAAGAGCAACAGCGCCTGCGAGTCCGGCTTCTGCCGCGACGGCGTGTGCTGCGACCAGCGTTGCGACGGCTCCTGCGAGGCGTGCAGCGACAAGGGCGTGTGCACGCCGGTCACGAGCGGCTCCCCGCGCGCCGGGCACTCCTGCGACGGCTACGCGTGCAGCCCCGCCCCCCCACCGACCACGGGCGGGGTGTGCCGCGAATCCTGCACCGAGGACACCCACTGCGCGGCGGGCTTCTTCTGCTCCAAGGGCAAGTGCGAGCCCGACAACGGCGCCAAGTGCTCGGCGGATCACTCGCGGACCAAGACCGACAACGGCGTGGAGGTCTCGTGCGGAGCCTATCTCTGCGAGGACCTCGAGGGTGGCAAGCGTGGCCGCTGCCGATCGACCTGCGCCTCGACCGGCGAGTGCGGCCTGGGCTACGTCTGCAACCTGGACACGGCGAGCTGCGACCCGGCGGCGAGCGCGGGGCCGGCCGGCGCCTCGTGCAGCGCGGGTCCGAGCTCGACCCCCGCAGCGCTGGCGGCGTTCGTCGCGCTGAGCGTGCTCGGCGTGCGACGTCGTCGCGTCCGTCGCGCCTGACCGTGTCGAGACCGCCCGCCCGCCGGACGGTCAGTCCACCTCTTCGCGCCGGGGCACGCCGATCGGGAACGCGCCCGCCACGCCGACGTCGAGGTGCTTGGTGGTGCCGAGCGCGTAGATCAGCGGCTCGACCACCTCCTTGGGCGCGGCGGCCGCGCTGAGCAGCTCCGGGAACGTGAGCCCGAAGTCGAGGGCGGCGTCGAGGGCGGCCCGCTCGAGCGGCGCGAGCGCGAAGCGTCCGATGGCCGCCTCCGGGTGCAGCCGCAGCGGCCGGGTCGGCAGCTTGTCGAGCGTCGCGCGCACCCGCGAGAGGAAGCGCGGATCGCGGCAGGCGCGGCGGGTCGTGGTGAGGATAGCCTCGAGCGGCTCGACCCGCGTCCACGGGCTGTCCCCCAGGGCTCCCCGCAGCTCGTCGTCGATGAAGAACGCCCAGCGAGCGTGCGCCGGGAAGGCCGCCACCCGCGCCAGGGCCCCGGTGATGGGGTCGTCGGTCACGCGGGCGCCGCGGCGCACCGGCGCGCCCTGGATGAAGTCGATCGTCTCCCGGTTCTCGGCGTGCACCACGAGGAGGCGCCCGTCGAGGCCTCGCGCCAGCACGTGGGTGAGCAGGTGCGGCAGCGGGGTCTCGCGCAGGGTGCCACGCGCGTCGGGCGCGCGCATGGCGGGGATCGACGCGATCGAGCGGGCCCCGCTCGCGCGGTCGACGAGCCCGTCGTCGGTGTCCTCGCCGGCGTGGGCGGCCGCCGCGAGGTGCTGCTCCTCGCGCTCGCGGAGCTGGCGCAGGGCGGCCAGCATCGTCGTCGCGTCGGGGAACCGCTCGTCGGGGTGGAAGGCGAGCGCCCGATCGACGAGGGCCCCCACCTCGGTCGGCACCTCGGCCAGCTCGGCGATCTGCGGCGCGCGCTGCGTCGCGGCCAGGAACAGCGACTCGTCGTGGGTGCGCCCGCGATGGAGCCGCTGCCCCGTGAGCAGCGTGAACAGGACGGCGCCGACGGAGAACACGTCGGCCCGCGCGTCGACCGAGCCACCGTGCGCGCCGGCCTGCTCGGGCGCCATGAACGAGGGGGTCCCGACGGTGCTGTCCCCGCAGGTCTCGGGAAGGTCCGCCGCGCGGGCCACCCCGAAGTCCACCACCCGGACGCGCCCGGCCGCACCCCACGGCAAGTGCTCGTCGAGGAGCAGGTTGGGCGTCTTGATGTCCAGGTGCAGGACCCCGGCGGCGTGGCAGGCGACGAGGAACTCGAGCACGTCCTCGGCGATGCGCAGGCTCGGCACGAGGGGCAGGCGTCCGCCGAGCCGCCGCCGGATGGCCTCCACCGTGTCGCCGTCGACGCGCTCCATCACGAGCACGGCCTCGCCGTCCCGCGTGGTCCCCGCCACGAACACCGGCACCCGCGCCGTGTGCACCACGCGGTCGGCGAGGGTCTTCTCCAGGAAGAAGCGGTGGCGGAGCGCGTCGCCGTGCTCCTTGCCGAGCCGCTTGACCGCGACCGGGCGGGGGCCGTCGTCGTCCTCACCCGCGTGCACCATCGCCATGCCGCCGACCCCGAGCAGCTCGCCGAGCCGCAGCCTCAGCGTGCGGCCGGTGTCACGACAGCGCACCTCGACAGCGTGGGGACCCGTGGGCCGCGACCCGGAGCCTCGATCGTCAGGAAAGGCCTCCATGGCCCGGTCCTTCTCGACCACATCCATCGTTTCGGCATGCGACAACGGGGCCGTCGGGGTGGCAATGGCCGCGAGCGTGCACCCTTGCCTGGATCGCGGGGGCTTCCCGGCCCGGCGCGGCCATGGAGAGATCCCCGCATGTCGAAGGCCTTCAAGCCCGAGGACGGCGGCGACGACGACGCGGACGAGGCGGCCGACGCAGCGCGTTCGGACGTGCGGGCCGGGTCGCCCTGGATCACGCGCGCGGGGTACGTCGCGCTGCAGCGCGAGCTCGAGCACCTGTGGCGCGTCGAGCGTCCCCGCGTGACCCACGAGGTCGCGGTCGCGGCCGCGCAGGGCGACCGGTCGGAGAACGCCGAGTACATCTACGGCAAGAAGCGGCTGCGCGAGATCGATCGGCGGGTGCGCTTCTTGAGCAAGCGCCTCGACGTCCTCGAGATCGTCGAGCCCACCGCGGAACAGGCGGGGCGTGTGTTCTTCGGCGCCCGGGTCACCATCGAGGACGAGGACGGCGCGCGGCGCACCTACCGCGTCGTCGGCACCGACGAGCCCGACTCCGACAAGCGGTGGATCAGCGTCGAGTCTCCGATGGCGCGGGCGCTCCTCGGCAAGGCGGTCGGCGAGGTCGCGACCGTGCTCCGGCCCGCGGGCCCGACCGAGGTGACCGTCGTGGCGATCGAGTACGAGCTCGGCTAGGCCGCGGCGAGGCCGAGGCGCGGGCCGTTCTCGCGCAGCCACGCCTCGGCGAGCGGCTCGTTCGGGTGCTGCGAGGGGTGGAAGTCGCGGCGCAGGTAGTCCTTGAACGAGCGGACGAGCTCGCCGTTCATCAGCGCGTTGCGCTCGCGCGTCCTCACGAGATCGCGCAGGAGCCCGCCCACCGAGAGGCCTTGCTCCTGGCGCAGGAGCGTCGCGGCGCCGACCATCCAGAAGAACAGCAACCCGAACGTGGCCATGGCGAGGCCGCCCATGCGCAGGCCGTACGAGGGGTTGACCCGCGTGAGCACGTCGAAGGCGACCGACTTGTGCTCGATCTCCTCGCAGGCGTGCCACAGGAGCAGGTCGCGCATCACCGGGTGCGCGATCGTGGACAGCACGTCCTCCTCGAGGGCGCGCTCGGCGAACATGGCGGTGAAGTGCTCGAGCGCCACCGTGACCGCGAGGTCGAGGTCGGGGTGCAGCCGCGTGCCGACGCCGACCAGCACGTCGAACGCGGCGTGCTCGTACCACGCGAGGAATTTCCGGATCTCGAGGCCCTGGGCCTCCAGGATCTCGAAGAAGTGCTCGTGCTCGATGCCGTGGCGCACCTCCTGGGCGATGAAGCCGCGGACGCGCGCCTCGAGCGCCGGGTCGGCCTTCACCACGTCCATGTGCTTGCGGACGCTGCGGATGAAGAACCGCTCGCCGAGCGGGAACAGGAGGTTCAGGCCGTTGGCGAGGTGGCTCGAGAGGGCGAGGCCACCGAGCCAGTGGCGCGGCACGTCGGTGAAGCGGAAGCCTGGCTTGCGGGCGACGATGGGCTTCTCGGAGGTGAGCGCGGCGGCCATGCCCGGGACAGTAGCGCGAATTGAACCATAGTCAATACCGCGCTCCGTGCTATGTTTCCCGGCATGGGCGCCCCGCCGCGCACCCGCCTCCCCACCGACGAGCGACGCGCGCAGCTGCTCGCCCTCGGGCGCAGCATCTTCAACGAGCGCGCCTACGACGAGGTCTCGATCGACGACATCGCCGCCGCCGCCAGCATCAGCAAGGGCCTGCTCTACCACTACTTCCCCAACAAGAAGCAGTTCTACGTGGAGGTGGTCCGCGCCGCGGCGGACGAGCTCATCGAGACCACCGCGCCGGTGGCCGCGCTGCCGCCCGACCAGCGCCTCGCCCACGGGCTCGACGCGTACCTCGAGTTCGTCGATCGGAACGCGCGCGCCTACGTCACGCTCATGCGGAGCGGCGTGGGCACCGACGAGGAGGTGGCGGCGGTCGTCGAGGGCACGCGCGAGGCGCTCGTGCAACGCATCCTCGTCGAGGGCCTCGGCATGCAGGCGGCACGTCCGCTGGTCCGCCTCGCGCTGCGCGGCTGGATCGGCCTCGTGGAGGCCGTCAGCCTCGACTGGATCGATCGCCGCGAGCTCGATCGGGCGGGGGTGCGCGCGCTGCTCGCGGCCTCGCTCGTGTCCACGCTCGGCGCCGTCGCCGCGCTCGATCCCGAGAGCGGTCTGCCGGGGCCGCCGTGAGGCTGCCCCCCCGGCCCGACCCGCGGGATCTCGACCGACTCCTCGCCGCCGGCGCGCCGTTCGCGCGGCTCTGCGCGCCCTATTTCGAGGGTCTCGAGCGCATCCCCGAGCAGAGGCCGCTGCTCTTCGTCGGCAACCACACGCTCTACGGCGTGCTCGACGTGCCGTTCCTCTTCGGCGAGCTGTGGCGCACGCGCCGCATCTTCCCGCGCGCGCTCGGGGATCACGTGCACTTCGCGGTGCCGGGGTGGCGGGGGCTGCTCACGCGGCTCGGCGTCGTCGACGGCACGCGGGAGAACTGCGCCGCGCTCATGCGCGCCGGGGAGGCCGTGCTCGTGTTCCCCGGCGGCGCGCGCGAGGTCGGCAAGCGCCGGGACGAGCACTACCGCCTGCAGTGGAAGGAGCGGCTCGGGTTCGCGCGGCTGGCCGCGGCGCACCGGTGCACCATCGTGCCGTTCTCGGCCGTCGGGGCCGACGACTGCTACGACATCGTCCTCGACGGCGACGACCTGCTTCGTTCTCCGGTCGGTCGCCTCGCGCGGCGGCTCGGGGTGCGGGAGGACGCGCTGATGCCCCTCGGTCGCGGTGCCTTCGGCACGCCACTGCCGCGGCCCGAGCGGTTCTACTTCCATTTCGCCGAGCCGATCGCGGCCGACGTCGATCCGGACGACGAGGCGGCCGTCCGGGCCCTCCGCGACCGGACGCGCACCGCGGTCGAGGACGGCCTCGCCCGCATGCTCCGGGTGCGCGCGGTCGACCCGGATCGCCCGATCCACCGACGGCTCCTGCGCGCGCTCTCCTAGCGGCGCGGCGGAGCGCCGAGCCCCACCGGGCACGACACCCCGGTGCCGCCGAGGCCGCAGTAGCCGTCGGGGTTCTTGGCCAGGTACTGCTGGTGGTAGTCCTCCGCGTAGTAGAACGGCGGCTCTGGCAGCACCTCGGTGGTGATCGCCCCGTGCCCCGCCGCGGCGAGCGCCCGGCCGTACTGGTCCCGCGAGGCCTCCGCTTCGGCGCGCAGCGCGGCGTCGGCCACGTAGATCCCCGAGCGGTACTGCGTGCCGACGTCGTTGCCCTGCCGCATGCCCTGGGTCGGATCGTGCGACTCCCAGAACACGCGCAGCAGGTCGGCGAACGAGAGCGCCGCTCGGTCCCAGTCCACCAGCACCACCTCGTTGTGCCCGGTGCGGCCGGTGCAGACCTCCCGGTAGGTCGGGTGCGGCGTGAGCCCGCCGGCGTAGCCGACGGCCGTCACGTGCACGCCCGGGACCTGCCAGAGCTTGCGCTCGGCGCCCCAGAAGCACCCCATCCCGAAGAGCGCTCGCGTGTGGCCCTCGGGGAAGACCTCGAGCTCGGTGCCGAGCACGAAGTGACGGGCGGGGACCGCGTAGGGCCGGCTCTCGCGCCCAAGAAGGGCGGTCTGGGCATCGGGGAGGGTCAGCTTTTCGGGCGAGGCGAGCCACTTCGAGAACATGCGGTGACGGATGCCACCGATGGTTGATAGGATCCAGGGAGGGATGAACGAGCGAGGGCGACTCAAGGACGAGCTCCGCTACCTCTTCGACGAGGCCCCCATCGGAGTCGTGATCAGTGACCTGCGGGGCAACGTCCTGCGGGCCAACCGCGCCTTCGGCGTGTTCGTCGGTCGCAGCCTCGAGGAGGTCATCCAGATGCGCACCGACCAGCTGTGCTTCGCCGAGGACGCGGCGGACGCGCAGGCGGGGCGGGAGACGCTGGTCGAGGGCCTGGCCAACGCCTTCAACATGGAGCAGCGGTTCGTCCGGCCCGACGGCGCCATCGTCACCGGCTACATCACCCTGCGCATGGCGCGTCTCGAGGTCGGCGACCCGGTCTTCGTCGCCCACGTGCACGACGTGACCGCCCGCAAGCGCGCCGAGACCACCCTGCTCGAGGAGCGCCTGCGCGACCGCCTCACCGGCCTCGCGAACCGCGCGCTGCTGGTCGATCGCATCGATCGCGCGGCGCGGCGGGCGAGCGGCCTCGCGCTGGCCGTGGTCGGGCTCGACCGCTTCCGGGTGTTCAACGAGACGCACGGACACGGCGTGGGCGACCGCGTCATCCTCGACGCGGCCCGTCGGCTCGAGGCGGCCTTCCGTGGCGCCGAGTGCGTGGCGCGCCTCGGGGGCGACGAGTTCGCGGTGCTGGCCGAGGTGGACGACGCCGCCGCGCTCGGCGAGGCGGTCCGCGCGGCCACCACGCCCCGCGTCGAGGTCAGCGGCACCGAAGAGGCGCTGACGGCGAGTGTGGGCCTGCGCCAGGTGGAGCCCGCCGATCGCGCCGACGAGGTGCTCCGCGACGCCCAGCTGGCCCTGTATCGCGCCAAGGAGGTGGCGCGCGGACAGGTGGTCACCTTCGAGGCGGCGCTGCGGGGGCGCGCGTTCCGGCGCGTCGAGCTCGAACGCGCCCTGCGACGCGCGGTCGAGGGTGGCGAGATCGAGGTGTTCTTCCAGCCCATCCACCGCGCCCAGGACCGGGCGCTGGCCGGGTTCGAGGCCCTCGCGCGCTGGCGCCACCCGAGCCTCGGGCACGTGTCTCCCGCCGAGTTCATCCCCATCGCCGAGGAGGACGGCCTCATCCTGCCGATCGGGGCGCACGTGCTCGTGGCGGCGATCGAGCAGCTGCACCTCTGGCGCGAGGCGGGCAAGGTGATCCCCGAGGCGACGGTCGCCGTGAACGTCTCGTCCATGCAGATCCGCAGCGCGCAGCACGTCCAGCAGCTGCGCAACTTCCTCGAGACCATCGAGCACCCCGAGTGCGTGAAGCTCGAGATCACCGAGAGCGTCCTGCTCGAGCGCTCGGACGAGGTGCGCCGCGCGGTCGACGGCCTCAAGGCCTCGGGGGCGCGCCTGATCCTCGACGACTTCGGCACCGGCTGGTCGTCGCTCACCTCGCTCCACGATCTGCCCTTCGACGGCATGAAGATCGACCGCAGCTTCGTGTCGCGCATCGCCACCGACACGCGCAGCCGCAACCTGGTCCGCGCGATGGTCGGCCTCGCGCGCGACCTCGGCATCGACTGCGTGGCCGAGGGCGTCGAGACCGAGGAGCAGCTGACCATGCTCGCGTCGATGGGCTGCGAGCACATCCAGGGCTACTTCTTCTCGCAGCCCAAGCCGGCCAGCGCGCTGCTGTAGCGCGTCAGATGCTCTCGGGCACCTTGACCGCGCAGCCGTGGGCCCCGTTCTTCTCTGCGTACTGCTGGTGGTAGCCCTCGGCGACGTAGAAGGGGCCGATGCGCGAGATGCGGGTGACCACGTTGCCGTGCTGCTTCTTGGCCGCCTCTCTCGCGGCCTCGGCGGCGGTCTTCTGCGCGTCGTCGAACACGAACACCTCGCTGCGGTACTGGTCGCCGACGTCGGGGCCCTGCTGGTCGAGCTGGGTCGGGTCGTGGATGGCGAAGAACACGCGGAGCAGCTTGTCGTACGAGACCACCTGCGGGTCGAACTCGACGAGCACGGTCTCGGCGTGGCCGGTGCCGTGGCTGCACACGCTCTCGTAGGTCGGATCCTTGGTGTGGCCGCCGGTGTAGCCGACCGCCGTCGCGGTCACGCCCTTCACCTTGCGGAAGCCGTCCTCCACGCCCCAGAAGCACCCGGCGGCGAACGCGGCGAGCGAATGCCCTGCCCGCGGCGTGAGCGGCGTGCCGGCGCCCGCGTGGCCCGGATCGGCGCCCACCGGACCGACCGCGGCCGAGGACTTGGGCGCGTCGTCGTGGGCCTGGGCAGTCACGCCGCGGCAACCGACCAGCACCAAGAGCAGGGGGAGAGAGAGGCGCATGACCGAGCATACGTCGCGCGCGCGCGCCGGTTTCACCCGCCCATCGCGCGCCGCACCGCGGCCTCGAGGTCCTTGCGGTGCACGATCTCGTCCACCAGCAAGCGCCCCGGCTCGAGCCGGAAGATGACCCGGTAGTGGATGCCGATGCGCCCCGAGTAGGCCACCACGTTCGGCCGCGCGAGCTGCTTCACCTCGCCCCAGCGCAGCTCGTCGCCGGCCCCGAGCTCGGCGATGGCCACCAGCGCGTCGTGGGCCACCCGCGGCGGCGCGTCGCGCAGGAACCGCTCCACGTCCTTGTCGAAGAACGGCACCTGGACGCCGCGGGGCCGGCTCGCGGCCTCGCCGTCGTCCTTCACGTCCACGACCTCGGCCTTGTCGGGCTCCTTGGCGCGCTCGGGGCGGGGGCTCTTCTGGGCGCGCTCGACCTCGGCTCGCATGGCGCGCCGCTCCTCGTTGCCCTCGGCGACCAGGGTCTTGAGCTCCTCGACCTTGGCGCGCAGCCGGCGCCGCTCCTCGTCGTCGGTGGCCTCCTCGCTCGCCGCGCGGAGGGCGAGCTCCTGCTCGCGGAGCCGCTGCTCGGCCTCGGTGGTCCGGCGGAGGGAGTCGTCGATCTTGCGCCGGAGGGCGTCGACCTCCTCCTTGGCGCGCTGCGCCTCGCGCTCGGCCCGCCCGAGGGCCCGCTGCTCGCGATCGAAGGCTTTCTGTGCCTCGACCTGCACCTCGTAGAGCTCGGTGCCCGGGTCGAACGGACGCACGCCCAGCCGATCGCGCACCTCCTCGATCAGCTCCAGCATCGCGGTCGAGTCCTCCGCGCGCTGCGGATCGAGCGTGCCCCGCGCGATCAGGATCGCGAGCGCCGGCCAGTCGCGCCGGAGCACGTGAGGGAGCTCGAGGTCGGAGTGGTCCTCGTCGTCGCGCAGGCTCGCGAGGGCGTAGGCCTCCACGCGGTCGAGGGCGTCGTCGGGCCGCTCGGAGAGGGCGAGCGAGAGCGCGTCGGCGGGCATCAGGTCGTCGATGCCGAGCTTGCCCGCCTCGAGGACCCGACGGAGCTCGGCGAACCGCCCCCGCGAGAGGAGGGCCGAAGCGGCGGCGTCGAGCGCCCGCGCGCGGTCCTTCGGCGAGAGGTCTTCGCGGCCGAGGAGCTCCCCGGTGGAGAGCGCGACGAGGTCCCACGCCGCGAGCTCGAGGGCGCGGCCCTGCAGCGCCGCGAGCGTCGAGGTGCCGAGGCGCGCGCGTTCTAGCCGTGGCAGATCGTGCTGGGGCAGGGCGGCGATCTCCTTCGGGCCGAGCTCCGAAGCGCCCGCGCGGAGCAGCTCGTCGCGGGTGAAGCCCGCGCGCAGGGACGGGCTCTTCTCGCGCGCGGCGTCCTTCTCCGCGCAGCACTTCTTGTACTTCTTGCCGCTGCCGCACGGGCAGACGTCGTTGCGCCCGACCTTGTCGGCCACGCGTCGCACGGTGAAGGCCTCGCCGACCGTCTCCGTCTCGTCGGCGGGCAGGGCCTCGATCGCGGCCGGTGCGAGCAGCTTGCGGTGGCTCTCGACGATCGTGGCGTGGGTGGCCTCGTCCACCGCCCAGCGCGGATCCATGATCTCGACCGCCGCGGGCAGCTCGAGGAGCTTGGCCGCGACCGCGAGGAGGCGACCGTCCTCGACCGGGTGGCGCGCGCGGCAATAGGTGCGCACCCACGCGCGGAGCAGGCTGCGCTCCGACGCGGCGGCCTCGTGCTCGAGCAGCGCGCACAGCACGAGCAACCCGCACGCCGCGGGGCCGACGATCTCGTCGTCCGCGACCAGCCGCAGCGCGGTCGCGACGCGGTCCTCCGGCTCGCCGCACGCGAGCAGAGGGCCGAGGCACGCGGGATCGACCCAGCGCAGGACGGGCGCCAGCA
>CAZUZY010000118.1:0-20184 GCA_964624885.1 uncultured Polyangiales bacterium | reverse complement strand
GGAGCTCGAGCGACACCCGCCCGTTGGCGATGTCGAGGTCGCGCACCTCGCGCACCAGGCCGAAGCCCTGGTTGTAGATGGTGACCGAGACCTCCTTGCGGTCCTTGCTGGTCGAGACCTTGCTGGTTCCGGCGTTCTGGGTGCGGCCCACGAACGGGAGGGCCGAGACGGCTACGACGGACAGGAGGGGGAGAAGGCGCTTCATCTGCTTGGCTCCGGAGCTGCTCGCTAACACCACTTCACCGACACCCGATAGGTCACCTTGGTCTCGCCCTTGGCGGGCACCGGGACGTCGAACACGAACGTGTGGGCGTCCTCTTTCTTCGCGGGGTGCGACGAAGAGAGGATCTCCCAGTCACCGCCGGCCGGCTCGACCACGCGCACCACCTCGGCCTTGCCCTTGTGGTTGCGCAGCGAGATCTCCCAATCGGACTGGCTCTCGCAGTAGCCGAACGGCTTCCAGGACATCTGCTTGCGGTCCCCGACCACGTCGAACGCCTCGCCCATCTTCACGCGGACCTTCTCGTCCCGCGGGGTGTGGTCGATGCGGTCCTCGCCGATGAACTGCTGCGCGCCGGATTTGTCGGCCTTGTAGACGCGCACGACGCCCTTCGGCAGCGGGAGGCCGAGGTGGTGCTCGGTCTTGTTCTCGAGCTCGAGGAACACCGAGACCTTCTGGTTCGAGGCCAGCGCCCCGTGCTTGCCGCGGAAGTAGCCCGCCGCGCCGCGGAACTGCAGCACCTTCTTCACCGGCACCGCCTGGGCCTCGAGCAGGGTCACCTGCTTCTTCTCGTTCTGTAGCAGCGTGGTCGGGCGGCCCAGCGTGTAGAGGTGGTACTCGAACAGCCCCTCCTCCTTGAACGCCGGCTTCGGCTTCTGCTCGAGCCACTCGAGCTTCTTCTCGAGCTCCTTGTAGGCCTTCGCCTTGTATTCGGGCTTGAGCTTCTGGACGTCGCCGGCCACCAGCTTGAGCTCCGTGTCGGGGAACGCCGCGCCGCTCTGGTTGTCGAGGGTCACCCAGCCGGTCACGTCGGCGAGGGCGTCGTCGGCGTCGACGGTGAGCACGTAGTCGGACTTCCACGCCATGCGCCACGCCGAGTAGCTCAGCTCGACGGTCTGCTTCGGCACCGCGCTGCCCAGCATGACGACCAGCGTGGGCTTGGCCACGAGGTTGGCCGGCACCTCGGGGAAGGCGAGGCGGCCCGGAACCCCGTAGGTGATCTCGCCGCCGATCTCGAACACCGGCTGCTGGCCGTTCTCGGCGGCCAGCACCTTGGCGGTCACTGGCTCCTCGACGCCGAGCAGCGAGTTCCAGCGGTAGACCTTGATCTGCTTGCCGACGTACTTCTCGAGCAGCTTTCGCGGCGTGAGCAGGTCGTAGCGGAAGTTCTGCTCGAGGACCTCGAGACCCCCGGGGTGGGAGAGCGACTGCAGGAACACCGTCTCGGGCTGGATGTGCGCCGCGACGTCCTCGAGCTCGAGCGCCGTGCGGCCGTTGGCCACGAGATCCACCTCGCGCACCTCGCGCACGAGCCCGAAGTCCTGGTTGTAGATGGTGACGGCGAGCTTCTTGCGCTGCGCGACGGTCGACTTGCGCGCGCTGCTCGGGCCGTCGAACCCGGCCTTGGTGGGCGCCGCGGCGGGCTTGGTCCCGCACCCGAGCGCGGCCACCACGAGGGAGAGGGCGGGGAGGAGTCGGCGCATGCGGGCGTTCGCCATCGAGGAACGAGCCAGGGTACCCCTCCTTACGGCCCATCGGCGGGTTCGATCTGCCGACCGCGCACGAGGTGGCGGAAGGTCACCTACCGGACGGGACGGTCCGGGAGCGACAAAGGCAACTCGGAGCGGAGGACCGGACTGGGACGGTCCGGGAGCGACAAAGGCCCACGTGCGAGCGCGTTCAAGTCCGGCGCGAGCGGTCCGTTCCGCAGAGCAATGGCCTTCTCCGCACACGACCCCCGCTACGGCAAGGGCATCGTGGAGCTGGACCTCCTCGTGCTCACCCCCGAAGAGCTGGAGGCGAGGCTGCTCGCCGTCTTCGAGGCACCTGGCTACCAGCCCCCCGCCTTGCCCCGCATCGCACTCGAGCTGCTCGAGCTGTCTCGCCGGCCGGGCTTCACCGTCCGTCCGGTGCTCCGGGTCCTCGAGCAGGATCCGCTCCTCGCGGCGTCGATCATGAAGATCGCCCGCTCACCGCTCTACGCGCCGGTTCGCCCGCCGGCCAGCCTGCGGGAGGCGCTCGTGCGCCTCGGCTCGCGCACGCTCGGCGAGATCGTCCTCGTCGCGGCGACCAGCCAGCGGGTGTTCCGCGTGCCCGGGTACGAGAAGCCCATGCAGGCGCTGCAGCGGCACAGCCTCGCCGTGGCCCACGCGGCGCGGGTGTTCGGGGTCGCGGCCCGTCGCGACGGCGACCTCGCGTTCCTGGCGGGCCTCCTCCACGACGCGGGCATGGCCGCCTCCCTCGTCGCGCTCACCGACCGGGTGCGCAAGCCGCCGCCGTTCGACGAGATCTTCTCCGTCGTCGAGCAGACCCACGCGAAGACCGGCGAGCGGCTCGCGGAGCTGTGGAAGCTCCCCGACGAGGTGCGGGTCGCGATCGCCGGGCACCACCAGCGCCCTCGTGGCAACGACTGGCTGGGCGTGCTGATCATGCTCGGCAACCGGGTCGCGATCGAGACCGGGGCGCCGGGCCTCGAGACCGCGAGCGCCCTCCCGGCCGCGGCCCTCGGCGCCGGGCTGGGCCTCTCGGCCGACAAGTTCGCGGCCGCGTGGCTCTCTGCCCAGCAGGCGATTTCCGCGGCGCTCGCCTCCTGAGCGCCTCAGGCGCGCGCGGGGAGGTGCCCGGCGCGCCCGAGATCGGCGAGGGTGTCGAGGATGGAGGTCTGCACGGGCCGGAACGAGAGCCCGAGCTCGCGCTGGATCTTGCTCGTGTCGTAGCGCGGCACGCGCCCGACGTGGGTGCGCAGGTACGAGCCGACGCCGCGCGGCTGCAGGTACGAGGACAGTCGCACCGCGAAGTCGCCCATCGCGCAGTCCATCCCGAGCTTCGGCAGCTGGTAGCCCTCGCGGAAGCCGTGCTCCCCGAGCAGCTGCACCATCGCCCGCATGCCGATGGTGTCGCCCGCGCACAGGTACCGGCCCGCTGCGCCCTCGGTCTCCATGGCGAGCACGTGGGCGAGGGCGACGTCCCGCACGTCGACGAAGCCCCACGTGAGGTTCATGATCCCCGGGTAGGTACCGGCGAGGAGGTCCACGAACAGCTGGTTCGAGGTGTTGAGGCCGGGCGTGATCGAGGGGCCGATCACGAGGAACGGGTTGATGACGACGAGGTCGAACGAGGGCTTCGTGCCCTCGACGAAGTCCCACGCGGCCCGCTCGGCGAGGGTCTTGCTCAGGTAGTAGGGGTTGCGCTCGAGGCTCGACCTCGTGTTCCAGTCGGCCTCGGTCAGCACGTGGTCGCCGTCCGGCTCGTCGGTCACGGCGGCCATGGAGGAGGTGAGGACCACCCGCCGCACCCCCGCCCGGGCCGCGGCCCCGAGGACGTTGCGCGTGCCCTCCACCGCGGGGTCGACGAGGTCACGCTGCGGATCCTTGGCGTCGAGCACGTAGGGGCTCGCCGTGTGGAGCACGTGGTCACAGCCCTGCGCCGCCGCGTCGAACGCGCCCGCGGTGAGCAGATCGGCCTCGACCAGCTCGAGGCGCGCCGCGGCGTGGGGGAGCTTCCGCAGCGGGCCGAGCTCCTTCTCCCGGCCGAGCGACCGGACGGTGCCCCGCACGTGATGCCCACGCTCTAGGAGCTGCTCGACGATGCGCGAAGCGATGAAGCCGGAGGCGCCGGTGACGAGGACGGACGACATGCTCACTCTCCTTGGGACGGACCGAACGAACCGATTGAACCAATAATAGCAATCTGGTTCAAACAGGCAAGTGGGGCGGGCGTGCTAGACTGCCGCCTTCATGGACCCGCGCGCGGACGACAAGCGGCGCCGCATCCTCGCCGCCGCCACCGTGCTGTTCAGCCGCTACGGGTTCAAGCGCACCTCGATCGACCTCCTGGCGCGCGAGGCCGACGTCGCCAAGCCGACGGTCTACGTGTACTTCGAGGACAAGGAGGCCATCTTCCGCGCCGTCGTCGAGGCCGTGTGCGCCGAGCTCCTCGCCGCGGCCACCCACGCCGCCGAGACCGACGAGCCGCTCGAGGCCCGCCTCGCCGCCATGCTCTCGGCCAAGTTCACCCGCTACTTCGAGCTCGTGAACGCCTCGCCCCACGCCGCCGAGCTGATCGACTCGCAGGGCCGGCTGGGGGCCGAGATCGTCGAGCGCGCCGACCGAGCGTTCGTGCGGCTGCTGATCGCGACCCTCGAGCGCGCGAAGGAGCTCGACCCGAGACGCGTCGGCCTCTCGCTCCCCGCCGCCGCGGCGTTGCTGGTGCGCGCGGCGTCGGGGGCGGCCTACGACGCCACGAGCGCGGCCACCCACCGCAAGCACCTCGCCGAGATCGTGCGCGTGGTGGTCGCCGGGCTCCACGGGTGACCGTCTCGAACCGAGAACCCTGCGACAGGCCGCTGTCTCGACTTGCGACAGGCGGTTGACGCGGGTTCTCGTAACTGCATGAAATGACTAGGGCGCATGGCGTGGGTCGGCTCGGCACGGGATTCTCATTGCGAGCCAAGATGCCGACCCTGCCTCCCCTGAGCCTGCCCGCCGACCTGCCCCTGCGTGTGCTCGTCGTCGACGACGACGCCATGATCCGTCGGCTCATCCGGCACTGGCTCGAGGGGCTCGGCGCGGCGGTACGGGAGGCCGAGACGGGCGCCGAGGCGCTGCGGGCCCTCGAGCAGCCCGTCGACGTCGTGTGCCTCGATCTGGGTCTGCACGACATGGGCGGCCTCGACCTGTTGCAGCACCTGCAAGCCCGTGGCTCCAACGAGAAGGTCATCGTGGTGACCGCGGAGCGGGGGGTCGACGTGGCCGTCGAGGCCATGCGCGGCGGCGCCTACGACTACGTCACCAAGCCCATCGATCGGGAGCGCCTGCTCGCGACGCTCCGACGGGCCCTCGAGCTGCACACCCTCGAGACCCGGGTCCGGCGCATGGAGGAGCAGCTCGGCGAGCAGGAGACGCGCGCGCGCCTGGTCGGCGACAGCGCCCCCATGCGCGAGGTGCAGCGCCAGATCGACCGCGTGCGGGAGAGCGACGTCAACGTGTGCGTGCTCGGCGAGAGCGGCTCCGGCAAGGAGGTGGTGGCGCGCCACGTCCACGAGACGAGCCGCCGCAGCAAGGGACCCTTCGTCGCGATCAACTGCGCGGCGATCCCCGCGGCGCTGCAGGAGTCCGAGCTGTTCGGGCACGAGCGTGGCGCCTTCACGGGCGCGGTGGCGCAGCACAAGGGCCGCTTCGAGCAGGCCCGCGGGGGCACCCTGTTCCTCGACGAGCTCGGCGAGATGAGCGCGGCGACCCAGGCGGCGCTCCTGCGCACCCTCGAGGAGAGGACCATCCGCCGCGTCGGCGGGACCACCGACGTGCCGGTGGACGTGCGGATCGTGTGCGCCACCCACCGCGACCTGGAGGGCGAGGTCAAGAAGGGGCGCTTCCGCGAGGATCTCTACTTCCGCCTCGTCGTCTACCCGATCCGCCTGCCGCCGCTGCGCGAGCGCCTCGACGATCTCCCGCTCCTGCTGACCCACCTCCTGCGTCGCCTGCGGGACGACGTGGGCCGCGACATCCGCCGCGTCTCTCCCGAGGCGCTGGCCGCCCTCGGCGGGCACGCCTGGCCGGGCAACGTGCGCGAGCTCCAGAACGTCGTCCACCGCGCGCTGCTGTCGTGCCAGGGAGACGAGATCACGCTCGCCGACCTGCCCGCCGAGCTGAGGCCGTCGCGTGTGGCCCCGGCGCCGTCTACCCGCTCGGCCGAGCTGCCCACCCTCGACCTCGGGGAGCTCGAGCGCCGCGCCATCGCCAAGGCCATGGAGCAGACCAAGGGCAACGTGGAGCAGGCGGCGCGCCTCCTCGGGCTCGGGCGCGCGACCCTCTACCGGCGCCTCGCGACGCCGACCGAGAAGCGCTCGTGAACATGGCCCTCTCGGTGCTGCGCGCCGCGGGCGTGGCGATCTGCGTGGTGGACCGCGAAGCGAAGATCGCCTTCGCCAACCCGGAGGCCGAGATCCTGCTCGCCGCGTCGCTCGCCACCCTCACCGATCAGTGCCTGGCCGAGCGCATCGCTCCCCGCGAGGGCGGTGACGGCCTCGTGTCGCTCGTCGGCAAGGCGCTCGCCGGCGAGGCCACGCGCGGCTTCGACGCGTTCCTCACCGGGCCGGACGGCCGGGTGCCGGTCGAGCTGACGGTGGACGCGGTGAAGAAGACGCACGCGGTGGTGACCCTGCGCGACGTGACCGACGTGGAGCTCGTCGCCGACGCGGTGCGCCTCGCGCGGAGGCGCCTCGAGGCCCTGGTCGCGAACCTCCGCGGCGCGGTGCTGGTGGAGGACGAGCGTCGGCGCATCGTGCTCGCCAACGACGCGTTCTGCGCGATGTTCGGCGGCCCTCCGCCTGCGCAGCTCGTGGGGCTCGACTGCTCGGGGTCGGCGGCCGCCGCCGCCCCGCTGTTCCGCGACCCCGCCGGGTTCGAGCGGCGGATCGGAGAGCTCCTCGAGGCTCGCCTGCCGGCCCTCGAGGAGGCGCTCGAGCTCTCCGACGGGCGCACGCTCGAGCGCGACTACCTGCCCATCGATGTCGAGGGCGTGCGGCGCGGACACCTCTGGGTCTACCGGGACATCACCGAGCGCGTGCTCGAGGCGCAGGCCCTCCGGGCGGCGAAGCTCGCGGCCGAGGAGGGCAGCCGCGCCAAGGACGCCTTCTGCGCGATGCTGAGCCACGAGCTGCGCACCCCGCTCGCCGGCATCCTCGGCATGGTCGACGTGCAGCTCCACGACGCCTCGCTCGAGGCCGACCAGCGCACCGCCCTCGGCACGGTGCAGCGCGCCGGCGAGAACCTGCTCACCCTGATCAACGATCTGCTCGACTTCGCCAAGATCCGCGAGGGGCGCTTCCAGGTGGAGCCGCGCGCGTGCGCGCCGTTGGCCGAGATCCGCGAGGCGATCGAGCCCCTGCGCGCCGTGGCCAGCGCCAAGGGTCTGACCGTCGACTTCGTCGTCGAGCCCGGCGTCCCCGAGCTCGCCTCCACGGACGGCGTGCGCCTGCGCCAGGTGGTCACCAACCTCGTGGGCAACGCCATCAAGTTCACCGAGCGCGGCGGGGTCACCGTGCGCGCCTCCTGCCCCGGCGCGCGGGCGCTCCGCGTGGACGTCGACGACACGGGGATCGGCATCCCGGAGGGCGAGCGCGACCGCGTCTTCGACCCGTTCGCCCAGGGCGAGGCGGGCGCCGCGCGCCGCTACGGAGGCACCGGCCTCGGGCTCGCCATCTGCCGTCAGATCGTGGAGCGCCTCGGTGGGCGCATCGGCTTCGAGGCGCGCGCCGGCGAGGGCACTCGCTTCACCTTCGAGCTCCCGCTGGGGGTGGTCGAGCCCGGGTGGGAGGTCGAGGCCAGCGCGCCCGTCTCCGCGCGCGCCGCGCCCCTGCGGGTGCTCTGCGCCGAGGACGACGAGGTCAACCGCCTGGTCGCGGCGCGCATGCTCGCGCACCTGCGGTGCGACGTGACGTTCGCCACCCACGGCGACGAGGCCGTCTCGACCTACCTCGAGCACGGACCGTTCGACCTCGTGCTCATGGACTGCCAGATGCCGGGGGTCGACGGCTTCGAGGCCACGCGCCGCCTGCGGGCCGAGGGGGTGACCGTGCCGATCGTCGCGATGACCGCCAACGCCATGCAGGGCGATCGCGAGCGGTGCCTCTCGGTCGGCATGGACGACCACGTCTCCAAGCCCGTGTCGCTGGACACGCTGGAGGAGCTCCTCGCGCGGTGGGGCGAGCGCCGCGCAGCCCGCCGGGTGGCCTCGCAGCCGGCCGATCCGGTGCTCGACGACTCGCTGCTCGCTTCGCTCGGCGCGGGCGCTTCACCCGAGCTGCGCCGCGAGCTCCGCGATCTCTACCTGCGCGACGCGACCGTGCGGGTCGACCGCTTGCGGGTCGCGGTGGCCGACAACGACGCCCGCGAGGTCGGCCGCCTGGCGCACGCGCTCAAGGGCGCGAGCAGCAGCGTGGGCGCGCGGCGCCTCTCACGGCGGGCGGCGCTCCTCGAGAAGGTCGACGCGGAGACGCTGCCGAGCCTCGGCGCGCTGCTCGTCGCCGAGCTGGACCGCGACCTCGCGGCCGTGCGGGAGCTGATGGCGACCTGGTAGTCGGTGGCGTCAGTGGCAGCGCTGCACGACGCTCGACGTCGCGCTCGGGATGCAACCGACGAGGCCGCTCCGCACGCACGCGGTGACCCAGGTGCCGGCGACGCCGCAAGCCGGCACGGTCTGCCATCCCGGGGTGGTCGCGCAGGTGCTGCCGGTGAGCGTGCACACGTACTTGGAGGGCTTCTCGAGCTCCACCGCGCCCGAGCAGTCGTAGTCGAACGAGGCGACGCCGAGGGTGGAGAGATAGGTGGTGTTGAACCAGGCGGTCTGCTTGGAGAACACGTCCTTGTTGCCGTCGTGGCAGTCGGTGCCGCACTTGCCGAGGCTCGTCGGGGACTCGCCGTCGCCGTCGCCGTCGGTCTTGGTGTTGCTGCACGTGCCGAACAGCGCGGAGCCCGGCTTGTTGCACTTGTCGACCGTGCAGGCGCTCAGGTCGTCGCAGTCGCCGTCGATCTTGCAGGACTTGGTGGCCCCGGTGTCACCGTCGGCCTTGGCGTCACCCACGTCGGCGCCGGTGTCGTCGAGCCCACCGGTGTCGCCGTCCGTGACGAGCGTGTCCGCGACGGCCGCGTCAGGGGCGTCCACCAGGGTGTCGGGGACACGCGAGTCGCCGGGCCCGTCGAGCGCGCCGTCGCCGGCCTCGGCGCTCCCGTCTTCGACGCAGTCCAGGCAGTCGACCTTCTCGAGATCGCTCGTGCCGGTGATCGCGTTGCACGCGAGCGACGGGAACAGAGCCCCGGCGAGAGCGAGCGAAAAGAGCCCGAGGACGCTCCTTCCGCGCATGGACGTCATGGACTCGTAGCGTACCTCAGGGGCGCAGCGGGAGCACGTTCCGTGGGTCGCACACGATCGAGACGTCCTTCTGCAGGACGCGGCCGGCGACCAGCTTCTCGCCGTCGACGCCGTCGCGCAGTCGCCGCGCCTCGAGGTGCAGGTGGACGAGCTCGGGGGAGCCCGTGTCGCCGACGTAGCCCACGAGGGCGCCCTCGGCGAGACGCTGGCCGCGCGCGAGGCCGGCGGCGGGCCCCTCGAGGTGCCCGAAGATGAGCACGTAGTCGCGCTCACGCCCGCCCTCGCGCAGGGTGTGGCGCGTGAGCACCGAGGTGCCGAAGAACGTGCCCACGTGCAGCACGACGGCGTCGCCGACCTGGTGCTCGAGCTTCACGAGGTGGATCGGCGTGCCTCGCTTCTGGGGCAGGTCGACCCCGCCGTGTCCGACCGCGCGCAGCTTGCGACCACGCCGCTGCAGGGCGTCGGGCAGATCGAGGTCGTATCCGGAGACGACGTGCTTGCCGCCGGGGAGCCCGGGTGGGATCGGGTAGATGTAGCGGTCGTAGTCGGCGGGGCGATCGGGGCGTCGTGGGATCTGCTCGTAGGCGGCCCACGCCCCGCTCTTCTCGAAGTGTCCCATCGCGACGATGTCCCCCTCGGGGGCACCGACCGGGTCCTCGCCGAAGCTCTGGTCATCGGGCAGCGTCACGCACGCTCCGTCGTCGGGGAACGTGCCCGGCGGGCACGAAGGCGCCTCCACGGCGACCGTCGTCCCGCTGGCCTTCGGCGTGGCGGACGCGACCTTGGTGGAGGACGCCACGGCGACGCGGGCGCGCGGCGCGAACCCCACGAGGAGCGCGAGCGCGAGGCCCACCCCGAGGTGCAGGCGGCGGCGATCCATCGGGGCAGGAACGCGCGGCGAACCGGCCTTCATCCCTGGCTTCGAGCTCACTTCTCCGGGTCACTTCTCCGGGGGACCGACCAGGAGGCCGCGCTTGTCCGGCGGGAAGTACCACTCGGCGAGGCCGCCCTTGATCGCGGTGACCTGGGAGGCCGAGGTGAGCACGTCGGGCTGCAGGTGGACGTCCACCTCGCGGCCGGTGATCGAGCCGTGGCAACCGCCGCACTGGGCGTCGAACAGGCGCGCGGGGAACGAGGTGTGCGCGCGCTCGCCCGGGTAGAGCTGGAGCTCCTCTTTCTGCGTCCCGATGAGGTAGTTGCCCGACGTGTCGCCGTGGAGGGCGAGGACGAACGGCATGCCACCCGGCACGTGGAGGCCGACCGAGGCGTCCGCGTAGGTGGGCTGGATGCCGAGCTGACGACGCTTGACCCACAGCTTGCCGTAGTCGTCGGTGGCGACGAACTTGGCGTCCGCGGTGGCGAACGACGTGAGATCGTTCGGCGGCGGCAGCGACTCGAGCATCGCGACGGCCTTGGCGTCGGAGACGAGCGTGCGACCGATCCGGGTGTTGCTGAACAGCAGCGAGGCGATCATGGGCAGGTCCATCACACGGACCTCGGCGTCACGCGCACCGGGCTGCACCGTCACGGCGCCGTTCGGCTCGTCCACCCGGGAGAAGTAGATGCCGTGATCGTAGCGGGCGTAGATGGACGCCACCTCGGTCAGCGAGCGACCGGCGGTCTTGACCAGCGAGCGGCGCGCGCCGGTGTGGCTGTGCACCTGGACGATCTCGAGCTCGCCGCCGACCGTCGGGTCGACCGCGGCGTAGGTCGCGAGGAAGCCCTGGGTGGGGAGCGGCGAGGGCGAGCGATAGGACCCGGGCGAGCCCTTTTTGCCGGTGGCCGCCGGGTCGGGCAGGTGCAGCGACTTGAGGTAGAACCGGTCGGACGGGTCGCGGTCGAACTGATCGGGGCCGAGCGAGCGGTTGAAGATGCCGATGGTCCCGAGGCCGCCGACGGCCCCGCGATCGCTGAACACCGCGATGAAGTTGCGGTCGGCGAGCTCCGCGACCTCGGTGAACTGCTCGTACCCGACGCTCTTGCGTGAGGCGAAGAGCGGGTGGTAGTCGCCGCCGTCGAGGGTCTGGCGACGCCCGGCGAGCTGGTAGAACCCGGGGGCTCGCTTCTCGGTGGTGGAGATCACGCGGCCGTCGAGCATGAACGCGGGGTTGAGCTCCGCGTTGAGCAGGAAGGTGAGCTGGCGCACCGGCACCGCCGCCGTCTCGCCCTCGTAGACGTAGAGGTTCGAGTTGGGCAGCAGCGAGCTCGGCGTGCGCGTCGGGCCCTTGTAGTCGAGGTCGCTCTGGCCGAGCGCGCCGCGCGTGGAGGCGAAGACGATGCGACCGTCGGGCGCGAAGGTCGGGTCGAAGTCGTGCAGCAGGATGCCGCTCTCTGCCGCGGGGTGGTCGGAGATCTTGTGCTTGGCGCACGCCGAGCCGTCCACGTTCATCGTGTAGATGGCGAGGGGGCTCGAGGCGCCGATGCGGGCGGCGAAGGCGATCTTGGTGCCGTCCCACGAGACGGCGGGGCCGCGGATGTCGGCCGAGGCCTCGTCGAGGCCGCAGCCGGCGGTCTTGTCCTCGCTCGCCCCCGCGGTCACGTTGCCGTCGGCGCCGAGGGTGGCGCTCGCGACGAAGATGCGCGCGCCCGGGCGGTAGGTGTCGAACGCCTGCGGCACGTCGTCGAACTTGGGGCGCGACACGTAGACGAAGCCGCGCAGGGGCTCCTTGTCGACGCCGCCCTTGGCCGGGGTCTTGTCGATGGCGAGCTTGCGCTCGATCTCGTGCCAGTGGGCCACGATGCAGTAGCCCGGGATCTTGTCGAGCTCGCCCTTCTCGAGATCGTAGGTGGCGCAGCTGGCCAGCGTCGGGGCCACGCTGAGCCCCGGGACGTCGTCGAGCAGCGGCCCGCCGCGGTGGCGGATGCCGGCGAAGCCCGCCCCGAGATCGAAGGGCAGCAGGTTCTTGTTGATCAGGCGGCTCGTGTTCGGGTCCGGCGACTCGATCGAGAGCATCTTCTTGGACATCTCGTAGTTGCGGCGCGTGGCCGGCAACGAGAACTGTCCACCCGAGCCGCCCGCGAGGCGCAGGTCGTGGAACATCGAAGGGGAGTGACAGCCGAGGAACATGCAGCCCTTGCGGACCAGCACCGGCTGCACGCGGTTGGCGAAATAGCGGAAGCCGTCGTCGACGGCGCCGACCTTCACGCCCTTGCGCGCGTTGGCCCACTCGGCGATGGCCTGCCAGCCGAGATCGGCGTTGGAAGCGAACACCACGCCGCCCTCGTGGAACACGCCGCCGCGCGCGGGGTCGAGGGGCCGGCGCACGAGCTCCGACGCCTCGGGAGGGTCGGTGACGAACTGGCCCGCGATGAACGCGTTCCAGCGGATCTGCTCCTCGGTGTCGCCGCAGGTGAGGTTCAGCGCCGAAGCGGGGCTCCCGTGACAGGTGCCGGCGGCGCAGGTGCTCTTCAGGACCGGCTGCACCTTGGACTTGAACAGGTCGTAGCTCGGCGGATCGACCTTCGGGTCGTAGCTCGGGTCGACGGGGATGAGCTTGTTGCAGTCCCCGTTGGGGACCACCTTGTTGGTGTCGCCGACGTTGTTCTCGGTGGCTCCGTTGTCCATCCACCGCCGCAGGGTGGCGTAGCCGTCGCTCGTGACGTCGACCCCCGCGCCCGCGGCGTGACGGATGTCGGTGGTGACCGTCACCGTGCCCTCGAGGGTGGAGACGACCACCTGCTGTGGCCCGGCCACCTTGAGCAGGAGGCCGGGCGAGCCGTACGGGCCGTAGGTGGTGAGAAGGTCGCGCCGCCGGGCCACCATCGCGAACGAGGTGGTGTCCAGGTTGCCGACGGCGTTGCCCTTGAGGTCGGCGACGTGGCAGCCGGTCGTCTGCTTGCTGCACGAGCCGCCGAGGATCGGCTGGATGGTCCGGTCGAAGTACGACGTCGCGGGCGCCTCGTCGGATCGACTGCACGAAGTCGAAGCCGTCGCGGCACCCACGATCGCCGCACCTCCGAGGATCAACGAGGAGCGGAAGGAGCGAGCCTGCACCCCAGTCATCCTACGGTGATCACGCCGCGAGGGCCAGCTTCAGCAACGCGATTCGCGCCGCGTCACGGACGAGGCTGCTGGTGTCGTTGGCCTGGGCCTGCTCGAGGATCGAGCGCGCCGCGGGGTCACCGATTTCACCGAGCGCGTTGATGGCGGCGATGCGCACGTCCTCGTTGCCGTCCTTGATGCCGAGGGCCGAGAGGCCCGCGATGGCGCCCTTGCTCTTGAAGAAGCCGAGCGCGTCGGCGGCCTTGGCGCGGACGACGAGGTCGGGGTCGGAGAGCAGCTTGGCCACCGAGGGGACGTCGCCGAAGCCCGCGAGGCGGGTCGCAGCCTCGACCGCGGCGCGGCGCACGGCCGGGTCGGTGTCGCCGAGGGCGGTGGTGATGCCGGCGCCACCCTCGATGTCGTTGAGGCGGCGCAGGCCGGCCACGGCGGCGGCGCGGACGAGCGGCGAGGTGTCCTTCTCGATCGCGGTCACGAGCAGCTTGGTGCCACCCGGGTCCATGAACTCACCGAGGGCGTTGGCGGCCGCGGCGCGGCGCACCGGGTCGGCGTCCGACGCGAGCACGCCACGGACCCGGAGGGCGACCTCGGCGTAGCCGAACACGCGACGGCGGATCCACCAGGCCGAGATCTCACGGACGTGGGCGTCCTTGTCGAACAGCAGGGGCTCCACGTAGGCGATGCAGTCGAGGCACTCGCCCACTTCGCCCTTCTCGAGGGTCTCCCAGATCGCGATCGGGGAGCCGCGGAGGGCGACGTCCTTGATGGCCTCCGGCGTCGAGATCACCTCGAACTGCGCAGCGGAGGGGAGCATCGCGGGCGGGCCCTCGTCGGTCTTGCCACGGCTGCCCGTGGAGATGAGGGTGAGTGCAACCATCGCACCGAGGCCGAGACGGAACAGGTTCTTCATGGTCGTGTTCTCCTCTAGAGCCTTCGGATCACGGGTAGATGGTGCCGCCGCCGGCCTTGGAGTCGCTGCACGTGCCCTTGTCGGCCGCGTCGCTCTTCCAGCAGGTGGCGTTCTTCACGTTCTGGCGCGACGTCCACTGACCGCCGAGGTCGGCGCTCTTGATGAGCGCGGCCTTCTCGGCCTTGGTGAGCGGCTTGCCCTTGTCGACGTCGTGCTCGACCGCGCCGGCCCAGGCCAGGCTGCCGTCGTCGGCCTTGACGTTGAGGTGCTGGATCAGCTTGCTGTTGCGCGCGTCGGCCGGCTTCATCCACTCGGGCGGGAGCTCGCCGACCACCTTGAGACCGCGGGCGCCCATCTTGAGCTGCGCCGGGTAGTAGAGCGAGACGTACGACTTGGAGAAGGCGTAGACGCCCATGTCGTAGCTGACCGTCATGCTGTCGCCGGAGAGGTCGAGCCAGGGGACCGTGTAGGTGGTGACCTTGCCGGTCTTCTCGTCGGTCGCAATGACCTGGTAGGTCTTCTTGGCGAGGGCGCTGTCGGCGCCGTGGCAGCTGACGCACTTGGCGTCGAGGATGGGCTGGATGTTGGTGTTCCAGCCGTACTCCTCGCGATCCTTGATCGGCTTGACGAGGTTCATCGGGCCCTTCTGCTGGGCGACCGTGAGGCCGATGCCCTTGCGCGGCAGGACCTGCTCGGCACGCGCCTCGTGGCAGCCGCCGCAGGTGCGGTTCTCGCCGGGCATGCCCTGGATCCAGAGGCCCTGGCTGCGGATGGACATGCCGAACTTGTCGATCGGCTGGAGGTGCACCGGGAGGAACGGCGGGATCGAGGCGAGCCAGGAGCCGTCGTTCTGCACCGGGACCTCACCGAGGATGGCGCCACCCTCGTGCATCGTGAGGCCGAACATCGGCAGCGCGCCGATCTCGCTCGAGAAGCCCTCGATGACGCGGACCGCGACCGCCTGCTTGAGGGCCTCGGCGAGGGCGACGTCCTTCATCTGGCCGCCGTTGACGCTCTCGACCAGGTTGGTCTGGATGATGTCGATGGAGCCGATGACGGCGGGGGTGCTCGGGTCGACCTTCTTGTTGAGGTCGCCGATGACCGGCGGCACGGTGCGCGCCACGATCGGCTGCGCGTAGAGCTCCATGGACTTGGGGTCGTCGTAGACCAGGACGTTCTTCTTGCTCGCCTCGTCGTAGACATAGATGCCGAAGTTCGGCGGCACCTGCTCGAGCTCGTTCTGGTCGGTCATCCATCCGTCGGACCAGGAGACGAGCAGGCGCCCGTCCGGGAGGTGGCTCGGCGTGCGGTAGCGGCCGATCGGCGAGGAGCCGCCGCCCGTGGGGACGCCCGGGGTGAGGTTCACGAAGCTCGCGTGGTCGGAGTCCAGCTTCTCGGCGGTGACGTTGCCGTTCTTGGGATCCTTGTAGCGGGCGTCGATGCGCATGAGGGCGCCTGCCTGGAGCGTGCGGTTGCGCTTGGTGCCGATGCCGACCATGACGTTGGGGGCGATCTCGTGCACCTGCACCAGGGAGTTGACCGGGTTGTTGAACTGGCCGGCCACGCTCAGCATCTGCGTGCAGTCCGGGTTCATCTTGAACAGCTTCACGTCGTTGACGTTGCCGAGGTGCTCCCACCGCGAGAAGCCGATGGTGCCGTCGAAGCGGAGCCAGAGGTTGACCGTGTGGCTCAGGTTCTGCGCGCAGAGCTTCCGGTCGGCGTCGCCGCCGGTGACGCTGATGGTCGCGATCTGCGAGACGACGCGCGAGTGCTCGTACTCGTCGGCGCGGGTGCCCATCGCGGTGTAGGGCTCGTTGGTCACGAACGCGACGCGGTCGCCGGGGATGAAGATCGGCATCACGTCGTCGCGGGTGTCGCCGAACGTGAGCTGCTTGATGCTGTGGTCGCCGCTCGCGTCGCCGAGGACGCTGGCGGTGTACACGTGGTAGTGGTCCGCCTCGGTCTTCTTCATCGAGAAGACCACCTGCTTGCCGTCGAACGACACGTCGAGGCCGTTCACGTCAGCGGTCGGGAACTTGGCGGTGATGTTCTCGAGCTTGCCGTCCGCGCGCGGGGGGAACAGGGTGTAGACACCGCCGCCCGGCACGTACCGCAGGTAGTCGATGACCTGCCCGCTGCCGCCGGCGACCTGGGGCACGCCGTTCTGGTCGAAGTTGGCGCGCTTCGCGAACACGATGCCCGGGACGTCACCGATGACGTCGTTCCCGGCGGTGTCGCGCTTGCCGCAGCCCTCCGCACCTGCCGCGAGGGCGCAAAGGAGACCGAGGGTCAGGCCAGAAATCGAAGAGCGAGCGAGGGACATCAGGACCTCCGAGGCGTCCTTTGAGCAAGAGGCGGGCCGAGCCTGGTTCGAGCGTGTTTTTGCGGGGAGACGTGGGCGGCGGGGGCGGTCGCCCCCAGGATCGGAGGGCAGCCCTGGGGGCGCTGCCCCCCACGGTTGCATCGGGGCGGGGGGCGAGTAGGGTGCGCCGCCCGATGGCGGCCCTCCTGGTGGACGACGCGCGCACCCTCGCCCCCACGCCCGGAGGTCGGGTCGTGGTGATCGGCAACTTCGACGGCGTGCACCAGGGGCACGTCGAGGTGATCCGGCGCGCGCGCGCGGCCGCCGGGGAACGCGGCTTGACGGTGCTCACGTTCGAGCCGCACCCCGCCGCGTTGTTCGGGGCGTCACCGCCGCCCCGGCTCACCCGGCTCTCGCGCAAGGTGGAGCTGCTCGGGCGCCTCTCGGTCGACACCGTGGTCGCCCAGCGGTTCGATCACGCCTTCGCGCGCCTCGAGCCGGTCGAGTTCGTCGACCAGGTCCTGGTCGACGGCCTGCGTGCCTCGGTGGTGGTGGTCGGGTTCGACTTCCGGTTCGGCGCGCGACGCACGGGGGACCTCGCGCTCCTGCGGGCGCTCGGGGCTTCGCGGGGCTTCTCGCTGCTCGTGCAGGACGCGGTGGTCGACGGGGAGGGGGCGTTCTCCTCCACCCGCGCCCGCGAGGCCCTCTCGCGGGGAGACCTCACCACCGTGGCGGCCGTGCTCGGGCGCCCCCACGCCATCGAGGGCGTGGTCCGGAAGGGGGACCAGCGCGGGCGCACCATCGGCTTCCCGACCGCGAACGTCGGCGAGATCGAGGAGGCGCTGCCGCGCAACGGCGTGTACGCGGTCGCGGTCGACGTGGCGGAGGGCGCGGGGTTCGAGGCGCTGGCCACCGGGGTGGCCAACGTCGGCGTGCGCCCCACCGTCGCCACCGGCGCGGCGCCGTCGGTCGAGGCCCACCTCTTCGACCTCCCCGAGGCGCGGCGCGATCTCTACGGCGCGCGGCTCCGGGTGCACTTCGTCGCGCGGCTGCGGGACGAACGCCGCTTCGCGGGCTTCGACGAGCTCAAGGCCCAGATCGAACGGGACGCCGCCGCGGGTCGCGAGGCGGTGCGGTCCCTGATCCCCATGACCCTCCCGGGCTGGTTCTAGGACCCCGGGCTGGTTCCACGACCGCGGGCGGCCGTTCTGGTAAGAAGCGTCCGCGATGTCCGACGCCTTGCGCTCCGAGCTCGATGCCCTCCCCAAGGAGGACCTTGTCCGCCGCGCCGAGGCGCAAGGCATCGAGGGCGCGCGCAAGCTCACGCGCCTCGAGCTCGTCGACGAGCTGGTGCGCCTCGCGGGGGGGCCCCGCGGTCTGCTCGGCAAGGCCCGCGACCTCCTGCGCGACGCGGTCGAGGTCGGGCTCTCGCGCGTGCTCGCGGCCGCCACGCAGACCACCGAGCCCGAGAAAGCGTCGCTCGAGGCCGACGCGCCCGAGGCGCCGCCGGCCCCACCGAAGCCTTCGACGCCCGTCGAGCAGGCGGTCGCGGCGCAGGCCGAGGAGCCGATCGCGACCGTCACCCTCGCCAAGGTGTTCCTCTCGCAGGGCCATGCGCCCCGCGCCCGCGAGATCGTCGAGGCGATCCTGCGCCGCGAGCCCGACCACCGCGCCGCGCTGGAGCTCCGCGACGAGCTCGAGGTCCGTGAGGAGCGCGTGCGCTCGGTGCCGCCGCCGCCGCCCCCGCCGCCTCCCGAAGAGGAGTTCGCCGACGAGTGCGTGGCGCTGGTGGTCGACGACACCGCCGTGCACGTCGCGTGGGACGTGCACGCCTCCACGCTGGCCCGGGCGCGGCGCGCGTTCCGCGACCGCGAGCCGGCCCTCGTGCTCCGGGTGCTGGTGTTCGAGCCGAGCGTCCAGGGGCCACGCGTCGCCTCGCACGACGTGCCGATCGAGGGCCTCTCCGGCGACCATTTCGCGCGGGAGCTTCCGCCGTTCTCGGTGGTCCGCGCCGCTGTGGGACTCGTCGCCGGTGAACGCTTCGTGCCGATCGCCCACACGGCAGATGTCGTCTCCGACCCAAAAGCCCCCTCCACCGACGGCGCGCCCGCGGTCGTCGTGTGGACTGACAGCGGCACGCTCCCCGTCGCTCCGGCCGACGCCGAGGCGTTCCGCGGGAGGCTCGGTGGAGCAGGGGCGGCGCCCCACGGTGCTGCGGGGAGCGCCAGCGGTGCGGGCGGCCCCGACGACGCTGGGGACAACCCCTCGGAACCACAGAGGTTGTGGTCGACGACGGGGGGGCCCACCTCGCCCGTCCGCGCGCCGGGCCACCCGGCCGCGCCCCACGGCCGCCGCCCCACCTCACCCATTTCGCTTGCCCATCGACGATCGGGGAGTACAGTGTGAGCCCGATGCGTCGTCCGGCCGTCGCCGTCCTCGTTGCCGCGCTCGCCTTCCTCGGCGCGTTCGTCGGCTCCGCGTGGGTGTCCGCCGCGATGGGCCTCGGCGATGCCGCCGCGAGCGAGGTCGCTGGCAAGTCGGCGCTGCAGTCCGCGCACCACCAGGGCGACCCGCGCTCCGGCGCTCCCCTCTGTGACGACCGCGCCGCCTCCACCTACGGTGCCGAGCCCGCGCCGCTCCCGGTCGATGCTGGCTTCCTCGGCAAGGGCGAGGGCAAGTGCGGCACCTCCCTGCTCGCGGCCGACGTCGCCTCGTCTTCCTCGCACGACGATCTGCAGCGCGCCCCCGAGCCGCCGGCCGAGTCGGTCGTGCTGCCGCCGACCCTGCCGCTGCCGTCTGCGCAGCCGCCGGTGGCCCCGGTCTACCCGCGTCCGGTGGGCGACGTCGTCGACGACGCCACGTGCGAGACAGACAGTCCGCCACCCAAGCCCGTGCCCTGGATCCACTGAGCGGCGCGGGTCTGGCTCGTCTGGAGCTGGTCTTCGATCGGTGGGTTTCTCTGCGGGTGGTCGGTCTGCGCGGCTGACCGCTGTCTGAGGTCCGGCTGGCGGAGGTGCCGCGCGGACGCTCGGTGATACAGCCCGTTCGACGCTCCGCCCGGCCGCCGCAAGGCGCCACGGTTCGGATCGAAAGGGCACCCCTTCATCCACTGCTCCGCGAACGCGAGCAGGAGGCCGCGCGGCGACGCGCTGGCGCAGTGCAGTTGGAACGACACCCGGTCGCCACGGCGACCCGGCACAAGACTCATGCGAGGAGCCACATGGCCAAGAAGAAACCCGTCCAGGACACCAACGTGATGAACAAGGGGACCGCCATCGTCGGCTTCGTCCTCGCCTTCGTGACCGGCGCCGGCTTCATGTACGCCGTCGACCGCGGCAACAACAAGGACGACGCCAAGGCCACTGCCGAGAAGGCCGCGGGCGGCGGCGCGCCGGGCGAGGTGTGGAAGCAGGACGCACCGGTCCCGGTCTCGAGCGAAGACCCGGCCGAGGGCCCCAAGAACGCCCTCGTCACCATCGTCACGTTCTCCGACTTCCAGTGCCCGTTCTGCTCTCGCGTCAACCCGACGATGAAGCAGATCAAGCAGAAGTACGGCGACAAGGTCCGCATCGTCTGGAAGGACCTGCCGCTCGACTTCCACAAGAACGCCAAGCCGGCCGCGGTCGCCGCGCGGGTCGCCTTCCTCGCGAAGGGCCACGAGGCGTTCTGGAAGATGCACGAGAAGCTCTTCGCCAACCAGAAGGACCTCTCCGACGAGAACTACCTGAAGTGGCTCGCGGAGATCGGCGTCACCAAGGCCGACTTCGACAAGTACAAGGGCGAGGCCGAGAAGCGCGTCACCACCTCGTTCGAGCTCAGCAAGACCCTCGGCATCCAGGGCACGCCGAACTTCCTGATCGACGGCGAGGCCGTCAGCGGCG
>CAZUZY010000117.1:0-20269 GCA_964624885.1 uncultured Polyangiales bacterium | reverse complement strand
CGGCACCGTCTACGCGCCGAACGGCACCCTGCCGCTCTACAACGTCATCGTCTACGTCCCGAACCTCACCCCGCTCCCGCTCACCAAGGGCGTCACCTGCGACAAGTGCGGCGCCATCGCCAGCGGCGACCCCATCACCACGGCGCTCACCGACTACAAGGGCAACTTCACCCTCAAGGGCGTGCCCGTCGGCAGCGACATCCCGCTGGTGATCCAGCTCGGCAAGTGGCGCCGCCAGGTGAAGATCACCGTCAACGAGTGCGTCGACAACAAGCTCACCGACAAGAACCTCACCCGCCTGCCGAAGAACCAGAAGGAGGGCGACATGCCCAAGATCGCGGTCACCCTCGGTGGCTGCGATCGCCTGTCGTGCATGCTCCCCAAGGTGGGCATCGACGCGAGCGAGTTCGGCGTCGACGGCAGCGCGGCGGCGGTCCACTTCTACAACCCGAGCGGGGGCGTCTTCGGCGGCGGCGGTCCGGCCGGCATGAAGGACGCCCGCGTGCTCTGGGACGATCCGGTCAAGCTCAAGCAGTACGACATCGCGGTCTTCAGCTGCGAGTGCTTCGAGAACAGCCCCGGGAGCAAGGACGCGAAGTCGTTCGCGGCCGTCGATCAGTACCTGAAGGCCGGCGGCCGCATCTTCACGACCGACTTCCAGTACCTCTGGTACAAGAGCAGCCCCGATCCGGCGATGAAGGCCGTGATGCCGATCCCGGGCGGCGCGCCGACCGGCACCAACCCGGTGACCCTCGACACGAGCTTCACCAAGGGCAAGGCGCTCGCCGACTGGCTCTCCTACGTCGACAAGACGACGACCTACGGCAAGGTGAGCTGCGACTACGTGTTCAACAACTTCTCGCCGGCCGACAAGACCAAGTCCCAGGTGTGGGCCTCGTCGCTGGGCGTCGACGGCGGCGCGGGCACCGGCAACAACCCCCGCTTCGTGACCATCAACACCCCGGTCGGCAAGCCGGTCGAGGAGCAGTGCGGCAAGGCGGTCCACCTCGACGCGCACATCAACAGCTCCGACACCATCGACGCGAGCTACCCGGCGGGCTGCAAGTCCGCGATCAAGCAGGGAGAAGAGGCCTTCGCGTTCTTCTTCTTCGACCTCGCGTCGTGCATCCAGAAGGATGGCGAGCCCCCGAAGCCGCCGCCGGTGAAGTGACCGGATCGCCGGACCCGAGGAACGCTCCGCTCTGAACGGACGCCCGAGAAATCGGCCGTCAGGGATGGCACTCTAGCGTCCATGCGCGCGCACCTCGGCTTCTCGTTCTCCGTGCTCGTCCTCGCGATGGGCTGCTCCGCCAGCAAGACGGACGTCGAGGGCGACCTCGACGGGTCCTCCCCCGGCGACGATGGCTTCGTGATCGACACCGGGGGCGGTGGTGACGCCGACTTCGACGTGCCGGCCGACGGCACGCCTGGCCCGTGCGAGGGCCTGCGCTGCCAGGTGAAGGCCTGCGGCGGTGGTGCCGATACCACCGTCACCGGCACCGTCTACGCGCCGAACGGCACCCTGCCGCTCTACAACGTCATCGTCTACGTCCCGAACCTCACCCCGCTCCCGCTCACCAAGGGCGTCACCTGCGACAAGTGCGGCGCCATCGCCAGCGGCGACCCCATCACCACGGCGCTCACCGACTACAAGGGCAACTTCACCCTCAAGGGCGTGCCCGTCGGCAGCGACATCCCGCTGGTGATCCAGCTCGGCAAGTGGCGTCGCCAGGTGAAGATCACCGTCAACGAGTGTGTCGAGAACAAGCTCACGGACAAGAACCTCACCCGCCTGCCGAAGAACCAGAAGGAGGGCGACATGCCCCGGATCGCGGTCACCGTCGGTGGCTGCGATCGCCTCTCGTGCATGTTGCCGAAGGTCGGCATCGACGCGAGCGAGTTCGGCGTCGACGGCAGCCCCGCCGCGGTGCACTTCTACTCACCGGGCGGCGTGAGCGGCCCGACCGGCATGAAGGACGCGAAGGTCCTCTGGGACAACGCGACCAAGCTCAAGGAGTACGACCTCGCGGTGTTCTCCTGCGAGTGCTCGGAGCGGCCCGACACCAAGAGCGCGACGTCGTTCGCCGCCGTGGACCAGTACCTCAAGGCCGGCGGCCGCATCTTCACGACCGACTTCCAGTACCTCTGGTACAAGAACAGCCCCGACGCGGCGATGCGGTCGGTGATGCCGATCCCCGGCGACGCGCCGAGCGGCACCAACCCGGTCACGCTCGACACCAGCTTCACCAAGGGCAAGGCCCTGGCCGACTGGCTGGCCTACGTCGACAAGACCGCGGCGGCCGCGTACGGCAAGGTCCAGTGCGACTACGTGTTCAACAACTTCTCGCCGGCCGACAAGACCAAGGCCCAGGTGTGGGGTCACTCGATCGGGACCTTCGGCGGCGCCGGCACGACCGACAACCCCCGCTTCGTCACCATCAACACCCCGGTCGGCAAGCCCGTCGAGGAGCAGTGCGGCAAGGCCGTGCACCTCGACGCCCACATCAACCAGACCGACGCCATCGACGCCACCTTCCCTGCCGGCTGCAAGTCGGCGATCAAGGTCGGAGAGGAGGCGTTCGCCTTCTTCTTCTTCGACCTCGCGTCCTGCATCCAGAAGGACGGCGAGCCGCCGAAGCCACCGCCCGTGAAGTGAGCTCCCCCCCTCCCAGGCCTCGGGCCAGGGCGGGGGCGGCGGTTTGGATCCGAATCGGCAGAACTCGTCCGCCGCGAACGGACTCCCGCGAATGGTCGCCTCCCGACGTGGCACCCTTGTCGGCCATGAAGCACGCCGCGCTCTTTCTTTCGTTCACCGTGGTGCTGGGATGCTCCGCGGGTCGGACCGACGACGATTTCACCCTCGACGGCGGGAGCGACCCCGACGGGGGCTTCACGCTCGACGGCGGTGAAGACGGCGGCTTCGACGTGCCGTCCGACGGGCCGCCTGGCCCCTGCGAGGGCCTGCGCTGCCAGGTGAAGGCCTGCGGCGGTGGCGCCGACACCACCGTGAGCGGCACCGTCTACGCGCCGAACGGCACCCTGCCGCTCTACAACGTCATCGTCTACGTCCCGAACCTCACCCCGCTCCCGCTCACCAAGGGCGTCACCTGCGACAAGTGCGGCGCCATCGCCAGCGGCGACCCCATCACCACGGCGCTCACCGACTACAAGGGCAACTTCACCCTCAAGGGCGTGCCCGTCGGCAGCGACATCCCGCTGGTGATCCAGCTCGGCAAGTGGCGCCGCCAGGTGAAGATCACCGTCAACGAGTGCGTCGACAACAAGCTCACCGACAAGAACCTCACCCGCCTGCCGAAGAACCAGAAGGAGGGCGACATGCCCAAGATCGCGGTCACCCTCGGTGGCTGCGATCGCCTGTCGTGCATGCTCCCCAAGGTGGGCATCGACGCGAGCGAGTTCGGCGTCGACGGCAGCGACAAGGCGGTGCACTTCTACTCGGGCAGCGGCGGCGGCGGCCCTTCGGGCATGAAGCCCGCGAGCGCGCTGTGGGACAACGTCGCGAAGCTCAAGGAGTACGACATCGCGGTGTTCTCCTGCGAGTGTTACGAGGCGTACCCCGGCAGCAAGAGCGACGCGTCCTTCGCCGCCGTCGACCAGTACCTCAAGGCCGGCGGCCGCATCTTCAGCACCGACTTCCAGTACCTCTGGTACAAGAAGAGCCCCGACGCGGCGATGCGCGCGGCGATGGGTACGATCCCCGGTGGCGCGCCGAGCGGCGAGAACCCCGTCACCCTCGACACCACCTTCCCCAAGGGCAAGGCGCTCGCCGACTGGCTGGCCTACGTCGACAAGACCGGCCCCTACGGCAAGGTCCAGTGCGACTACGTGTTCGGCAACTACACGCCCGTCGACAAGACCAAGGCCCAGGTGTGGGCCACCTCGAACGGTAGCTTCGGCTCGCCGACCGGGATCAACCCGCGCTTCATCACCGTCAACACGCCGGTGGGCAAGCCGGTCGAGGAGCAGTGCGGCAAGGCCGTGCACCTCGACGCCCACATCAACCAGAGCGACAGCGTCGACGCGAGCTACCCGGCGGGCTGCAAGACCGCCATCAAGCAGGGCGAGGAGGCCTTCGCGTTCTTCTTCTTCGACCTCGCCTCGTGCATCCAGAAGGAAGGCGACCCGCCGAAGGCGCCGCCGGTGAAGTGAGCGCGCGCTCCTGAGACGTCGTCGGCCGCCGAAGGGCGGCCGAGGCGTTTCTGGCTAGCCCTCGCGGAGCATCGCGGCCACGACCGCGCGTTGCGGGGCGTCGAGCCGCGCCGACAGGCCCCGCAGGAGCTCCGACTCACGGCGGGCGTGATCGCCGTACTCGGCGTCGAACCGCGCGAACACCGCTGCGGGTCGCGGCCCACCCCCGTGGAGCGCGGCCATCATGCGGGTCACGCCGCCACAGATCTTGTCGTGCGCCGACTCGAGCTCGGCGAGGGCGGTCGCGAGATCGGGGAGGATCGAGCGCAGGTACGGGAACAGCGACTCCTCCTCGCGGCCGAAGTGGTCGAACAGGTCGTCCCGCAGCGCCGTGAGCGCTCCCTGGAGCTGCTCGGGGTCGACGGGCTCGGCGACGAGGAGCCGGCGCACCTCGGCGACCAGCTTGCTGAGGTGGACGTGATCGTGCTCCAGCGAAACGATCGGATCCACCGCGGTCATGCGCGCTTGCGTTCCTTCTGGCCGGCCAGGCCGTACTCGTGCAAGCGATACTGGATGGTGCGGACGCTGATGTCGAGCATCTCGGCGGCCCGGGTGGTGCTGCCGTTGCAGGCCTCGAGGGTGGTGAGGATGGCGTGGCGCTCGATCTCGGCCATGGTGGCCCCCGGCAGCCGCAGGTCGCTGCGGCCGCGCGCCGACACCGGGCCTCCGCCGAGCGGCAGGTGCGGCTCGTCGATCTCCTCGCCTTCACAGAGCACCACCGCGCGCTCGATGGCGTTCTCGAGCTCGCGGACGTTGCCCGGCCAGCGATAGCCGAGCAGCCGGTTGCGCGCAGCGTCGGTGAAGCCGCTGATCGTGCGCGCGCTCTCGGACGCGAACTTGTGCAAGAAGTGCTGGGCGAGCAGGAGCACGTCGCCCTCGCGGACGCGCACCGGTGGCATCTCGATGTGGATGACGTTGAGCCGGTAGAACAGGTCCTCGCGGAACCGCCCGGCCTGGACGTCCGCCGCGAGGTCGCGGTTGGTGGCCGCGATGAGGCGGACGTCGACGCGGATCGGCTCGTTGCCACCCACGCGCTCGAAGGTGCGCTCCTGGAGCACCCGGAGGAGCTTGACCTGGATGGCGGGGCTGATCTCGCCGACCTCGTCGAGGAACAGGGTGCCGTTGTTGGCCTGCTCGAAGCGACCGGTGCGACGGCGATCGGCGCCGGTGAACGCGCCCTTCTCGTGACCGAACAGCTCGGACTCGAGCAGGGACTCGGCGAGGGCCGAGCAGGTGACCGGGATGAAGGCGGCCGCCTTGCGCGTGCTCTGGGCGTGGATCGCCCGGGCGAGCTCGCCCTTGCCCGTGCCGCTCTCTCCGGTGATGAGGACGGTGGCCTTCGCCCCGGCGACCTGCCGGGCGAGCCGGTAGATCTTCTGCATGGCGCGGCTCGCGCCGATCATGCCTTCGAAGCCGTGGCCCTGCTTCTCGCGCAGGCTCTTGCGGAGCACCTCTGCTTCGCTGCGCAGGTCGCGGCGCTCGATGGCCCGCTGGAGGGCGAGGAGCAGGGCGTCGAAGTCGACGGGCTTGGTGAGGTAGTCGACCGCACCCGCGCGCATCGCCGAGACCGCGCTCGACACGTCACCGAACGCCGTGACCACGACGACGGGGAGCTCGGTGTCGAGGTCGTGCAGCTTCCGCGTGAGCTCGATGCCGTCCATGCCGGGCATGCGCAGGTCGGTCACGACCAGGTCGGGCCGCCGCTCCTCGAAGAGCGAGAGGGCCTCGTGCGCGTCCGCCGCGCACGCCACGGTGAAGCCCTCCTGTTCGAGGAGCTTCTTCATGCCGAGTCGAGCGGTGGCCTCGTCCTCGACAATCAACACGGTACCTTGCTTGCTCATTTGGTGATCCCTTCGCCCAGGGGCAGCGTGGCGCGGAAGATGGTCTGGCCCTTCTTGCTCTCGACCGAGATGGTCCCGCCATGGTCGGTGACGATGCGATGCACGATGGCGAGGCCGAGCCCCGTGCCGTTGGACTTGGTGGTGTAGAAGGCGTCGAACACCGGCGCCGAGTCGCCGCCGGGCAGGCCGGGGCCGTCGTCCTCGATCTCCACCACGGCTTCGGAGGGTCGGCGGCGCACGCGGAGGACGACCCGACCCGAGTCTCCCACCGCGTCGGTCGCGTTGGAGAGCAGGTTCAAGAGCACCTGCATCATCCGGTTGCCGTCCATGTCGACCTCGATGTCGGTGACCGGCAGGTCGAGATCGAGCACCACGCCGGCGCGGTCGGGCTTGGCCATGGCGATCGCCTTGCGCGCGAGCGCGCCGAGCGAACCGCGCGCGCGATCGAGGGGCTTGGGACGGGCAAAATCCAGGAACTCCTGCACGAGCGCGCCGAGCCGCCGGATCTCTCCGCCGACCACCTCGACCGCCTCTATCGCCTCGCCGCCGACCTTCTTCTTGCGCAGCTCGCGCTCGAGGAAGGTGAGGTGGAGCTGGGCCCCGTTGAGCGGATTGCGGATCTCGTGGGCGAGGCCCGCGGCGAGCGTGCCCACCGCAGCGAGCTTCTCGGCCTGACGAGTGCGCTGCGAGAGAGCCTCCTCGTCGGTCACGTCCCGCCCGATCGCCAGCATGCTCACGTCGTCGGCGGTGCTGCCGTCGTCGGGGATCCGCGAGAAGAACCAGTGCACGAGTCGCACGTTGCCGGCCCGGGTCTCTAGCGGCGCGGCGAGGTGCGCCACCCCGAGCCGCGTGCGCGCGAACGCCGCGTCGGCCTTCTGCCGGTGATCCTCGCGAATCATGAGCTCGGAGAACGCCCGGAGGCAGGCCTCGTCGCGGGCCCAACCGGTGACCCGCTCCGCCGCGCGATTGAAGAGGAGGATGGTGCCGTTCCCCCCGAGGCCGAGGACCAGATCGGGCGCGAGCTCGACCGCGTTCTCGTAGCGACGCTCGCTCCGCGCGAGGGCGCGCCCGAGATCGTCCCGGGCCAGGCGCTCGGCGCGCCGGATGCGCTCGAGGTGATCGTCGTTGTAGGCCTGGGTCATCACCGCGAGCTCGATGTCGAGGGCGCGGTTCAACGCGCTGAGGGTGGGGTAGACCTCCTCGGCCGCGAGCAGCTCGTGCACGGCCTGACCCAGCTCGTCGCGCACGATGGTCATCGCCGCGAACATGTAGCGCTGGTGGAGGCCGACCTTGACGTGGACGTGGCCGATGGTCGCGGTCTCGCGGCAGTACATGAAGTCGCGGTCCCGGGTGAGGACCCGGCGCATCCACGCGGCGAGCGAGCGCTGCAGGCGCGCGATCTGCTCCTCGCCGGTGAACACCGCGTGCGCCTCCTCGAACTCCCGCGAGCGCTCGTAGAACAGGCGGGCGATCTCGCCGAGGCGCTCTTCCACGAGCGGCGCGAGGGCGCGCAGGCGGGCGAGGTCCTCGTCGGTCCAGCGCACGTAGCGCTGCACCTCGAGGAACCCCCGCTCGAGCGACATGGAATCAGCCATCCTTGGGCGGGGTCTGGGCCTCACGGACCGTCAGGACAGCGCACTTGGCCTTGCGAACGACGCGCTCGGCCACCGATCCCACGAGCAGATGGGCGATGAGACCTCGACCGTGCGTGCCCATGACGACCAGGTCGAACTGCTCGGAACGCCGGACCACGACGTCGTCGGGGGCCCCGGCCACCAGCTCGACGGCCGCGATCTTCACGCCCCGCGCGCGGGCGCGCTCGACCTGGGCGTCGAGCTCCTTCTTGGCCTGGGCGTGGACGTACTCGTTGAGGGTCTGGTTGGGCTTGCCGGCCTCGTGCACGACCATCAGCGATTCCATGCCGCTGTAGGCCGGTGCCTCCCACACGTGGAGCACGGTGATCTCTGTATCGGCGCCGGACACCGACCGCGCCCAGTCGAGGGCGAGGTCCGAGCAGGCACTGAAGTCGACAGGCACCAGGATGCGCCGGAGGGTCATGGTGGGCCGTCCAGCAAACCGCGCGCCACGCAAGGATTTCGCTTGTCTCGTCGCTCCGGGACGCGAGAGAACGACGCAGATGCCGCGCCTTGCGCAAAAAATTCACCCCTTGGACGCGGCGACGAGGGTCAGGTCCCCCTCCTGGCTCGGTACTGCCCAGCTGGGACGGGTCGGGCCGCCCAGGGGGACCGAGGGACGGACCTCGTACAGCTCGACCGCCCCCGCGTCTGGCTCGAGCTCGAGCTCGAGCCCGGCGGGGGTGACGCCGACGAAGACGTAGGCGGCGCGGTCTCCGAGGAAGCGCGACCCGTGCGCGATCGGTCGGGCGTCGGTGCCCGCGATGCGACGGACCCTCACCGTCGAAGGGAGCAACAGCGTGTCGGCCTCGTGGCTCGACGGGACGAGGCGCACCTTGCGGACGCCGTCGATGACACCGAGCTCGAACACGCGGGGCCGACTGCCCGGATCGAGCCCACACGCCGGCCCGCCCTGCATGCCGCTCGGAGCCTTGCCCCAGGGAAAGCCACCCCAGCTCGCGTCGACGACCCACCGCGCGCACCCCTCGGCGGGGAACTCGAGGCGCACCGTCACGCGCTGCGGGTGGGCGCGATCGAAGGTGGGATACCGCCGCGCGAGGCCCACCGCGACCACCACGACGACGAGCGCACCCGCGATGCCTCGCGCCACGCGGAGGCCGCGGACGAGAGGCGTCAGCGGGAGCAACATCCACGCGACGAGCGCGGCGACGATCGGCGAAGCGTCGACGCCGAGGGTGGGCAGCAGCGTCGGGACGAGGAACAGGCACGGGAGCCACTGGGCCACCGCGGCGATGCCGGCGGCGAGCGGGGTCGGCCCGAGCGAGAGGAGAGACACCGAGGCGACCAGCGCAGGGAAGAGGAACAGGTAGGAGAGATCGGGCAGCAGCGCACCGACCACCAGCGCGAGCACGACGCCGAGCGCGTGGACCCCGAGCAACGTCCCCTTCGGCTCGCGCCGCGCGAACAGGCCGAGGACGATCGCGACCGGCAGGGCGTGGAGCGCGACGAGGAGCGGTCGCGGTTCGGCCACGAACGGCACCTCGCGAGCGCACGCGCGCTGCACGAGGAACCCGAGCGCGAGGGAGACGACCACCGCGAGCAGGGCGAGCGCGGCGGCGACCACCGAGGGAGCGACGCGCGCGCGCCACGCGGCGACGAACAGGAGGAGCGCAGCGAGCAGCGCGAGGGGCACCGCGAGCCCCCGCGGGTAGCGCACGAGACCGAGGCCGAGCACGTCGAACCACACCACCGCCCCACCCCGCACGGTGAGCGCGGGGCGCGCGGCGAGCGCCCGGACGGTCGACAGCACCGTGTCCCCCGCGTGCTGCAGGCTGCGCGGATCGAGGTGCGCGCGATCGTCGTCGGGCGTGTGGTACTGCTCGATCCCCTCGGTGAACGCGAAGTTGAGCCCCGGCACGCCTCGGTCGCGGAACACCGAGAAATCCGTGTCGTTCGGCATCTGCCGGTAGGCGAAGGCGAACGCCGAAGTGCTCACCGGGCGCTCGGCGCTGGCCAGCGCCTCGATCAGCGGTGCGGCGTCGACCGGGGCCTCGAACATCATGGCCGGGCCGTGGGAGCCGCGCGCCTCGACGTTGATCACCGCCCGCACGCGGGCCATCGCGGGGTCGCTCGCGGCGAAGGCCGCGGCCCCGAGCAACCCGATCTCCTCGCCGTCGGAGAAGAGGAAGATCACGTCGTGCGCGAGTGGGGGACCGGCCCCGAGAGCGCGGGCCACCTCGAGGAGCGTCGCGACCCCCGCGCCGTCGTCCCCGGCACCCGGGCCGGCGGGGACCGAGTCGTAGTGCGAGGCGAGGAGGAGGGCGTCCGACCCTCCGCCTCCTCTTCGCTCGGCGATCACGTCGTGCACCAGGGCACACGCGAACCGACCACACTGCCACTGGCTCCGCAGCCGCGGCCCGAGGCCGAGGCTCGTGAGCTCCGCAACCAGCCGTGCGCGCACGGCTGCGTTCTCCTGGCTGCCGGTCGGGTGGGGTCGGTCACCGAGCACGCGGGCGTGCACGACGAGGGCCCGCTCCGCCGAGAACCGCTCCCTCGCCTCGGCGGCGGCGCGCGGCGGCGTGCCCGCGTAGCGGTGACCGGAGACCAGCGTGAGGAGCCCGAGGACGAGCGCGAGCAGGCTGAACGCGCGCGCGCGCGCCGAGCTCACGGGCAGTGGAATTCGGAGGCCGCGAGCCCGACGAAATCCTTGCCGTCGGCGCCCTTGTTCACCGGGAGCGCATCGCCCTCCTTGAAGGGCTTGAGGACGCAGAAGTCTCCGGGCGGCGCGAAGTCGTACTCGAGCGGAGAGGTGAGCTTGCCGGCGATCTCCCCGCACAGGGCGTTCTTGCCCGTGACCAGGTAGTCGACCGTGTAGTCCTTCACGACGAGGTTGCTCGGCCCGAGGCGCTGGCAGTCTCCGGGCACGATGGTCTCGGTCAGCGAGAGCTTGAACTTGCCACCGGCGAGCGGCATGCCGGTCTTCACGAGCGGCGCGCCGACGAACGAGGCCTTGTCGAACTTGGTCGCGGCTTCGTTGAGCCAGTTGCCCGTGTAGTCGACCGTGTTCTTGGTGAAGTCGACCTTGATCTCGGCCCACGCGAGGAACTGGAACGCCGGATCGGCCGCCAGGCTGGGCAGACAGGCCGCGAGATAGAGGCCCGAGAAGTCGGCGGTGGGATCGACGTCGAGCACGACGTCGGAGGCCCCCGAATCGGAGCCGCGGAGCGTCGTGGTCCGCCCCACGTAGTCGTCGTAGTCGGAGCGCGGGTCGATGCACCCGGCGCCGGACGCGAGCAGCACCAGCGTCAGCGAGAGCGGGGCGGCGGTGAGCGCGGCCGGAACGAGCCGGGGGAGGATGGCCATGGGGGATCGTTGCCACGAAGATAGGGCTTGACGCAAGGCCGATGCACCGCCTTATTCGCGCTTGGATGTCCCCCTTCTCCCTGTTCCGGTCCGCCACCTCCCTGCACCTGGGCACCCGGCACGCCCTCTCTCTCGTCACCGTCGTGGCTGGCAGCCTCGTCGGTGGAGCGGCCTCGGCGAGCGGGTATCTCTCCGCGCGGTTCGGTGGAGACCACGGCACCGCGGCCAACCCGAGCCCCTTTGCGGTCTACTACAACCCAGCCGCTCTGGGCGGGTTGACCGGCACCCAGGTCACCCTCGACGCGACCATCGGCGTGCGCACGGCGAGCTACGAGCGTCCGGCGTCGGCGCTCTCGCCGCTCGTGGCCGGCACCAAGGACAACGCGAACTACGTCGCCGCCAACACGGGGACGGCCAAGCTCACCAACCTCCTCACGCTCCCGTTCGTGGGCTTCGGCAGCGACCTCGGCACCCGGAACTTCCGCCTGGGCGTCGCCGCGTACATCCCCTTCGGCGGGCAGGCCGACTGGTCGAAGAACAACACCTGGGCCAACCGCAGCGATCTCCCCGGCGCCGTCGACGGGCCCCAGCGCTGGGTGAACATCAGCGGCCAGATCCTCGCCGCCTACGGCACGCTGGCCCTCGCGTATCGCTTCGAGGACGCGCACCTCAGCGTCGGCGCCAGCCTGAGCGCGGTCTATCACAAGATCGCGACCGTCCGCGCCCGCAACTTCGACGGCACCGACGACGTCACCACCCCGAGCGGCGCCCTCAAGGAGGGTCGCGCCATGCTCGAGGCGAACGGCGTCAACGCGGCCATGGGGCTCGGTCTCTACTGGGAGCCCACCCCCGACGTGCGCGTCGGCCTCTCGTACCAGAGCCAGCCCGGCTTCGGGAACACCCGCCTCAAGGGCACCCTCGAGCAGCAGTTCGGCACCTCGTCCGCGCTCGCCGAGCGCACCGACATCGAGTTCCTCCAGGCCTATCCCGACATCTTCCGGCTCGCCGGCGCGTTCCGCGTCGACAAGCAGTGGGAGGTCCGCCTGAGCACCCAGTTCGTGCGCTGGTCGGTGCTCAAGGGTCAGTGCGTGATCAACGCCAAGATCTCCCAGGGCTCGGCCGGCTGCGATCTCGACGCCAAGAACAACGCGCTCACCACCGACTCGCCGGTCGTCCAGAACGTGGTGCGCAACTGGAAGGACAGCGTCAACTTCGCGGCGGGGTTCGGCTTCTTCCCCAAGGAGACCCTCGAGCTGTTCTTCGGTGAGACGGTCGCGACGAGCCCCGTCCCCAAGGAGACGATCGACGCCGCCACCATCGACTCCACCCGGCTCTACACCTCGGTCGGGGCGCGCGCCGAGCTCGCCAAGGGCTTCTTCCTCGCCGGCAGCTACACCAACCTGTGGTTCGTCCCGGTCGACACCGAGGGCAAGAGCCAGCACTTCACCTACGGCTCGACCTCCAAGTCGCCGAGCGCCGACGGCGTCTACAAGTCGATGGTCCACCTGTTCAACGTGAACCTGACCGTCGGGTTCTAGCGGCGGCTCACTTCACCGCGGGCAGCTTCACCTTCGCCGCGTCGAGGGCGTTCTGCATGGTGATCTCCTCGGTGCGCGCGGCGGCCATGCGCTGGGCGGCCTTCTTGGCGTCTCCCCGCATGGTCGCGTCGAACGAGGCCGTCGTGTTCTCCATCGCCAGCAAGAGGTGCATGTGCGCCTGCTTCACCGCGGGCGGCGCGACCAGGCGCACCGCGAGCTGGGCCCGCAGATCGGCGAGCTCCCAGGCCACCGCGGCGAGGCCCACGTCCGACGGGTGCGCGCCCACCCAGTCCTGCGCGCGGCGGGTCTCGTCGAACAGGATGGCGGCGACCGCCAGGTACTGATCCAGGGTGAGGACCCCCGCCGTCGGCTTCTTGCCGTCGGCCTTGGCGAGGCGCGAGAGGCCGAGCGCGAGGGTGCCCGACAGCAGCGCGCGGCGCTTCATCGCGTGACCTCTTTGCCGGCGAGGCTCAGGTCCGCGACGGCGGCGGTGGCGGCGCGCTTCTCCGCTTCGCGGCGCGACTTGCCCTGCCCGCGACCGAGGACGCGGCCGAAGGCGTGGACGGCGACGGAGAAGGTACGGTCGTGCACGGGGCCCTCGGGAGCATCGTGCTCGTACACCGGCGGCGGGCCGCCGTCGCGCTGGACGATCTCCTGCAGGATGCTCTTGGCGTCCTTGACCCGTGCGTCGACGCCGCCGAACGTGCCGCGCTCGGCGTCGGCCACCGCGTTGTGCAGCACCTCGCCGAGGGTGCGCTCGACGAACGCCCGCGTGGCCTCGAGCCCGAGCGAGAGGTAGAGCGCGCCGACCACCGCCTCGAAGGCGTCGGCGAGGATGCCGTCGCGGTCGCGGCCCCCGGACTGGATCTCGCCGCGCCCGAGCCGCAACGCCGCGCCGAGGCCGACCCTCCGCGCCGTCGTCGCGAGCGACGACTCCTGCACCACGGCCGCCCGCGCGCGCGAGAGGAGGCCCTCGTCGGCCCGCGGCAGGCGGAGGTAGAGCGCCTCGGCGATCACGAGGCCGAGCACCGCGTCCCCGAGCAGCTCGAGCCGCTGGTTGTCGTCGCCCGCGCGATCCTTGTGCTCGTTGAGCCACGTGCGATGCGTCAGCGCCTCCTCCAGCAGGGGGCGCGCCCGTGGATCGACGTCGAGGGCACCTAGGACGTGGTCGAGGGGGAGATCCACTACGAGGCCTCAGCGAGCACCTGTACCACCCCGTCGACCCCGAGGGCGTCGGTGTCGACGATGCGGTCGGCTTTTTCGTAGCGCGAGCGGCGCTGCTCGAGGAGCTGCGCCAGCTCGGCCTTCGCGTTGTCGCGGTCGTGCATGGGGCGCCGATCGCCCTGGGCGACCACCCGCGACCAGTGCGAGTCGGGGGTGGCGGCGAGCCAGACGGTCTGGGTGCGCGCCCGCAGGATGGCGAAGGTCTCGTCGTCGGTGACGATGCTGCCGCCGGTGGCGATGACGGCGATGTCGTGGCGATCGAGCACGCGCTGCAGCGCCTCGCGCTCGAGGCGGCGGTAGAACGCCTCGCCGTGCAGCTCGAACAGGGCCCCGAGGCTCAGACCGGCGGCCTGCTCGACCTCGCGATCGAGCTCCACGAAGGGCACCCCGAGCTTGCGCGCGAGCCGCCGACCGATGGTGCTCTTGCCCGCGCCGCGCAAACCGAGCAGGGCGATGATTCTGCGCGAGCCGCGGGTCAGGAGCTCGGCGGCGGAGGTGCCGAGGGCCACCGCGATGTCGTGCAGGCGGCCGACCGAGACGTTGCCGCGACCGGCCTCCAGATCGGCGAGAAATCGAATGCTCACGTCGGCTTGCTCGGACAGCTCGCGCAGCGTGAGGCCCCGGTCCGTGCGCGCGTTCCGCACGGCACGGCCGAGGTCGCGGAGGAGCTTGCTTCGGTCCCGCATGCCAGCAGTATACTGCAACAACGCACCTCGTCGAAGGCAATATAGTGCTTGCGGGTCGCACGGATTGCGCTAGCGTCGCCTGGCCCATGGAAGCCCCGACGACGCACACGCCCATCCGCTTCGACACCCACCCTGATCGATACCGGCACTGGAAGCTCGACCTTGCCCAGAAGGACCAGGGCGTCGCGCGCCTCGTGCTCGACATCCCCGAGGACGGAGGGCTGCGTCCCGGCTACGTGCTCAAGCTCAACTCGTACGACCTCGGTGTCGACATCGAGCTCGCCGACGCGATCCAGCGCGTGCGCTTCGAGCACCCCGAGGTGCGCACCATCGTGTTCGAGTCGGGCAAGGACCGCATCTTCAGCTCGGGCGCGAACATCTACATGCTCGGCGCCTCGACCCACGCCTTCAAGGTGAACTTCTGCAAGTTCACCAACGAGACCCGCCTCTACCTCGAGGACGCGAGCAAGGAGAGCGGCATCTCGTCGATCGCGGCGCTCAACGGCATCGCGTCGGGCGGCGGCTACGAGCTCGCGCTCGCCTGCGACGAGATCCACCTGCAGGAGGACGGCGCGAGCGCGGTGAGCCTCCCGGAGTGCCCGCTCCTGGCCGTGCTCCCCGGCACCGGCGGCCTCACCCGCCTCGTGGACAAGCGCAAGATCCGGCGCGACCTCGCCGACGTGTTCAGCACCCTCGCCGAGGGCGTCCGCGGCAAGCGCGCCAAGGACTGGGGCCTGGTCGACTCGGTCATCCCGCGCAGCAAGTTCAAGGAGGCGATCCTCGCGCGCGCCACCACCCTGGCCGGGTCGAGCAAGCGCAAGGACGCGAAGGGCGCCGGGCTGCCGCTCCTGCCCGTCTCGCCGGAGCGCCGCGACGACGGCAAGAAGCACGTCTCGGAGTACCGCCACGTCACGATGGTGATCGACGAGGCCAAGCGCGTTGCCGAGGTGACTGTGCGCGGCCCCGAGGGTGCACCGATCAAGAGCGGCGAGGAGCTGCGCAAGCAGGGCAACGACGCCTGGGTCCTGCGCGCGTTCCGCGAGCTCGACGACGCGCTCCTCGACCTGCGGTTCAACTTCCTCGAGGTCGGCCTGCTCGTGGTGCGGACCCGCGGCGATCTCGAGGCGGTGCGCGCCCACGACGAGGCGCTGCTCGCGCTCGCCGAGCAGGACTGGCTCGCGCGCGAGGTGTTGCTGCTGCAGCGCCGCGTGGTCAAGCGGCTCGACACGAGCTCGCGCTCGATCTTCGCGCTGGTCGACGAAGGCTCGTGCTTCGCCGGCTCGCTGCTCGAGCTCGCCCTCGCCGCCGACCGCGTCTACATGAAGGACGACGAGGACCACGAGGACGCGATCCGCGTCGCGCTCTCGGCGAGCAACTTCGGCCCGCTCCCCATGGGCAACGGGCTCACCCGCCTGCAGTCGCGCTTCCTCGCGCGGCCCGCGCAGGTCGAGGAGCTCGCGGCCAAGAAGGCGCCGCTCACCACCCGCGAGGCCGTCGCGGCGGGGATCGTCACCCTCTCGCCGGATGCCATCGACTGGGACGACGAGGTCCGCGTGGCCATCGAGGAGCGCGCCTCGCTCTCGCCCGACGCGATGACCGGCATGGAGGCCTCCCTGCGCTGGGGCGGCCCCGAGACCCTCGAGACCAAGATCTTCGGCCGGCTCTCCGCCTGGCAGAACTGGATCTTCACCCGCCCGAACGCGACCGGCCAGCGGGGCGCCCTCACCGTGTACGGCAAACCGGAGCGCGCCGAGTTCGACTGGCGCCGCGCCTGAAATCCCCCCGCAGAGCAGCAGACAAAGGAGCCCCATGAGCGACGTGGTCAACGACACCAAGATCCCCAACAACGTCGACCTCTCGAGCGACAAGCGCCTGCAGCGCGCGCTCGAGCAGTGGCAGCCCGCCTTCCTCGACTGGTGGATGGAGATGGGCCCCGAGGGGTTCCAGAAGGACGACGTCTACCTGCGCACCGCGATCAGCGTCGACAGCGACGGCTGGGCGCACTTCGACCACGTGAAGATGCCCGACTACCGCTGGGGCATCTTCCTCGCCGACAAGACCGAGGGCCGCAAGATCGGCTTCGGCGACCACATGGGCGAGCCCGCGTGGCAGGAGGTGCCCGGCGAGCACCGCAACGCGCTCCGTCGCCTCATCGTCACCCAGGCCGACACCGAGCCGGCCTCCGTCGAGCAGCAGCGCCTGCTCGGCCAGACCTGCCCCTCGCTCTACGACCTGCGCAACCTGTTCCAGGTGAACGTCGAGGAGGGTCGGCACCTCTGGGCGATGGTCTACCTGCTCCACAGCCACTTCGGCCGCGACGGCCGCGAGGAGGCAGAGGCCCTGCTGCAGCGCCGCAGCGGCGACTCCGACCGCCCGCGCATCCTCGGGGCGTTCAACGAGCCCTGCCGCAACTGGCTCTCGTTCTTCATGTTCACGTTCTTCACCGATCGCGACGGCAAGTACCAGCTGCTCGCGCTCGCCGAGAGCGGGTTCGACCCCCTGTCGCGCACCACCCGCTTCATGCTCACCGAGGAGGCGCACCACATGTTCGTCGGCGAGACGGGCGTGCAGCGCATCGTCGACCGCACCTGCCAGCTGATGAAGGAGGCTTCGTTCTCCGGCGACGTGCGCGCGCTCGGCGGCATCGACCTGCCGACGATCCAGAAGCACCTCAACCTCTGGTACTCGCTCTCGCTCGACCTGTTCGGCGGCGAGATCTCGAGCAACGCGGCGCAGTACTTCGCCTCGGGGCTCAAGGGCCGCGCGTTCGAGGAGAAGGAGCACACGGAGCACACCGCGCTCGACCAGTCCTACGCGATGGACGTGCTGCGCGAGGGCAAGATCGCGCGCGAGGACGTGGCCCTGCGCAACGCCATGAACGAGGTGCTGCGCGACGGCTACATCGTCGATTGCCAGCGTGGCGTCGACAAGTGGAACAAGACCATCAAGAGCCACGGCATCGACTTCGAGCTCAAGCTGCCGAGCCGCCGCTTCCACCGCCACGTGGGCATCTACGCCGACGTCGGGGCGACGCCGGCCGGGGAGATCCTCAGCAAGGAGGAGTTCGCGCGCCGCCGGCACGAGTGGCTCCCGAGCGAGGACGACCAGAAGTTCATCGACAGCCTGATGACCAAGCCCGTGTACGAGAAGGGCAAGTTCGCGAACTGGATCGCCCCCCCGCCCCGCGGGATCAAGGGCCTCTCGGTCGACTTCGAGTACGTCCGCCACGTCTGATCGACGCCGTCGAGGCACGAGGGAGCGCTTCCGGGCGCTCCTTCGTCTTTTTGTGATTTCCATGGGTTAGCGCTCTTCGATTCCGCCCGAGACGAACATGGGCCCACCCGCCAACTTTTCTTGGTGGACAAGTATCCTACATGGGCGCATAAAGGGTCCCACCTCGCACCGGATACCACCGGGTGCGCACCTGGAAAGGGACCTCGACCATGTCGCTCCTCACCAAGACCGCCTTCGCCTCGATGCTCGCTCTCGCCTCGGTCGGCGCCGGCTGCGCCGCGACCCCGGACGGCACCGACGGGACGGTCGACGAGGGAGCGCTCGACGACGCCCTCACCAGCAACACCGCCCTCGCCCGCAAGCTCGTCTTCCAGGGCAAGGTCTATGTCGCGAAGGGCACCAGCGACTCGACCATCCTCGCCACGGTCCGCAAGCAGACCCAGTCCGCGTTCGGCGCGCTCCGCGAGGCCAACATCGGCGTCAACAGCCGCGAGCTCAAGGACGTCGACCCGAGCACGTTCGTGAAGCGCGACGTCACGATGGTCGACGGCACCACCAAGACCCCGATGGTCGAGGTCCGCTACACCTACACCGACAACGCGCTGGTCCCCAAGACGATGGCGCGCCGCACCTCGATCTCGCTCGGCCTGCTGCACGGCAACTACCAGTACCAGTCGAAGCGCATCCTCAAGGAGTGCACCTCGGGCGACGCCCACGCGCAGGAGTTCGAGGGCTCGATCTGGTACGTGTTCGACCCCTCGCTCTCCGCCTGCAAGAAGGCCATCGTCGCCGAGCAGAAGGCGATCGACACCGCCCGCCAGGCGCTGACCACCCCGTCGGCCGAGATCGTCCGCGCCGAGGCCGAGCGCCTCTACGTCCCGATGACCGCGAGCCTCAAGGCCGCGACCACCAACGCCGGCGCCACCTACCCCGAGTACGACCGCCTCTACGCGGGCGGCGTCGCCAAGGGCAAGGTCGTCATCGGCATGGTGAGCGGCCTCATGGCCGACTGGGCGGCCGGCGAGAAGCACGACACCATCGACGACGAGGGCTACCGCATGTGGTTCGAGGGCATCCGCGCCGTCATCGCGGCCCGCCCGAACTTCAAGCTCGCCTCCATCGAGGGCCTCAAGGACCTGACCGTCTCGGTGAACGGCAAGACCTACACCGTGGCGTTCGCCGACCTCCTCAAGATGGAGCTCGACGGCACGAGCTTCCCGTCGACCCTGCCCACCGCCGACAAGCGCGCGTTCCGCGTCGCCATCGGCGACAAGCTGGTCCGCCGCTGGGTCTCGTTCGAGGCGCCGGTCGACGTCTCCATCGGCGGCGCCGCCGCGCAGCCGGTCACCATCGTGCTGAACACCTACTTCGGCGCCGAAACCGACTCGACCCCGCACAAGCGCGCCATCAAGACGAGCGACATCTTCGTCTACAACGGCCACAGCTACATCGGGTACGGCCCGCTCGATCCCTCGCGCTTCTCGGCGAGCGACTTCCCGGCGAGCTACCAGATCATGTTCATCAACGGCTGCGTCTCGTACAACTACTACGAGAAGGACTACGTCCCGCTCAAGGCCGGCGGCACCCGCAACCTCGACCTCGTGACCAACGGGCTCGAGAGCTGGGTCAACGGCAGCGGCCCCGCGATGGGCCGGTTCATCGGCGCGCTGGTCGATGGCAAGCAGCACTCGTACAGCGAGCTGCTCAAGGCCGCGGAGTTCACCGGCTACGGCTACTCCTGGGGCCAGGACGCCCTCCGCGTGGTCGACGGCGAGGTCGACAACCTCTACACCCCCGCCAAGAAGCCGATCGTCGTCACCGCGCACTGAGGCGAGCGTAAGCGAGCCGAAGCATCGGCCGCCTCCATGGGCGGCCGACAAAGATTCACAGGCTCTGCGGCGAGGCGGCCGGCGCAGCGCCCCGGGTCGACGCGAACGAGAAAGGGCGACTCCCTCGCGGGGGTCGCCCTTCTGCTTCGGGGGCGCTCAGTAGCGGGGGACGCGCGGGTCGACGTGGGAGTAGGCGTCGATGCCGCCCGCGAGGTTCCACACGTTGGTGTGGCCGCGCGAGAGGAAGCGCTCCGCGGCGGCGCGGCTGCGCACGCCGTGGTGGCAGGTGAACACCAGCTTCGCGTCCCTGGGCAGCGCGGCGAGCTCGGCCTCGAACGCCGCGTCCAGCAGGCGGGCGCGCTCGATGCTCGCGGTCGCGAACTCCTGCTCGGTGCGCACGTCGACCAGGTGGAACGCCTCGCCGCCCGCGAGCAGGGCCTTGAGCTCCTCCGGAGAGAGCACCTTCACCGCGGGCGGCGCGTGGGGGTTGTCGATCTTGAAGCCCTTCCCGGCGGGGCCGTCGACGAAGTCGATCGAGGTGCCGTCGGCGCGGCCCGCGCTCGCGGCGTCGAGGTGGAACGTGACGCCGCTCGCCTCGACGAGGACGTCCCCCGGCTCCTTCGGGCCGAACCAGAGCTCGTGCTCGAAGCGCGGCGAGACGGCGAAGAGCAGGCCGTCGCCGGGATCGCCGCCCGCCTCGCGGAGCGCGTCGGCCGCGACGGCGGTGAGGGTGAGCTTCGGCGCGGCGAC
>CAZUZY010000116.1:0-20431 GCA_964624885.1 uncultured Polyangiales bacterium | reverse complement strand
CTCGCCGCGGCGTTCGGCACCAGCGCGCCGGCCATGAGCCGCCACCTGCGCGTGCTGCGCGAGAGCGGCCTCGTCGAGGAGGATCGCGCCCCGCACGACGACGCGCGCGTCCGCGTCTACCGGCTGCGGCGCGCGCCGTTCACGGCGCTGCGGGACTGGGTCGCGGACGTCGAGGCGTTCTGGAGCGACCAGCTCGCCTCGTTCAAGGAGCACGCCGAGCGCACCCGCCCCCCGGGGAAGCGCGCGTGAAGCCGGTCGATGCGCGCGCCTCGGTGCGGGTGGCGGTCGGCCCCGCCGACGCCTTCGCGGTGTTCACCGAGGAGATCGACCGCTGGTGGCGACGCGGGCCTCGATACCGTCACGGGCGGGGCATCCTCGCCCTCGAGGGGGGCGTGGGCGGCCGCGTGTTCGAGTCGTTCGAGCGTGACGGTCAGACGGTGGTCCTGCCCCTCGGTCGCATCACCGTCTGGGAGCCGCCGTCACGGTTCGTCTGGCTCTGGCGCAACGCCACGTTCCGCGAAGACCAGGAGACCGAGGTCGAGGTGACCTTCGTCCCGTCGGGCGACGGCACCCTCGTCACGGTGACGCACCGGGGCTGGGACTCGATCCCCGACGACCACCCCGCGCGCCACGGTCAGCAGAACCAGGCGTTCTGCCGGGGCCTGGGGCTGTTCTGGGGCGAGCTCCTCACGGCGCTCCGCGAGGCGATCGCGCGCCGCTAACCGAGGGCTGCGAGGTCGAGGTGTCCCGCGCGGAGGCCTCTCGCCACCCGCTCGTAGAGCTCGGTGACCCTCTCCCACGAGTAGCGGCGCTCGACGTAGGCCTTGCCCTGGGCGCCCATGGCCCGTCGGCGCTCCTCGCGGGCGAGGCCCTCGTGCAACCCACGGGCGGCCGCGGCGGGATCGGCGAAGTCGACGGCGAAGCCACCGTCGCTGCGCGCACACTGGCCGACGGTGACGTCGCACGCGGCGTTGACCACGACCGGCACCCCGCACGCCCAGGCCTCGAGGAGCACGAGCGAAAGGCTCTCGTAGCGCGAAGGGTTCACGAGCGCCGTCGCGCGGTGCAGGAGCTGCCAGCGGGTCTCGTCGTCGACGAAGCCGGTCATGTGCACGCCCGCCTCACCCTCGAACGCGGGGTGGCGCTCGCCGACGGCCAGGAGCGTCAGGTCCCGCGCGGCGACTCGACGGCCGCCGACCTCGAACGAGGCGTCGAGCGCGCGCAGGGCGCGGTAGGCCGCGATCACCGGGCGGGCCTTGGCCATGCGGCCGAGGAGCAGCAGGTAGGGGCCGTCGACGGGCGGACGGAACGACGGATCGCGCACCGGCGCGGGGCCCTGCCCGGTCGCCACGACGAGGCCCGGCGCGACCGCGGGCCCGGCCACGCGAGCGATCCGCGCCCACTCCTCCTCGGTGTTGGCGAGGATCGCCGCGGGCTCTCGCAGCGTCTCGGCCGCGCGCGAGAGATACGTCGGCGGCTCGTCGTGCACGAGCGGCACCAGCGCGGCGCGCCGGGGCTCGGCCGAGAGCGCGCGCGCCGTCACCCACGAGAGCAGCGAGAAGTGGGTGACGAGATCGCGGGTGTGGGTCTCGGTGACCGCGCGGCGCGCGAGCGCCGGACAGACCGGGCCCGCGGCGAGGTACCACGCGTCGGCCAGCGAACCACGACGGGGGAAGCGGCAGGCGACCGCCTTGCACACGTCGTCGACGCCGACCAGACGGCGGAGTGGGATCGGGAAGCGCTCCACCTCGACGCCGTTCTCGTGGGTGATGCCGGCGGGGAGCTCGTTCTTCCAGGTGGAGTACTGGCGCGCGCAGGTGGAGAGCACCCGCACGTCGTGGCCCCGGGCCGCGAGCTGCTCGGCCACGTCGCGCGCGTGCTTCTCGGCGCCGCCGAGGATGTCCGCCGCGTAGCGCGAGACCACGAACGTGAACCGCAGCGGGGCCGGCATCAGCTGCGCGTCCGCTTGACCGCCCACCGCTGCTCGACCTCGACCCGTGGCACGCGGGCGAGCGTCGACACCGCGCGGCGCTGCACGAGGCCGTCGCGGACCGCGATCGCGAACGAGGGCAGGACGAGCGGGCCGCCCTGGGTGAAGGCCCGACCGAGATCGAGCAGGGTGCGCGGCATCGCCTTGAAGAGGAACGGCACGCTCGCGTTCTTGAGCAGGGTGCGCAGGCGGTTGCGCTTGAGGTGGAGCCCGATGAACGAGCGCTCGCGCAGCTTGGAGCTGCCCTGGAACGCGTGCGCCACGAGCGCGCTCGGCACGTAGCGCGCCTCCCAGCCGGCGAGGCGACAGCGCCAGCCGAGGTCGACATCCTCGCAGTACATGAAGTAGTCGCGGTCGAACCAGCCGCTCGCGAGGCGGGTCTGGTCGAGCATCGCGCGGCGGTAGAGCGCGGCGCCGGCGGTCGGGCAGAACACCGCGTCGCCCTCCTCGTCCTCGCGCACGGGGGTGTCGAAGTCGCGGTCCTCGGCGGAGCCGTCCTTGTAGAGCAGCAGGCCGGTCGAGTTGATGCGCCCCTTGTCGGTCTTGAAGACCATGCGCGACTGCAGCATCCCGACCTCGGGCGGGGCGGCCAGCGCGGCGGCCCGCAGCGCGGCGATCCACGACCGGTCGACGAAGGTGTCGTTGTTGAGCGTGGCGATCCACTCGCCGTCGGCCGCAGCGAGGCCCTGGTTGCACCCCTCGGCGAAGCCGAGGTTGGCGCCGGTCTGCAGGACCTCGACCCAGGGGAACTCGGCCCGCACCGCGGCCTCCGAGCCGTCGCTCGAGCCGTTGTCCACGACGAGGGTCTGGAACCCGCGATCGGTCTGGTCGGCGAGCGACCGCAGGCAGGCGCAGAGGTCTTCCCGCGCGTTCCAGTTGACGATGATGACCGAGATCGAGCCCGCGGCAGGGCCCCGCGAGGAACCCCCGGAGGACGCTCGAGCTGAGTCGGTCGGTTCTCGGGCCGGCACGCGACGTGTATAGCTCGGAAAACAGGATGCGCATCGGGTTCCTCACCACCTACAGCCAGCGGTGCGGCCTCGCGACCTACGCCGAGCAGCTCGTCCCCGCGCTGCGGGCGCACGGCGCCGAGGTGGCCATCGTGGCTCCCCGCCTGTTCGGTGACGATCGAGACACCGGCACCGAGCCGGTGCCGCGGCTCTGGAACCGCAACCGCGCCTTCGGGATCGAGGCCGTTCCGGTGCTGCGCGCCCTGCCCCCGGTCGACGTGATCCACGCCAACGTCAACCTCTCGCTGTTCTCGTCGCGCATCCTCTTCAACCTCGGAGGCCTCGCGCGGCGGCGCGGCGCCCCCTTCTTCGCCACCTGGCACGGCCGCGACGGCGGCTCGCTCGGTCGCCGGTTCAAGGTGTGGCGATTCCACCACGCCCTCCGCGACGCCCACGTGATCGTGCACAACGAGTCCCACGCCGCCGAGGTCCGCGCGGCGGGCGTGCGACGCGTGCACGTGGTCCCCCACGGCCTGCCGCCGGTCGAGCGCCGCGACCGCGCCGCGGCCCGCCGCGCGCTCGGCATCCCCGCGGACAAGCTCGTGTTCGCCCACTTCGGGTTCCTGGTCCCGGACAAGGGGGTGCTCGAGATGCTCACCGCGATCGCCGCGCTGCGCGCCCAGGGTCGCGACGTGTTCTACTGGATCTCGGGCGCCGTCTACGACTCGAGCGAGTCGCGCGAGTACTTCGCCCGCTTGCGGCGCGAGATCACCCGGCTCGGGCTCGAGCGCCACGTGCACCTCGACGGCGCGTTCGTGCCCCACGAGGCGGCCATGGACGCGCTCGCGGCCGCCGACTGGGTGGTGCTCGATTACCACACCGGGGGCGCCCAGGGCACATCGGGCGCGGTGACCTGGGCCCTCTCGAGTGGGTCGCCGGTCGCGGTGTCGCGCGCGCCGGTGTTCGACGACGTGCGCGAGGCGGTCCACACGCTCGACGGCCCACTCGAGCGCGCGCTGGCCCGCCTGGTCGACGAACGCGAGCTCGCCGACGTGGTACGCACCCGCATCGAAGCCTACGCCGAGGCCGCGAGCTGGACCGCGGTCGCGGCCCGTCACCTCGAGCTCTACCGGGACGCCGTCGGCCAGAACTGATCATGCGCACTGCCCTCGTGGATCTCACGCCGTTCCAGACCACCCACCGCCTGCGGGGCATCGGGCGCTACGTGCTCGACCTCGCCCAGGGGCTCGGCGCCGTGCAGCGACGCGCCCGCGAGGCGGGGGTCCGGGTCCTCGGCGTGACCTGGATCGACGAGACGGGCGAGGGCACCGTCGTCGAGGACCTCGCGGCCCTCCGCCCCCGCGGTGACGCGAAGGGCCTCGACAGCGCCGACGCGCGCGTGCGCTACGGCCGCCGCATGCACTTCGGCACGATCGCGCGCCGCGTGGGGGCCGACCTCGTGCACCTGACCGACGCGCGCGGCACCCCGGTGCTCGGCCCGCGGCGCGTGGTCACCTGCCACGACCTCATCCCGCTGCGCTTCGCCACCCGCTACCTCGGCTGGCAGGACGGCTTCGCCCCCATCCGTCGCCTGCGCGAGCTGCACCGCTACGGTGGCGCCGACCACGTCATCGCCATCAGCGAGGAGACCCGGCGCGATCTGCGGCGTCTGCTCGACGTGGACGACGACCGGATCAGCGTGGTGCACAACGGCATCGACCTCACGCGGTTCTCGGCCGAGCCGGCCGACGACGACGCGGCGATCGTCGCCCGCTACGGCCTCGCGCGGCCGTATTTCGTCTACGTGGGCGCCTGGGAGTGGCGCAAGAACGCCGAGGGCATGTTCGGCGCGCTCGCGCACGCCCGCCGCCGCGGCACCCCGCTCGAGCTCGCGTTCGTCGGCAACCTCAGCGTGGGCGAGCGGGGACGGCTCGAGGCCCTCGCCGAGCGCGTGGGGGTGCAGGGCCAGGTGCGCGCGCTCGGCTTCGTCCCCGACGAGCACCTCCCCGCGCTCTACCGCCGCTCGCTCGGCCACGTGCTCGTGTCGTTCGCCGAGGGCTTCGGGCTCACGCTGGTCGAGGCGATGGCCTGCGGCGCGCCACTGGTCGCGACGGCCGGCTCGTCGCTCGCCGAGGTCGCCGGCGACGCGGGTCTGCTCGTGCCCCCCGACGACACGAGCGCGATCGGCGAGGCGATGGCCCGGCTCGCCGAGCAGCCCGAGCTCCGCGCCCAGCTCCGCGAGCGGGGCCTGGTCCGCGCCCGCGAGTTCTCCCGGGAGCGCTTCGCGGAGCGCACCCTCGCCGTCTACGCGCGGTTGCTCGCGTGAGGGCCCCATGAGCCGCAAGACCCGCGTGTTGGTGGACGGCACGTCGAACCTCGACACCAGCGGCGCGCGCGGCATCGGCCGCCTGCTGCGCGATCTGTTGCACGCGCTCGCCGACACCGAGCGCGAGCACGACGATCTCGAGATCGAGGCCCTGGTCGACCTCTCCCCGCTCGGGCGAGCGCGCAAGACCCGCGACCTGCGCGCCGCCGCCGCCGAGCTGCACGAGCGCCGGGGCACGCTCGAGGAGCGGGTCGCCGCCCGCCGCCAGCTCTTCCTGCCTCTCGCTGCGCGGGGCCACGACGTGGTGCACCTGCTCGAGCCCCGCGGGGTGCCGTGGTGGTCGCCCGCCCGGATGGTGCTCACGCTCCACGACCTCGTGCCGCTGCGCTACCCCCGCGAGTACATCGGCCCTTCGCCGCTCGCGGCCACGAGCCGTCGGCTGCGCGAGGGCCTCCGGGCGCGCCGCGTGGAGCAGGTGGTCGCCATCTCGGAGCGGACCCGCACCGATCTCGAGGCCCTGCTCCGCCTCGATCGGCGGCGGATCACCGTCGTGCCGAACGGCATCGACCTCGGCCGCTGGTCCGCGACACCTCGCGCGGACGATCCGACCCGCCTTTCGCGCCTCGGGCTCGCGCGGCCGTACGCGCTCTACGTGGGTTACTGCGACCACCGCAAGAACGTGCCGGTCCTGCTCGACGCCATGGCCCGCGCCCGCAGCGCAGTCGATCTCGAGCTCGCGTGGGTGGGCAAGCTGCTCGCCGAGGACGTGGCCCGCATGGAGAACGAGATCGCCCGGCGCGGCCTCCTGGGGCGGGTCCACCTGCTCGGCTACGTCGACGACGACGACCTCGCCGCGCTGTACCGAGGCGCGGTGGCGCACCCTTTCCTCTCGCGCCTCGAGGGCTTCGGCCTCTCGGTCGTGGAGGCGCTCGCCAGCGGCTGTCCGGTGCTGGTCGCGCGCGACAGCGGGAGCGACGAGGTGGCCGGCGACGCGGCGGCGGCCTGCCTCGATCCGGACGATGCGGCGGGCGCCGCGGCCACCCTCGTGGCGCTCGCGCGTGAACCAGCGGCACAGCGCATCGACCGCGCCGCCGTGGGCATGGCACGCGCACGCCACTTCGATCGGCTCCGCATGGCGCGTGGCTACGTCGACGTCTACCGCGCGGCAGCGGGCTAGGTGGGATCGGCGTCGGCGGGCTTCTCGTCGCGAGGCGTGACCCGTAGCGCCATCCGGCAGAGCAGTGGGTTGAGCCAGGCGGTGACGAAGAGCGAGAAGGCCACCGTGGCGAGGAGGACCCCGACCAGCCCGAAGGATCGGGCCATCGTGATCGTGAGGACGATCGTCACGAGCGCGTTCGCCGCGACCGCGGCCACTAGCACCCACAGGCGATCGGTGGCGATCAGCAGGTCGTTGAACGAGCCATTCCACACGCCGACGAACAGGAGGAGCCCGGTGGACCACCACACGGACGCGGCGAGCTGGACCGCCCGGCCGGCGAACAGCGCGGCGATGAGGTCACCGAAGACCACGTAGAGGAGCACCCCCGCGAGGGCGAGCCCCATCTTCAGGCGCACCAGACGGAAGAACGCGCTGCGCAGCCAGCTGCGGTCGCCCCGCACGTAGGCCTCGCGAAACGCTGGCACCATGGGACCATCCAGCATGGCGATGAAGGTGATCGGCAGCGCGTAGACGCGCATCAGGATCGACCAGTCCGTGACCGCCAGCAGGTCGATCCGGTGAGCGACGATGAGGACCTGCGCCTCGTTGATCAGCAGTCCGGCCAGCTGGAAGAGCATCATCGCCGACGACGTGCTGGCGAGCGCCTTCGCCACCCGGCGGCTGACCAGTGAGAGCCTCGGCCGGAGCCACGGCATGTCGTGGAGGATGTAGGCGAGGTTGACGAGGTTGCTTGCTACCCCGACCCCACCCACCGCGAGGATGAGGTAGCCGAGGGAGAGCTTGAGCTTCACCACGACCAGCAGCGTCACGAGCGACACCACGCTGCTACCGATGTTGAAGAGGTTTGCCACGTAGCCGCGCTGGTGGGCGCTGTAGAGGGTCGGCACGAGGCTCAGCGGGAACTGCGCGAGGAAGACCGCGGCCACGGCCCCCACGGCGACGCGTGTCTCGCTTGCGAGGCTCGGGTTGGAGACCGCGAGGACCCTGTTCCAGGGGACCAGGAAGAGGGCCGGGACGAACGCGATGAACATCGCGACTGCCACTGCGAGCAACGCGAAGAAGCCGGTCGAGAAGGCCCGCGCCGCCCCCTCGCGGTCGTCCCTCCCGTGCGCCTCGGCCAGGTGGTTCTGCAGGCCTCGTCCGAGGCCGAAGTCCGCGAGCTGGACCCAGAGCAGCAGCGACGAGATGGCCATCCACAGGCCGTATCGCTCCTTGCCGAGGTAGCCGAGCGTCACCCGCACATTGACCAGCCCGGTGAAGATCCCCAGGCCGTGCCCCAGCGCGGCCGTCGCCGTCGAGAGCGCCGCGCGGCGGTAGCGCTCCTGCGCGCGGCCCTCGGACGTGGAAGTGTCGTAGGGGCGCAGCGTCAGGACGGCTCCGAGGCCTCGACGGGCTTCGGCGAAGGTCGCGACGACCCGAGCCCATGGCCCTGGCGACCGACCGTCCATCGTGGAGGCTCGTAGCGGCACGGATGCTGCGAGGCTAGTAGCATGCCAACCATGCCCTGGACCTCGTACGCCCAGAATCGCGAGGATGTCCTGCTCCGACGCGCCTTCGCGGGGGTGTCGTCAGGATTCTACATCGACGTCGGCGCGTGCGACCCGGTGTTGCTGTCGGTCACGAAGACCTTCTACGACGCGGGCTGGAGCGGCATCAACATCGAGGCCTCCCCGAAGCAGCACGCGCTCGTGGCCGCCGCTCGACCGCGCGACCTCAACCTCTGCGTCGGCTGCAGTGACCATCCCGGGACGATGACGTTCTTCAAGGCGCGGGGGGACGCCGTCGGGCTGTCGACCTTCGCGGCCGACGAGGTGCAGGCGCACAAGGCGCGCGGCTTCGCCTTCGACGAGATCACCGTGCCCCTCACGACGCTCGCGGACATCTGTCGCGAGCACGTGGGCAGTCGCACGATCGACTTCGTGAAGATCGACGTGGAGGGCCACGAGGCGGCGGTGATCGCGGGCGCCGACTTCGTTCGCTTTCGACCGCGGGTGCTCCTCGTCGAGGCCACCCGGCCCCTCTCCCAGGAGGTGACGCATGCGGAATGGGAGCAGCGCCTCCTCGACGCCGACTACCTCTTCGCCACGTTCGACGGCCTCAACCGCTACTATGTCCGCAAGGAGGACGCGCACCTCCGCGAGGCGCTTTCCGTGATGCCCAACGTCTTCGACGACTACATCCCCTACGAGTACCAGCGACAGATCGAGGCGCTGGAGGCCGAGCTCGCCGCCTATCGACGCAGCCAGCTCGCGTTGACGACTGCGGTGCGCGCGGCCCGCTCGGTGTGGTCGGCCACGAGGGCAGCGGGGGACTGGCTCCGCCGCTCGGCCCACCGGCCCTGACGGCGTTGGGAACCCAGCGTCGGGAACCCAGCGTCACGACCCTGGCATCAGGCTCGCAGCGCCAGGATCTGCGCCTGCACCCGGGCGCTCGCAGCACCGAGCTCGGACGAGCGGCGTGAGAGCGCCGCCTCGAGGGCCGCCGCCGCGCCGTCCGACTCGCCCATGGCATCGAGCAGCGAGGCCAGCTCGAGCAGCTCGCGCAACAGGCGCGGCCTGTCGGGCAGCGCAGCGAAGTCTCGCACGTAGATCGCGTGGCCCCAGGCGAGCCGACCGGCGCCCGCCTTGGCGGTCACGTGCACGTTGTCGTACGCGGCGCTCTCCTCGCGCTCCAGGGTGTCGCGGTGGCGTTCGGCGTAATGCACGAGGTGGCTGATGCGCCACAGTGAGAAGCCTCGGGCCCGTAGGAACACGTCGAGGTCGCCGAAGAGGGGCTGGCCCTCGTAGAGGGGCATGAACTCGACCTCGAGCTCGAGACCGACGCAGCGGTCGAGCGTGGCTCCAGCGCCGCGCAGCACGTCGAGCTCCGCACCCTGGACGTCGAGCTTCATGAAGGCGACGTCGGTGGACCCCCGCTCCTTCGCCCAGGCCTCGAGGGTCGTCACCTCGACCGACAGCGTGGAGACAGGGCTCATCACCTCGAGGGCGGGGTAGCGCGTGACGAGGGCGCGGTTGGGCGGCAAGAGGGACGAGCAGCCCGGCTCCCGCGTGACGTGCAGCTGCGCCTGGCCGGTGGACCCGCCGAGGGCCACCGGCACGAACGTGGCGGCATCGCGCTTGCCGGCCGCGTCGATGGCAGCATTGAGCCGCGCACACTCGACCGGATCGGGCTCGAACCCGACCACCCGCGCCAGCGGGTCGAGGGCGTACCAGGCCTCGTCCACGCCCCAGCGCGCGCCGACGTCCAGGACCGTGGACGATCGTCTGCCGAGGATGTCCGCCGCGAGGTGCGCGGTCGGCTCGTGACGCGGCCGAAAGCGACGAACCAGCTCCCCGAGGCGAGACATCTCCGGTCGGTATCGGCGGGCGTCCAAGGCGTCAAGCAGCGCAACCCGACGCCATCGACACGACGAGCGACACGACGTTAGCCTGCGCGCATGAAGACCGGGCCAGCCCTCCGCACCCTCAAGGCATCGTTCGAGGACGGACTCACGCGAGCCCGCGCCCAGGTCCAATGGCGACGAGCCCGGCGCGCCTACGCCGCCTACAGCGAGACCCTGCGCGCGAGCTACGCGCCACCCACGCTCGACCACGTCGTGTCGCAGCTGTCGACCGCCGCGCAGCTCGACTCGGCGCGCTTCCTCGAGTGGTGCGAGGCCCTCCACCTGAACTTCCGCCATCACCGCAAGTGGTGGGAGTTCGCCTGGATCGCCCAGGCGCTCACGCAGCACGGGTGCCTTTCGCCCGGTCGCCGCGGGGTGGGCTTCGGTGTCGGCAAGGAGCCGCTGGCGTCCTACTTCGCCAAGCAGGGGTGCTCGATCCTGGCCACCGACGCTCCGCTCGAGCAAGAGAAGGGCTGGGCCACGGCGAACGAGCACGCGAGCGAGCTGTCGGCGCTGAACGAACGCGGAATCTGCGACGAGGCGACGTTCGTCGAACGCGTCACGTTCCGACCCGTGGACATGAACCGGATTCCGACCAACATCACCGGCTACGACTTCTGCTGGTCGGCGTGCGCCTTCGAGCACCTCGGCTCGCTCGACCACGGCCTGTCGTTCGTCGAGCGCTCGCTCGAGTGCCTCGTACCGGGCGGGATCGCCGTGCACACCACCGAGTTCAACCTGAGCTCCGACGACGCCACCGTGGAGCACCCCGAGATCGTGGTCTATCGGCGCAAGGACATCGAGGCCTTCGCCGCTCGACTGCGGAGCCGGGGCCACCACATCGAGCTCAACCTCAATCCCGGGGATCGCGAGCTCGATCGGTACGTCGACCTCCCACCGTACTGCCAGGATCCGCACGTCAAGCTGCTGCTGCGCGGCTTCGTGAGCACCTCGATCGGGCTCCTCGTGCGGAAGGCGACACGGACGTCCGCGGGCTGATGGACGATGAAGGGCCCGCAGGGGCGAGCCCTTCGTGCGGTCCTGTCAGGTCAAGGCGAGTACCACTGCGGGATGACTCCCGTGAAGCTGCCGGTGCCGGTGGGATCGGCGTACTGGATCCACTTGTTTCCGGCGGTATCGTAGCAGAGCAGGTCCGCCCGCGAATCGCCGTTGTAGTCGCCGACCGCGACGCTGGCCCCCGCGTGCGTACACCAGCCCGCCAGACCAGACCACGATGCGAAGAACGCACCGCCGCTGTTTCGGGCAATCGACAGGTTCAAGCCAGCCCCAGCGCCTCCTCGGCACAGGAGATCGCTGCGACCGTCGCCATTGAAGTCACCCAGACTCAACCCGATGCCGTTGGGACACAGATTCAGCGGGCCATCCCAGGTCGTTGCCGTGTACTGGAAGGAGTCTTGCGACGCAGCCGTCCAGACGTGCCCGCCTGCGCTCTCGACACACACGAGGTCCCGGCGGACATCGTTCGCGAAGCGGAAGGGCGCGGAGACCCTCCCGGCCAGGATGTAGTTGTCCGGCACGTCTATCCAGTTTCCCGGAGTGATCTCCATGCGATGTGTTCCCTGACACCAGTTCGTGAGGGGCTGCGAGACCGTTGGTGAGCCGAACGAACCATCGGTGCCGGCAAAACGAACCCTCGTTGAGCCGGCGTAGTGGCTGTGCCAGATCATGTCTGTCCGACCATCGCCGTTGACATCGCCGAGCAACAAAGGCTCCAGAAAGGCATTCGCCGGCTCCGCAACACTGTAGCGATTGGTGCCGCCGAAGTAGATGCTGTTTCCAGACCCTTGCGCGAATGACACCCAGATTTCGCCGGTATCGGGCGCAAAGCAAATCAGGTCGTCCCGCCCGTCCAGTGTCACGTCGCCGACGCTCAGAACCAGGGGAGCGTTGCACCATCCTAGATTCTGGTAGCTCTGGACGGCCGCAGAGAAATTGCCGCCGACGTTCAGCGCGAGCCACTTCTCGCCCGAGTCGGAGTGGCAGAGTAGATCGGACTTTCCATCGCCATTGAAGTCACCAACGAACAGGTGGCGTGTCGACCCAGAGCACCAACTCACGGTCAACGGGGTCGCGACGCTGGCCGTCACCACTCGTTCTTCTTCATTTGACATACAGCCCGACTGCGCCAGCGCGACAGCGGTGAGTGCAATGCTTCTCAGGTGCTTCATGGAACCTCCGGCCGCCATGGATACGACCGTATTCACGTCTCCTCCATGACGTGGAACATGACGGCGTCGGATTCTGCGTTTGTGTAGCGGGACGCAAGCGTCGGACACGACGCATCCTGGCGGCTCTTCGTCGAGCTTCGCGAAGACGTGGAGTCCATTGCCCGCCTTGCCACGCATCCTCGGCCTTCTGCCGTTGCGCTCGGACGGCGGCGGACGCCCCTGGACGCGAGCCGCGGCCGCTGACATCTTTGGGGTGGATGGACCCGGCCTCGTTGCTCGAAGACGCGCGCACGGCCGCTCATCTCGAGGGCGCCGAGCAGATGGCGCGTGAGCGAGACGTCTCCCACCTCTCCCCGGCGACCAAGACCCTCCGCGCGTTCGTGCTCGAGGAGCTGCGCGGGTACCGGCTCGGCGGGCGTTTCCCCAAGGACGACGGCCACGCCGCGCAGCGCCCGTGCTTCGTCGACGCGACCGGCACGCGGTGCGCCCTCGCGCACCTGCTCGAGCAGGTCGGCGCGCAGGCGCTCGTGGCCCGCATCGCCGCCACCGAGAACCACGCCCGCGTCGAGCAGCTCGCCCGGGACCCGGAGTTCCTCGGCTGGCTGCTCACCATGGGGCTGTCGGTCGAGGAAGCAGCGCGCATCCAGCCGCCGTTCGGCGCGAGCGAGAGCTCCCGGGCGACCGAGTCCGGCCGGCCCTGATCGCGGGTCAGTTCAGCGTCGCGAGCTCGCGCTCGGCGGCGAGCCAGTCGTTCTCGTGCCCGCCGTGGTCTCCGCCGCGCGAGAGATAGAGCTCGTAGGCCCGACGCGCGATCGCCTCGTGGCTCGGACGGGCGATCGCGGTCTCGACGGCCACGGTCTCGGTCAGGTTCGCGACCGACGCGGTGGGGGTGCGGGACTTCTTCGCCTTCGAAGGGGTGCGCTTCGCCATGGCGCGGCTCGTATCGGAGTCCGCGCCCGCGGAGCAAGTTCTCGACGACGTGCGCGGCCTCCGGGGCGCGCTAGGCTGCGCTCCGATGCGCTTCCCTTTTCTTTCTCTCGCCCTCGGGTCGACCCTCGTCGCCTGCAGCGGCAGTGACTTCGTGGTCGCCTCCACCGACGCGGCGGGCGACGCGCTCGCCGACACGGGCGTCGCCGACACGAGCCTGTCCGACACGGGCCTGTCCGATATGGGCACGCTCGACGGTGGAGGGTCCGACGGTGCCTCCGACGTCCGGCCGGACGTCTCGGTCGACGGGGGTGTCGACGCCGTGAGCCCGGGCTGCGCCACCAGCGCCGAGTGCGGCACCACGGGCGTCTGCTTCAAGACCGGCTGCGGCGCGGGGATCCGCGGCGAGTGTAGGCCCGTCGTGGGAGCCACGGTCTACGGGCCGGTCTGCGGCTGCGACCAGAACACCTACTGGAACGCAGCCCACGCGGCGACGCTCGACGCCGCCGTCAAGCACGAGGGCCCGTGCGGCGACGGCGAGTTCGCGGCGTGCCTCGGCACCACGTGCGGCTCCGACGGCGTGTGCGTCTACCTCCTCGCCAGCGAGTCCATGTGCCTCGCCCCGACCGTCAAGGGACGCTGCTGGCGCATGCCGTCCAGCACCTCGTGCGGCACCGCGCCGGGACCCGCGGTCCAGGGCTGCGCGAGCGGCAAGTGCCGGTCGACCTGCGACGCCATCCGGAGCGGCGGCTACTATTTCCCGGTGGCCTGCACGCCCTGAGCCCTCGACGCGCCACGCCGGTTGGCCTCGAATGCAGGCCGGATGTCCAACGTCGAGCACCTCGGTCGGATCGTCGAGCTACCGATCCTCCGCATCGTGTCGCCGGGCGCCATCCTCGGCGGTCACGAGGCCGAGGTGCTGTTGCCCGGCAAGGAGATCCCCGAGGGGGCCAAGGAGGGCGACCTGGTCGAGGTGTTCGTCTACCTCGACTCCGAGGACCGCCCCATCGCGACCACCCGCACGCCGCTCGTCGTGCTCGGCGAGGTCACCTTCCTGACCGTCGTCGACCTCGCGCCGTTCGGAGCGTTCTTCGACTACGGCCTCGACAAGCACCTCCTCGTGCCGAAGGGCGAGCAGACCCGCGACCTCGCCATCGGTGATCGCGAACCGGTCGGCCTGTTCGTCGACGACAGCGGTCGCCTCGCGGGCACCATGCGCGTGAGCGAGCTCCTGCACAGCAACTTCGAGCTCACCCTCGACGAGTGGGTCGAGGGCGAGGCCTGGCGCAACGACCCGGAGATCGGCGTGTTCGTCATCGTCGAGCGCTCGTTCGTCGGGTTGCTCCCGCGCCACGAGCCACATCAGCTCGCGCGCGGCGAGGCCGGGCGCTTCCGCGTGACCCGCATCCACCCGGACGGGCGCTTCGAGCTCTCGCTGCGCGCGGCCGCGCACGAGCAGCTCGAGGAAGATGCGGCGGCGATCCTCGCCGTGCTCGCCCGGCCGGGGGCGCCGCGGTTCGGGGATCGCTCCTCGCCCGACGAGCTGCGCGGGCTGTTCGGCCTGAGCAAGAAGGCGTTCAAGCGCGCCCTCGGGGGCCTGCTCAAGCGCGGCGAGGTGACGGTCGACCAGGACGGCTGGGTGCGGAAGCAGCGCGCCTGAGGACTGTGCTCACTCCACGCGGACCACGTAGGTGTTCGCGCCGAAGCGGCGGATGGGCTCGAAGCTGGTCGGGGTCGTGTCGTAGACGCCGCTCGCGTAGCCGGCGAGCGGCTGGTCCTCCCAGCGGAAGCTCTCCGACATGTTCACCTCGACCACCACGTTCAGATCCGTCTTGGCGGTGGGGTCGACGTGGACGTCGAGGTTCATCTCGTAGAACGACGTGCCGCCCTCGGTGCGCAGGACGAAACCCCCGGTGGCGGGCGAGGTGGGGAGCGGCGCCGCGGTGCCCTCCTGCGGGTACGACTTGCCTCCCGCGAGGAACGTGTAGCGGTACCAGCCCCGCGCGCGCGTGACGCCGTCGAGGTCGACCCCGTCGCTCAGGGTCTGCACGCAGTCGTAGTCGCCGGGGACGTCCGCGCCCAGGTAGTGCAGCGTGGAGGAGACGACGAAGCGCGAGTGGGTGACCACCACCTGGGCCAGCTTGAAATCGCCAGCCGGGAGGGTCGCCACCTTGGCGCTGCCCACCACCGTGTCGTCGCCCGCCACGTACCCCGCCTCCACGAAGCCCTTGCCGTGATCGAACACCGTGACGGGCGCAGGGTCGGTGGCGCTGCGGAGCAGGCGCAAGCTGCGGATGCCCTGCTTGGCCGCGCGCGCCGTCTGCCCCGCGAGGCCGTCGACGTGGGTGAAGCCGGCCTTGCTGGTGCGCACGTGGAAGAACAGCGAGGGGCCCGCCGCGTCCGAGCCGACGTCGGTGGCGCCCGTGTCGACGCCGCCGTCGAGGCCGGTGTCGTCCACGACCTTCAGGCCGTCGGAGCTGCTGCAGGCCGCGAGCGCCGCGGCCGCGAGCACGAGGAGAGGGCGATGCATGGCGCGCCGCCGAGCAAGGCCGGGGCCACCCCGAACGACCGCGAATCGAGGCGCGAGCCGGCCACGCGTGAACGGGAGAACACGGCCCCCGTGAACGCTCACTGCGCGCGGAGGCCCTCGGCGGGACGGATGTTGGCCGCGTGCAGCGCCGGGACGATGGTGGCCGCGAGGCAGATCAGGATGGCGATGGCGCCGGTGACCAGGAACTCCTGCGGCCGCACCTCGACCGGCAGGCGCGAGATGAAATACACCTTCGGATCCAGCGGGAAGCCGTAGACCAGCAGGCCGCGGCACACGGCGAACCCGAGCAGCAGGCCGATGCAGGTGCCGATCATGCCGATGATGAGCCCCTGGTAGAGGAACGTGCGCAGGATGGCGCCGTCGCGCGCGCCCATCGCCTTGAGCACGGCGATCTCCTTGCGCTTGTCGAGCACCACCATGACCAGCGTGGCGATGACGGTGAACGCCGCCACCACGATGATCAGCGCGAGCACGGCGCTCATGCCGATCTGCTGGACCTTGAGCGCGGTGAACAGCGGGTGGTTGAGCTCCTCCCAGTCCATGACGTGGTAGACGCCGTTGGCGAGCTGCTTCTCGATCTGGTCGCGGATCTTGCGCGCCTTGTCGATGTCGCTCACGCGCATCTCGACGCCGGTGACGCTGTCGCCCTGGTCCCAGAACGCCTGCGCCTCGAAGATGTCGGTGTAGACCAGCTTGCTGTCGTACTGGTCGAACCCGGCCTCGAAGAGCGCGATGACCTTGAACTGGCGCGCGGTCGGCGCGCGGGTGCTGCCCGTGAACGAGAACCCGATGGCCGGCGAGGTGATGCGGACGCGATCGCCGATGCCGACGGCGAGGTTCTTGGCGAGCGTGCGGCCGATGACGACGCCGGGGAGGTCCTTGTCGGCCTCCTTCATCGCCTCCTTCTTGGCGATCTCGTCCAGCTGCTGCGACTCGTCGACCTCGTCGGGGAGCTTGCTCGTGTAGCCGCCGTCGGGCTCGATGTCGCCGCTGGGCGCAGGGGCTGGGGCCACGCTGCCGCTCGGCGCGGCCGCCGCGACGGCCTCCTCCTTGGCGGTGGTCGCGTTCTCCGCCTTGAGCTCCTCGAGGCGCTTCTCCATGTGCTGGTGGAGCCAGTCGCCGCTCGCGCTGCCGGCCGCCGCGACCGCGGAGCCAGAGGCCGCCGGCCCGAGCGGCAGCACGCCGAGGGGACCACCGCTGCCGCTGCTGCTCGGGATCGGCGTGGCGTCGAGCGGGTGCAGGCCGAAGGTGCCGCCCTTGCGATCGGGGGGGTGCGCCCCCGGCCTGCGGAGTCCAGCCCGCAGGAGCGCGTCGCCCTGGGCGAAGCCGAGCGCCTTGCCGGTGACCGGATCGACGATCTGCTTGGGCAGATCGAGCACCTGCCCCATGAGCTGGGGGTCGACGCCCTTCATGAGGACGCCGGTGGCCGTGCGATCGCCGGCGGTGACCAGCATGGGGTTGATGACGAACGGCGCGACCGCGACGACGCCGGGCACCTTGCCGACGTCCTCCATCACCCGCTTGTACTCGTGGAACTCGGGGGTCCGCTTCAGGATGAGGACGTGCGCGTTCACGCCGAGCACCTTGTCGCGGAACTGCTTCTGGAAGCCTCCCGTGACGCTCATCACGGTCGCGAGCGCGGCCACGCCGAGGGCGACCCCGAGGATGGCGAAGAGGGTGCCCACCGAGATGGAGGCACTCTTCTTCGAGCGGAGGTAGCGGAGGGCGAGGAGCCAGTCGTACGACATGGTGGGTGACGAGCGGAGCGGAGCGGCCTACCCTGGAGCGCACCGCGGGGGAAGCGCGGCGCGAAACTCGCATGGCACCCGCGGCAACCAAGAGATTCGAGCGACACTTCCCGTGAATCGCGTCCAGGCGTGAAGATCGGTTGTCCCTCAGGTCCGCAAAGATTGCCTAGGTCTGACCTGCACCGCCGACCCGAGACCGTTCTCCTCGTCTGTCCGTAGTCTCCGGAGTACCCCTGATGGCGCACCCCTCCGACCCGAACGCACCTCCGCCCCCCTCTGGCTTCGGCCCGCCGGGTTCTTCCCAGCCGCAGGGGCCGGGCTCCTTGCCGTCGGGGGTGGTCGTCCCGTCGCAGCCCGTGAACCTGCGCACCACGGCCGACGTGCCGTCCTCCGGGCCGGAGCGCTTCACCACGAGTCCGCAGTCCGTGATCGAGATGCCCCCGCTCGACCCCAAGTGGGCCAACGACAAGAACCTCGGTCAGGTCTTCGGCGGCAAGTACATCATCGACCGCGTCCTCGGCGAAGGCGGGATGGGCATCGTCTATCTCGCGCGCCACAAGGCGATCGGCAAGCGCTTCGCGATCAAGCTGCTGCACGGCGACGCGGTCAAGGACCCGGAGGTCGTCGAGCGCTTCAAGGTAGAGGCGCAGGCCGCGAGCGCCATCGGTAACGAGCACATCATCGACATCACCGACTTCGCCGAGCTCACCGACGGCTCGACCTACTTCGTGATGGAGTTCCTCGACGGCCGCGGGCTCTCGAAGCTGTTCGACGAGCTCAAGCGCCTGCCCACGATGCGCCTCGCGCGCATCGCCAAGCAGATCGCCCAGGGCCTCGGCGCGGCGCACCAGGCCGGCATCGTCCACCGCGATCTCAAGCCCGACAACATCCAGCTGTGCAAGCGGAGCGGCGGCGAGGTCGACTTCGTCAAGATCCTCGACTTCGGCATCGCGAAGGTCGGGCAGAGCTCCAACAAGCTCACCAAGGCCGGCGCGATCTTCGGCACGCCGCACTACATGAGCCCCGAGCAGGCCGCGGGCTCGCCGGTCGACCACCGCACGGACATCTACGCGCTCGGCGTCATCCTCTACGAGGGCGCGGTCGGCCGCGTGCCGTTCGACGCCGACAACTTCATGGGGATCCTCACCCAGCACATGTACAAGGCGCCGGTCCCGCCGCGCGCCGTGCCGGAGTGCCCCGCCGATCTGCCGCCGGGGCTCGAGGTCATCATCATGCGCTGCCTCCGCAAGAAGCCGGAGGAGCGCTACCAGACCATGGAGGAGCTGGCGGACGACCTCGATCGCCTGCTCCGCGGCGAGGTCCCGAAGGCCGCCCAGGACATGATGGCCCTGTCGGCGGGCTACCAGTCCCTCGCGCAGAGCGCGCTCGCGGCCTCCGCGATGCCCAAGCCCGTCCCCGGCGAACCGCCGGGCGGGTTCACCAAGAAGACCCCGTGGCCCCTCTACGCGGGGATCGCGGGCGTCGTCGCGGCGATCGGGATCGCCGCGGTCGCGCTGGTCGGCCCGGGCAAGACCAACGCCGACGCCAAGAAGAGCAGCAACGACGACTCGACCGAGACCCCGACCAAGAAGTCGAACCCGACGCCGTCGACCACCGCGTCGGCTCCTGCTTCGACTGTCGTCACCACGCCCAAGAAGGCGCGCATGATCCTCGTGACCAGCCCGATCGCGGGGGCCAAGGTCTACGACGGCGACACGCTGGTCGGCGACGAGCCCCAGAACATCGAGCTCGAGGAAGGCAAGAGCAAGACGCTGGTCCTCAAGGCCACCGGCTACAAGGACGCGACGGTCTCCCTCGACGGCAAGTCGCCCGCCAAGATCACGGTCCAGATGACCAAGGTGCCGGGCGCCAACGTGCCTACACCGGCCACCACCAAGAAGACCGGCGGCTCCGAGGCCGACGATCCCTGGGCCAAGAAGTAACCCTCTTCGCCACCGCGGCGAAGTCGTATCATCGGCGCCGCCATGCCCGGTATCGCCGGCCCCGCCACCACGACGGAAAGGGCTTCCTCCTCGAACTGGCGCGTGGGCATGGTCATCGGCGGCAAGTACGCCTTGCTCTCGCTGCGCGCGGAGGGCGGCGAGGGCCCGCTGTTCGAGGCCCAGAACACGTGGACCGGTCGGCGGGTGGCCATCAAGCTGCTGCACGCCGCGCACGGCGACGACGACGGCTCGATCGCCCGGTTCCTCGCCCAGGCGCGCACCGCGACCCAGCTCGAGCACCCCAACATCGTCGACGTCCTCGACATCGGCCAGGACCAGACCGACGGGTCGTGGTTCATCGTGCAGGAGTTCCTGCGCGGGCACGATCTGCGGGTGCTGATCGACCGCCAGCAGCTCGACCCGGCCCAGGCGCTCAACCTGCTGCTGCCCGTCATGGTCGCGCTGGTCGCGGTGCACGACCGCGGCATCGTCCACCGCGATCTCAAGCCCGAGAACATCTTCCTCGCCAAGAACTCGCTCGGGCAGGTGGTGCCGAAGCTCATCGACTTCGGCGTCGCGCGCAAGGTGAGCACGCTCACGCGGAGCCTCGCCCACCACGAGCGCGGAGTCGGCACCCTCGAGTACGCCTCGCCGGAGCAGGTGCGCGGAGAGATGCTCGACGCGCGCGCCGACGTCTGGTCGATGGGGGTGGTCTTCTACGAGGCCATCGCGTGGCAACGACCGTTCGCTGGCGAGGGCCAGAGCGAGCTCGTGCCGCAGATCCTCGGCGTCACGCCCCCGCGGCTCGACGCGCTCGTGCCGTCGGTGGGGGCCGACTTCGCCGACGTCATCGCGCGCGCGCTCGCCCGCGATCGCGACGAGCGGTGGCCCTCGATGCGCGATTTCCTGCAGGCGCTCGTGGCCTGTCCGTCGCTGCCGAGCGACGAGCTGCGCGCACGCCACCGCGCGGCGCTCGGGAGCCTGATGCCCTCCGCGCGCCCCACCCGCAACCGGGCGAGCGAGTTCCCCCCCGGCGGCAAGCGCTCGATCTCCGTCGTCGATCTCGAGGGCTCGACCCACCTGCGCGCGGCCGACCGGCTCGCCAGCGAGATCGGGATCGAGTCGGGCTCGCGCGCCACCACCGAGGGCCTGGCCGACGCGGCCGAGCGCGCGCTGCAGACCAATGCGCTCGACGAGGCGGTGGCCGACGCCGAGCGGGCGATCCGCCGCGCCGCGGGCAAGCCA
>CAZUZY010000115.1:0-20489 GCA_964624885.1 uncultured Polyangiales bacterium | reverse complement strand
GCCCGCACCTGCGGCGCCGCCGGTGCAGACCCCCGCGTTCCCCATTCCCGCCCTCGCCTTGCAGCCGGTCGCGCCGCCGCGGCCGGCCACCGAGCCGCCGCCCGCCGGCGTGCCCTTCGAGCACTGGCTCGAGTCGCTCAACGTGCTCGTCTCGCTGCTCGAGAACAACCGCCCCGACCTGCGTGGCCACAGCGCCCACGTGGCGCGGCTCACCCGCAAGCTCTGCGAGCGCCTCGGCCTCTCCGACCAGGACTCCCACGAGATCGTCGCCGCTGCGTTCCTCCACGATCTCGGCAAGGCCTCGAGCTACCACCTCACCACGCTCAACGTCGCCGAGTACGAGGGCCACAAGGTCGCGGCGCGCAAGAGCTACCTCACGCCCGGGCGCCTCATGGCCGGCGTGAAGCTGCCGCGCGCCACGCTCGAGGCGCTCAACCACATGTACGAGCGGTTCGACGGCAAGGGTTTCCCCGACGGCCAGTCGGGCAAGGACATCCCGCTCGGCGCGCGCGTGCTCGCCATCACCGACACCTACGCCGACCTCACCCAGAACCCGCGCAACCCGTTCCGCAAGAGCCTCCGCCCCCTCGAGGCGAGCGACGTCCTCAGCAAGTTCAAGGGCACGGTGTTCGACGTCAACCTGGTGGACATCTTCCGCCACGTCGTCACCGGCGACGACCTCAAGGCCAAGCTGCTCGCCAACCGCCGCTCGGCGCTGATCGTCGACCCCGACCCCGAGGAGACCACCGTCCTCGAGCTGCGCATGATCGAGCAGGGGTTCGAGGTGAAGATCGCGCGCACCTCCGAGCAAGCCCTCGCCATGCTCGCGACCGGCGCGCCCGACGGCGGGCTCGGCGTCGAGCTCGTCATCAGCGAGGTCGAGCTGCAGCCGCTCGACGGCTTCCAGCTCCTCGAGCGCGCGCGCCAGACCGAGGGCGGCAAGACCGCGGTGTGGGTGTTCCTCTCGGCCCGCGCCGACCGCGACGCGATCAACAAGGGCTTCGAGGCCGGCGCCGCCGATTACGTCGAGAAGCCGGCCAAGGCCGAGATCCTCGTCGCCAAGCTGCGCAAGCTGCTCGAGCAGGGCGCGCCGGCCAAGGCCGCGATCACGCGCGGCGTCTCCGGGTCCCTCGAGGAGATGGCCTTGCCCGACATGGTCCAGATCCTCGCCCAGGGTCGCAAGACCGGCGCGCTCAAGATCCGGGCGAACGAGGGCACGGGCGAGCTGCACTTCGTGCAAGGCGACATCTGGAACGCCGTCTTCGGGAAGAAGAAGGGCGAGGACGCCGTCTATGCGATGTTGCGTCTGCGCTCCGGCGACTTCGCGCTCGATCCGAACTTCAAGTCGGAGGAGCGCGTCATCCAGATCAGCGCCGAGGGCTTGTTGCTCGAAGGAATGCGCCGGATGGACGAAGATGGTCGCCCTTGACGGTCTCGTCGGCTCGTGCCTGTTCCTAGACCCCTGATTTTCTAGCGATTCTTGCATTTCTTCTCCGGGACCCTTGCCCGGTGGACGCGGATGGGTAGGCTTTCCGCCCCTGCTTCGTCCGGGAGGGGGTTCGGTGTGTCCGTGATGGACCCATCGCGCTCTGGACGACGCTCCATCCCAAGGGATCCCAAGGTCCGCGCCACCGATGCCCAAGCCCGCCCCTCGCCGCCCCCCGCCTCCGGTCAGCCGCCCGCACAAGAGCCCTCCGCCGAGCGCCAAGCCGGTGGTCGCCAAGCCTGCCGGCAAGCCCGCGGGCAAGGGAGTCCCCGCGCCCGTGTCGCGTCCGCCGGCGTCGAAGTCCTCGGCGCCTGCCGCGTCCAAGCCGGCGCCCGCCTCCCGGGCGCCCGCCACGTCGAAGCCGGCGCCCGTGGTCGGGAAGCCACCGTCGAAGCCCTCCGCCAAGCCGCACGAGGACGCCCGCAAGGTCGAGACGCCGAAGGCGGCTTCGAGTGGGGCCGACCCGAAGGGCAAGCCGGTCGCTGCCAAGCCGGTCGCTGGCAAGCCGGTCGCTGGCAAGCCGGTCGCGGGCAAGCCGGTCGCGGGCAAGCCGGTCGCGGGCCACACGGACGTGAAGGCCGAGGCGAAGCCCGTCCACGGAGGGGCCAAGGCCGTGCCGGGGAAGGCCGCGCCGCCAGGCAAGGCCGCCGCGGTGGTGCCGGCCGTCCCGGCGGTGGGGGTCAAGGGCTCCAAGCCCGCGGAGCCGGCTGCCAAGGGCAAGTCGCCGCTCAACGGCAAGGCGCCGCGCCCGATGAACAAGAAGGAGCCCGTCTCGGAGTCCACGCCGCCGCCGAGCTGGAACGACGAGGTCGAGCGTGAGCTCGGCGAAGGCGCCGCCGTGCTCGAGCCGCCTCCCCCGAGCGGCGTCGTGCTGCCCGGTCGCGCGACGACCGAGGCCCGCAGCGACCGCGACACGCCCGTCGAAGAGGACGGACTCTCCTGGTACTTCCGCCAGATGGCCCGCAGCGAGGTGCTGGGCCGCGACGGCGAGATCGCGCTCGCCCAGCGCATCGAGGCCGCCGAGAAGCGCGTGCTCCACGGCCTGTTCCGCTCCCCGTGGGCGGTGCGCGAGCTCTCCTTGGTCTCGGGTCGGGTCGAGCGCGGCGAGATCCAGATCTCGGACGTCCTCCGCGACGGCGAGGAGAACCCGGAGTTCGACGAGATCGACGCCCAGCGCAGCTTCCTCGACCAGGTCGAGGCGCTCTCCAAGCTCGGCAAGCGCCTCGAGCGCGCGCGCAAGAAGAAGGCGCAGGGCGAGATCAAGTCGCTCCGCCAGAAGCTCGTCGAGTCGGTCGAGGGCATGCGGCTGTCGCGCAAGACCACCGAGCAGATCGTCAATCGGTTCAAGCGCCTCGCGCGCCGCGCGGCGTTCGTCGGCACCACCGAGCAGCGCTCGCAGCTCGAAGAAGAGCTCGGCGTCACGCTCGACGAGGTGCGGGCGATCGAGCGCGACGTGCGCGACGGTGACCGCGAGGCCCAGGCGGCCAAGGCCGAGATGGTGCAGGCCAACCTGCGCCTCGTGGTCAGCATCGCCAAGCGCTTCCGCTCGAGCGGGCTGCCGCTCCTGGATCTCATCCAGGAGGGCAGCATCGGCCTCATGCGCGCCGTCGAGAAGTTCGAGTGGCAGCGCGGCTACAAGTTCAGCACGTACGCCACCTGGTGGATCCGCCAGGCGGTGTCGCGCGCCATCGCCGACCAGGGGCGCACCATCCGTCTGCCGGTGCACCTCGTCGAGACCATGTCCAAGATGCAGTCGACGCGCCGCGCGCTCGCGCAGGTGCTCGGCCGCGACCCGACCCCCGAGGAGCTCGCCGACAAGATGGAGCTCCCCATCGAGAAGGTGAAGAGCGTGCTCGACATCGCCGGCGAGCCGGTCTCGCTGCAGTCGCCGATCGGCGACGAGGGCGACAGCGAGCTCGGCGATCTCGTCGAGGACGTGAGCGCGGTGTCGCCGTCCGAGGCGGCCACCGACGGCGAGCTGTCGCAGGAGACGGTCGCGGCGCTCGGCACCCTCACGCCGCGCGAAGAGAAGGTCCTGCGCCTGCGCTTCGGCATCGGCGAGAAGAGCGAGCACACCCTCGAGGAGACGGGCGCGCAGTTCGAGGTCACCCGCGAGCGCATCCGCCAGATCGAGGCCCAGGCGCTGCGCAAGCTGCGTCACCCCCGTCACGCCGCGCGCCTGCGCGGGTTCCTTTGAGCGCTGACTTCGACAACGCTCACCACCTGCTGCAGGGCGCGCTGAAGGCGACGCCCCCTGCCACGCACCCGCCGCGTCCGTTCCACGGAGGCGGGCCGATGCCGAAGTTCGACGCGGCGGCGTACGTGGTCGGCACGCTGTGGCTCGCCGATCGGGTGAGCGGGCTCGTGGATCCGCGCGACCGCGAGGTGTTCGACCTGCACGTGGCCGCGGCGCGCGCCGAGATCGGCGCCCCCAAGGCGGACGAAAAACGCCTCGCGATGCTGCGCGTCGCCGACGCCAAGTCGTCGAGCCGGGTGCCCTGCAAGGTCGCGCTGTGGGCGGCCAACGAGGCGTTCAACGCCTCGACCCACTCGATCTACGCCGGCACGCCGACGCGGGCCGCGGGCGCCAACGTGGCCAAGCTGTTGCTCAAGACGGCGGCCGCCGAGGTGCCGGCCTACCTCGTCGCGCTCGACGCGCTGTGCGTGCACCTCGAGCTCCTCACGACGCTGCGCGCGCGGGACAAGGAGCTGCCGGTCGCGGCCGTGACCACTCCCTTCCGTGGGCTCACCGAAGGCAAGCCGAGCCACTACGTCGTGGAGCTGGTCGACGGTCGCTACGCGCTCCTCGGCAAGCAAGGCGCGCGCTGGCAGCTGCACGTGGGCCGGCGGCAAGAGGTGCTCGCCACCGTGCCCGACACGCTCTTCGCGGCGGCGGTGGCCGCGGTCGGCGAAGGCTAGCGGCGCTGCTGGCGCTTGCGCGCGGTGGAGTCCACCTCGGTCGCGCCGTGGACCTCGTGGGGCTCGAGCTCGGAGGCGTGCACGCGCACGCGCGCCGCATCGACCGCGTCCACGCGCAGCTGGGGGCCTCCGCGTGAAGACGCGGCGCGGGCGCCCGCGGCGCGCTGCCCGACGAGGGTCTTGCGGCCGAGCAGCGAGCGCAGCACCACGCGGAGCATCGCGTTCTTGTGCCACGTGAGCACGAAGAGCCCGGCGAGAGAGCCGAACATGATGATGGGGATCAGGCGGGCGAGCCCGAGCATGCCGCCGACCACCAGGGGGACCAGGATCCACCCGAGCCCCCACAGGACCCACAGGAGGCCCCGCGCGCTCTTGACCATCGCGTCCTCGTCGTACTCGATGGCGGGGGCCAGCGGCGCCGACGGGGGGGCAGGGGCGGGCGCGGGCGGCGGCACCGAGACGGCAGACCCTTGCTCGAGGGCCGCGGCGATCGTCGGCGCACGGCGGTCGGGGTCGGGCTCCAGCATCCGCTCCAGCGTCTTGATCAGGGCCTCGCTCGCGCGCCCCTGCAGCACACCCCGCACGTCGAGGCGCAGACCCTGGTGGGGCAGCGCGTCGGGCTCCGCGCCGGTGAGAGCGGCGACGACCGTGGCGCCCACGGCGTAGACGTCGGTGGCCGGGAGCGCGCGCCCCTGCAGCTGCTCGGGCGCCATGTAGCCCATGGTGCCGACGACGGTGCTCGACCCCCGCCGCGCCACGAGCTCGGCGACCGCGCCGAAGTCGACCAGCACATACGACCCGTCGGGCCGGCGCACGACGTTGCGAGGCTTGATGTCGCGATGCACGACGGGGGCCGCGCGCCCGTGCAGGTAGGTGGTGGCGCGGTCGGCGCACGCGAGGAAGCGGCGGGCCTCGTCCTCCGAGAGGGCGCCTTCGCGGCGACGGATCTCCTCGAGGGTCTCGCCCTCGACCTTCTCCATCACGAGGTAGAGCGCGTCGTTCTCCTCGAAGCGGTCGAAGTACTTGGGGACCAGGGGGTGGTCGAGGGTCGCGAGCACCCGGGCCTCGCGCTCGGCGAGCTCGACGTCCTTCCAGCTGCGCGCGCCGCGCACGTCGAAGCGCTTGATGGCGACGCTGCGCTGCTCGCGCTCGTCGAAGGCGTCGTAGGTGGTGCCTTGCGACCCCTCACCCAGGGTACCGCGGACGACGTAACGTTCAGCGAGCCGGGCCCCCGAATCCATGGCGGTCTGGCGTAACCACGCGGACGGGGCCCCGCCAGCGGTTTCTTCGCTTCCTGGCCAGAGTGCGTCGCGTTGCCGGCGCTCGGGTGATCTGGTCTCCTCGGCGCATGGGGAGGAATCTCGGGGTCGCCCTGTGCGCAGGGCTGGTGATCTCTTGCAGTGGCGGGCGTTCCGAGCCCCCCTCCGCGGACGCAGGGGTGTCGTCGACCCTCGCCGAGGCGCGCCGGGTGCTCCGCAACGAACCGCTCGCCCTGACCGTCGCGGCGAGCTCGCCCACATCGAGCCCGGTCGGACCCGCGACGTTCCGGTTGCCCGCGCCGATCACGGCCGAGGGAGACCGCTTCGTCGCGCGGAGAGCAGGGGCCAGCGCATTCTTCACCCCGCACGGGCTCGCGTTCTCCCTGCTCGGCGGAGCGAAGGAGGCGCCGAAGGCGTGGGGGCTCCGCGCTTCGCTCGTCGGCGCGCGCGAGGTGACGCCGGTGGGCGAGCAGGTCCAGCGCGCGAAGGTGAACGCATTCGTGGGTCCGCCCACAGCGTGGAAGACGCGAAAGGAGACCTACGCGCAGGTCGCGTGGGAGGAGGTCTACCCCGGCGTCGACATGGTCGCGTCGGCCGCGCCGGGCGGGTTCGCCTATCGCTTCGTGCTCTCGCCGGGGGCGAAGGTCGAGGACGTCGCCCTCCGCTGGGAGGGCGCGCGCGACGTGCGCGCGGTCGACGCGGGTCACGCGGTCGAGATCGAGACGGGGCTCGGCGTGCTCCACGTGAGCGGCCTGCACGCGTTCTCGGTGACGGGCACGCAGCGCCGCGAGCTGCCGGCGCGGTTCGTGATCCGCGAGCACACGGTCGCGATGGAGGTGGAAGGCTGGGACGGCAAGAGCCAGCTGCTGATCGACCCGACGATCGCGTGGGGGTCGTACCTCGGGGGCAGCGGCTTCGAGGGGCGCGGGCCGATCGCCGTGGACGGCGCCGGCGACGTCTACGTCTCGGGCGACGCCAGCTCGAGCGACTTCCCGGCGAGCGTGGGCGATCTGACGCTCGGCGGCTCCCAGGATGTGTTCGTCGCCAAGGTCAGCGCGGCGGGCACCCTCGTGTGGGCGACCTACCTGGGCGGCGCCAGCTACGACTACGCGGGTGGCATCGCCACCGAGCCGGGTGGCACCAACGTCTACGTCGCCGGCTACACCCAGTCGGGAGACTTCCCGGCGACCGCCGGGCTCGACACGACGCTCGGTGGGACGCGCGACGGGTTCCTGACGAAGCTCACGACGGGTGGGCTGCTCGTGTGGTCGACGTTTCTCGGCGGGACCGGTGACGACGTCGCGAAGGCCGTCACGGTCAGCGCCGGGCTGGACGTCTACGTCACGGGCTACACGGCGTCGACGAACTTCCCGGTCACGGGTGGGTTCGACACCACGCTCGGCGGCACGCAGGACGCCTTCGTCACGCGGTTCGCGAGCACCGGGTCCGTCGCGTTCTCGTCGTACCTGGGCGGCGCCGGCAGCGACACCGGCGCGGGCATCGCGGTCGACGCGGCGGGGAACGCGTTCGTCACCGGCACCACCGACTCGACGGACTTCCCGACGACCTCGGGGCTCGACACGACGCTCGGGGGTGGGCAGGACGCCTTCGTCACCAAGGTGGCCGCGGGCGGCACCGTCGCGTGGTCCTCGTACCTCGGGGGGAGCAGCGGGGACTCCGCGCTCGCCGCCGCGACGGACGGCTCCGGGAACGTGGTCGTGGTCGGCTCCACGGGTTCGTCCGACTTCCCGACGACGGGCGGTTTCGACACGTCGGCCAACGGCATCACCGACGCCTACGTCACCAAGATCGGCGCGGCCGGCGCGGTGCTCTGGTCGTCCTACCTCGGTGGTTCGGACACCGACACCGCCAACGCCGTGGTCGTCGCCGGGGGGGACGTCTACGTCACGGGCTTCACGTTCTCCCCGAACTTCCCGGCGGCCGGAGGCTTCGACGCGACGCTGGGCGGCTTCGGCGATGCCATGGTGGCCAAGATCAGTGGCGCGGGCGCGCTCCTCTGGTCCTCGTACCTCGGGGGTGCCAGCAACGACACGGCGACGGGGGTCGCGGTGGACGGCAGCGGCAACGCCTACGTGACCGGCGAGACGAACTCGAGCGACTTCCCCACGACCGGCGGGTTCGACACCACCCGCGGCGGCACCGACTGCTTCGTGACCAAGCTGGCCCCGGCGACGGTCGTGGTCGGCGGGAGCTGCACCTCCGACGGTGCGTGCGTGTCCGGTCACTGCGCCGACGGCGTGTGCTGCGACACCGCCTGCGCCGGCGTGTGCGTCGCCTGTACAGCGGCCAAGCGCGGCACCGGGACCGACGGCACCTGTGGGCCGATCGCCGACGCGACCGACCCCGACCTCGAGTGCCCCGCGCAGTCGTGCGCCGCCGGGGTCGTCACCAAGGTCAACGTGTGCAATGGCGCCGGCGCGTGTCGCGGCACCGGCACCACCTCGTGTGGCCTGTTCTCGTGCAGCGGCACGACGTGCAACACCACCTGCGGCGACGACACCGGCTGCCTCCCCGGCGCGTTCTGCAGCGGCACGAGCTGCACCACCGACCTGCCCGCGGGCGGGAGCTGCACCCGCGCGGCGCAGTGCCAGAGCGGCTTCTGCGTCGACGGCGTCTGCTGCGACAAGGCCTGCGCGGGTGGCTGCGAGGCCTGCTCGGCGGCCAAGAAGGGCAAGGGCACCGACGGCACCTGCGAGCCCGTGGTCGCCGGCAGCGATCCGCGCGACAGCTGCACCCCCGACGCTTCCTACCCGACCTCGTGCAAGGCCGACGGCATGTGCGACGGCGCGGGTGCCTGCCGGGTCAACGCGGTGGCCGGCACCGCCTGCGGAGCCTCGACCTGCGCCGCCGGCGTGGTGAGCGGCAAGACCTGCAACGGCGCGGGTGGCTGCGACGCGACGCCCAAGTCGTGCGGGGACTACACCTGCGCGGACGCCTCGGTGTGCCGCGCCAGCTGCACCGTGGACACCGACTGCGCGGCCACCGCGTACTGCACGGCAGGGTCCACGTGCGCACCGAAGAACAAGCCGGGCACCGCCTGCACGGCGGGCAAGGAGTGCGAGGGCGGCAACTGCGTCGACGGCGTCTGCTGCGACAAGGCGTGCGACGGCCAGTGCGAGGCCTGCGACGTGACGGGCGCGCTCGGCACCTGCAAGCCGGTGACGGGCAAGGTGCACGGCACCAAGCGGCCGGCGTGCGCCGACGACGGCAACGGCTGCGCCGGCGCGTGCGACGGCACGAGCGTCATCGCCTGCGCATACCCCGACGCCAAGACCTCGTGCGGCACCGGGTGCGCGAGCAACAAGCTCCGCGTGTGCGACGGCAAGGGCGCCTGCGGTGCGCCGGCTTCGTGCCCCGACAACCTGATCTGCGCGGACGCCAAGAACTGCAAGGCGAAGTGCGCGGTCAAGGAGGACTGCGTCTCCGGCAACGTGTGCGACACCACCTCGGGTCGCTGCGTGCCGGCGCGTTCGAGCTGCTCGACCGACAACGCGAGCTCGATCCCGCCGGAGGGCGCGGCGAAGCCCTGCGGCGCCTACCTGTGCAACCGCTCGTCGGGCGATTGCTACGGCTCCTGCACGGGCTCGGAGCAGTGCGCCGCCGGGTTCGCCTGCGACGAGGGCAAGTGCCTGCCCGTGCCGGCCGTCGCGGAGGACGGTGGCTGCAACGCCGGAGGCCGTCCGTCGAGCGCGTTCGTCGCGGTCTTCGGGCTCCTCGCCCTCGGCCTCGCGCGACGGCGTCGGGGCGCGTGATCCGCGCCATCCGCCAGTTCACGATCACCGTCCTCGACTACGACGAGGCGCTTGCGTTCTACGTCGGCCAGCTCGGGTTCGTGTGCCTCGAGGACACCGACCTCGGCGACGGCAAGCGCTGGGTGCGCGTCGCGCCGAGCGCGGAGGCCAGGGTCGCGATCCTGCTGGCGCGCGCGGTGACGCCGGGGCAGGCGGCGACGGTCGGTCAGCAGGCCGGCGGCCGGGTGTTCGTGTTCCTCGAGACCGACGATCTGGCGCGCGATCACGCGCTGCTGACGTCCCGCGGCGTGCGGTTCGTGCGCGCGCCGAAGGAGGAGCCGTACGGGAAGGTGGCAGTGTTCGAGGACCTCTACGGCAACCCGTTCGACCTCATCGAGCCGCCGCGCTGAGGCCTTTGGCCGCGTGCGCTCAGGGTTCGACGACGAGGCTCACGGCGGCGAACTGGACCGCCGGCGGCCCGCCGTGCGCGCGGTTCGAGCTGAGGCGCACGTCGTACGCGCTCGCCTCCTCGGGCAGGGTGAGGGTCGCCGTCACCTCGGTCCAGGCGGTCGGGGTCGTGGGCGGCGACGCGCTCAGGTTCGCGACGACGGTCTCGCCGACCTCGACGCTGCGCACGAAGCTGACCGAGACGCTGGGCGGGAGCTCCGCGGAGAACGCATCGGCGCGGACCCAGGCGCGGAGGCGCAGGCGCGCGTCCTTCGCGACCTTCGCGTTCACGCGCTGGTGCACCTCGCCATAATCGGCGATCTCCGCCATGCGCAGCGCGTTGCCGCACGGGGCCGAGCCCTCGGCGAGCGCCATGGTGCAGTTGTACTTGCCCCAGGGCGCGGTCGAGCCGGCGAACGCGCCGTTCGGCACGAGATCGCCCGAGAGCGGACAGCTCGCGTCGAACACCACCGCATCGGCCACGTCGCCGGGCGCATCGCTCACCGAGGCATCGGAGCTCGGGGCGCCGACCGGCTCGCCTTGGCAGCCGGTCAGGAGGATCGAGAGGAGCATCCCGGAGCGGACCACGTGCACCACGACAAGATACCACCCGTCCGATCCCGCCGTCCGGTCCGCGGAGCTCGCACTACGTCACGGCCGCCGACAGTCCACCACGGCCATCCGGACAGCCCACCGAGCCGCCGACGCACGCGCGGGATGCGTGGGGTGGACGGTATGCTGGGATCCGATGATCTCCCCCCAGATCGCCTTGATCGCCGCGCGCGCCCGGCTGGACGCCGAGGACTGGGAGGGCGCGCTGCTCGGCCTGCTCGGGGTCTTCCGCGATCTCCGGCACCCCCGGCTCGCCGACGTCATCGATCGCGTGTCCGAGCGGGTCGTGCGGCCGCCTATCGCGGCAGCGTCGGTCGCCGCCCGGACCGAGGCGTGGCTCGCCCTCGCGACGAAACGCGATCCGCTCGACGTGGGCCGACTGCTCGCGACCCCGTGGCCTGGCACCTGGACCGCCGCCAAGCCGCGGCTCACGGCGCTCGCGGGCTTCGACGACCCACGGGTCTCGATGGCGCTGTGTCGCGTGCTCGAGGCGACGCCCTACGACACCTACAAGTCGAGTGGGTTCTACGCGCCGCTCCTCCGGCAGATCGTCCGCATCGGCGATCTCCGCGCCCTTCCCTTGCTCGAGGCGGACCTCGAGCGCACCCGGACGTCGTACTGGCAGGAGACCACCCGCCCGCTCGTGATGCGTGCCGGCACCGAGCTGCGGAAGCTCACGCCCCCTCTGCTCGACGAGGCGGCCGAGCGCGCGCTCTCGACGCTCGAGGCCCTCTTCGCCGGGGCGCAGACGGCCGCGCGCGGCGCGAAGAAGAGCGAGGCCGAGCTCCTCGGGGCGATCTGGGCCGCGCTCGACGACGACGCGCCGCGGGCGGTCTACGCCGACTTCTTGATGGAGCGCGGCGACCCGCGCGGTGAGCTCGTCGCGATCCAGCTGCGGGGCGACGCGGACGACGCGGCGCGGAGGCGGGCCCGCGCGCTCCTCGCCAAGCACGGCAAGGAGTGGCTCGGCCCGCTCGAACGGCTCCTCGACAAGCAGGGTCGCGAGGTGCGTCGTGGCTTCCTCGCGCGCGGCACGCTGCGGCTCAAGAGCAGCGACGCCAAGCTCGGACCGGACTTCACGGACCCGCGCTGGAACACCCTCGAAGACCTCCGCCTCGGTGGATGGCGTGAGCAGGAGCGGGTCGAGGAGCTCGCCGCGCTCCCCTGGTTCTCGAACCTCCGCGCGCTCCGCGGGGTGAACCTGAGGGGCGCGGCGTCGCTCGCCGAGAACCGGCACCTCCGTGAGCTCGAGATCGTCCTCGACGACGACGAGGACCTCGCCGACGAAGACGAGAGGCGCCTGCAGACCGTCGGCGCCGGGTTCGCGGCGGTGCGCAGCCTGTTCGGGGAGCGAACGCTGTCGATGCTCGGTCGTCTGGTCGAGACGCCCCTCGGCGCGCGCCTGACCCGGCTCGGCTTCGTCGACGCGGAGTACCCGCTCTCGGCGCTGATCGCGCTCGCGACCCAGCGCGCCTCGATCGAGGAGCTGGTGGCCACGAGCGATCGGCGCCACTTCTCGGCGTGCTGGCGCATCACCGTGCGCCGCGACGCGGACGGCGCCTTCACGCGCGTGAGGGTCGAGCCCGACGTCGACGCCACCGAGCTCCCCTCCGCCCTCGAGCTCGCCGCAGCGCTGGACCGGCTGCCGCGGTTCACCGAGGTGGTGGTGAGGAGTCACCTCGGACACGCCTTCTCGCAGGGCGATCTGCAACGCCTCGACGCCGCGCTGAGCCGCTGCAGAGGAGCCCGGATCGAGGTTCCCTGGCAGCGCATCGCGACGGCGGCGCTGCCCGAGGACGCCCGCGGCGTGACGCTCTACTACGACTTCGGGGACCGGCACGACGCCGGGGTGGCCGCGGTGCTCGAGGCGGTGAAGCGACCGCCGCTCTCACTGGCCCTCGACGTGATGGACATCGACGGGAAGGCCATGCGTGAGCTCGGCACGGAGGCGCCGCTCGCGGCGACGCGCAAGACCCTCGCCAAGAAGCGCACGTTCGTCGTGGGCCTGGGCCAGAAGGGGGATCCGGGCTCGAAGGTCGAGGTGTACCGGGGCTCGGTGCACCTGCGAACCTGGGTGAACCGCGCGCGCCGCGGAGCTTTCCTCGACTGGTACGTGGAGACGACGGCGTCGACCGGGTGCGCGGCGTTCGCCACGCACGTCCGCGAGCGCGACGCCGAGGACCTGCTTCCGCCTTCGCTCCGGGTGCTGTGGCTCACCACGATCGAGCCGTGGCTCGACGAACGCATCCCGTTCTCGGTGATCGAGGACGCCGCGCGCCGCATCGGCGACGGGACGATCGTGGCACGGCGTGTCCCGTCGGGGATGTTGCTCTGCCTCGGCGACTCGCCCGCCGACCCGCCGCCGAAGGAGGTCGCCCGCGCGTTCCGCGGCGCGCTGATGGCGGCGCTCTGGCAGGGCTGGGAGAAGAGGCTCGGCTTCGTGCCGACAGCCTGGCTCGTCGAGCACCTCGCGCCGCTGCTCGGCAAGCACGGCTTCACGCGGACGCGCGGCGACGAGGCGCTGCAGTCCTATGACTTCGTCGGATCGCATCCGGCAGGCGCCTGTTGCCTGACCCTCGACACCGCGGGCGAGCTCTCGGAGGAGCTCGTCGTGCGGGTGCGGGCGAGGCAGATGCCCGGCCGCGAAGCGTTCGATTTCGAGACGGCCACGGTCGACGATCGGCGCGCCATGCGCTCGGTGTGGTTCGAGAAGCTGCCGGTGGGGACCAAGGCCCTGGCGCAGGTGGCCCGGAAGAGCGCCGCGGAGGCCCTCGAGACCACGTGGATCCCGTGGTTCACGCCGCCGCCGCCGGAGCCGGCACGTCGGCGGCGCTGAAGGCTCACACCCCTGGGAACTTGGCGATCGCGGCCCAGTGCTCCTTGATCTCCTCCGCCGTCCACACGCCGCTCGCCTCGTCCTTGAATTTCCCGGGCGACTCCATGACCTTGTAGGCGTACATGCGGCTGCCGGCGACCGCGAGCACCTGCCCGGTGAGGTCGCCGCAGAGATCGCTGCCGAGGAACAGCGCCGCCGGTGCGATGTGCTCGGGGCTCATGTTGTCCACCGACTGCATCATCGGCAGGTCCTCGGTCATGCGCGTCTTGGCGATGGGCGCGATGGCGTTCACCGTGATGCGCTGCTTCTGCAGCTCGATCGCCGAGGTGCGCGTGAGGCCGTAGATCCCGGCCTTGGCCGCCGAGTAGTTCGCCTGGCCGAAGTTGCCGAGCATGCCCGAGACGCTGGTGGTGTTCACGATCCGCCCGCCGCCGCCCTGGGCGATCGCCTGCCGCGCGAACACCTGGGTGCACAGGAACGTGCCCTTGAGGTGCACCGCGAGGACGGCGTCGAACATCGCCTCGTCCATCTTGAGCAGCGTCTTGTCGCGGAGGATGCCGGCGTTGTTCACGAGGACGTCCACGCGCCCGAAGGCGTCGAGGGCCGCGCGGATCAGCGAGGAAGCGCCCTCGGCGTCGGCGATCGAGGCGTGGTGCGCGACCGCGGCGCCGCCCGCGCTCTTGATCTCGGCGACCACCTCGTCGGCCACGCTCGAGGCGCCCTCGCCGCTGCGGTTGCCCCCCACGTCGTTGACCACGACCTTGGCGCCCTCGCGGGCGAACAGGAGCGCCTCGGCGCGGCCGATGCCACCCCCGGCGCCCGTGACGATGACGACCTTTCCTTCGACCAGCATGCCGGCAAGCAAGCAGAGTGAAGCCGGCGCGTCACGGCACCAGGCGACGGAAGGCCTTCTCGAGCCGAGCGTCGTGCTGGGCCCGCGTCACGCGGAGGGCGTCGCGCACCGGCCCCGCGGCGACGAGCTTGCGCATGCGCGCGGGCAGGTCGTCGGCCAGGCGGTCGAGCCCACCGGGCACCGCGGCGTGCAGGGCGGCGAGCGCGCGCAGACACCCCTGCTGTGCGGTGCCCTGGAGGTGGGTCGAGATCAGCGCCTCGACCACCTCGGCGCGGTCGCCGTCCTCCAGCGAAGGGTGGGTCGCGATCGTCGCGCCCCAGTCGTCGAAGAAGGGGCCGATGGGGAGCAGGAGGTCGCGGTGCCGGCGGAGGCCGCGCGGCTTGCGGAGGGCGAGGAAGCGGTGGTTCTCGATCGCCGTGACCTGCTTGTTGAACGCGCCCGCGCGCACGAAGGCGCCGCCGAACCGATCGGTGCCGTCGTGGCCGAGGCGCTCGAACCGAGCGCGGATCGCCTGGTATTCCTGGCGCTTGGGCCACTGCTCGACCACGCGGGAGAGATCGCCCGTGTTGTGGGCGAGCACCGTGGCCGAGCGGATGGCCTCGAGCACGCGGCCCTTGTCCTTGGCGAGGGTGTCGAACGCGCGGGCTTCGCGAAAGAGCTCGGCCTCGATCGCCTCGACGAGCGCCGTCGTGAGCGCCTCGTGGCCGATCGCGATGGCGCGACCGAGGGCCCCGGCCCGGACCGAGAACCACTCACCGTCGTGGCCCGAGATGCCCCGCGGGCCGCCCTCGGCGACCACCCGCGCCGAGACCACGGCCGGGGGCTCCGCGGCGATCTCGTCGACCATGGCGTTGGCCTCGGCGAGGGCGTCGCCGTCGAGCTCCTGGAACGTGTGGTGACGGATGCGCGCGTCGACGTCCGTCGGGACGAAGGTGGCGACGGTGAGGTAGTGGGCGGCGAGGAGCAGCCGGAAGTAGGGCAGGGAACCGACCTCGACCGCCGCGCCCCCGTGAACCACCGTCGCCGGCGTCGAGCCGCCGTCGAGGGTCCAGGCCGCCGTGTTGCGGATTTGTTCGATGAGGGTGGCCGGAGCGATGCCGCGGGCGCGGGGCCCCTCGCGCTCCTCGGTCGGCTCTTTCGGAGGCTCTCTACGCGTCACGGGGACGACCCCTACCAGGGGATCGACCGCGCCGCCGCTCCCTAGTAGGGTGCCGGCCCATGAGCGACGTCCAGATCGTCGAGCGCCCCTTCGGCGTCGACACCCAGCGCTTCCTCGACGTGGCCCGCGCCGTGTACCGCGACGACCCGAAGATGGTCATCCCGCTCGACATGGACATGGGAGACCGGTTCAACCCGAAGAAGAACCCGTTCTTCGAGCACGCCGAGGGCACCACGTTCATCGCGGTGAAGAACGGCAAGGACGTCGGCCGCTGCACCGCCCAGATCGACAAGGAGCACATCGCCCGGTACGCCGACGCGACCGGCTTCTTCGGCTTCCTCGACACCATCGACGACCCTGAGGTGGTGAAGGCGCTGCTCGACGCCTCGGCGGAGTGGCTCACCGCGCGCGGGATGAAGCGCATGCGCGGGCCGCTCTCGCTGTCGATCAACGAGGAGCTCGGGGTGCTGGTCGAGGGCTTCGACACGCCCCCCGCGATCATGATGCCCCACCACCTGCCCTACCAGGCGGGGCTCATCGAGAAGGCAGGCCTCGTGAAGGAGAAGGACTTCTTCGCCTGGCGGTACGACGTCGGCGAGCCGCCGCCCCGCGCCCGCCGCGCCCACGACGACATCCTGAAGATCCCCGGGCTGCGCATCCGCACGCTCGACAAGTCCCAGATGGAGCGCGACACGCGCATCGTCATGGAGATCTTCAACGACGCCTGGCAGGACAACTGGGGCTTCGTCCCGATGACCGAGGGCGAGCTCAAGAAGATGGCCGCGGATCTCAAGATGATCCTGGTGCCCGACCTCGCGCTGGTCGCCGAGGTGGACGGCGAGGTGGCCGCCATCAGCGTGGCGCTCCCCAACATCAACGAGATGATCGGCGACCTCGACGGCAAGCTGTTCCCGTTCGGGTTCGCCAAGCTGCTGTATCGCCTCAAGGTCAAGGGCCCCACGTCGGCCCGCCTCATCATCCTCGGCATCAAGAAGAAGTTCCGCATCCAGAAGAAGTTCGGCGGGCTCTCCGCCGCGCTCTACGTCGAGATGAACGATCGCGGCAAGCGGCTCGGCATGAAGTGGGGCGAGCTCTCGTGGACGCTCGAGGACAACCACCCGGTCAACCTCGGGATCAAGATGATGGGTGGCAAGGTCTACAAGCGCTACCGCGTCTACGTGCGAGACCTCTGACCGGGAGCGACGAGGGTGGAGGAGAGCGCGAGCGGGGAGGGGATCGAGGGCGCGCCGCCGCCGAGGGGCACGCTCGCCGAGCAGCCGCTCGCGGCGCTCTACGCGCACGCCGTCGACCACCGCCTCTCGGGCTCGCTCGCGCTGATGCCGGCCGGCGGCGGGCCGAGCAGCGACGCCGACGTCATCGTCTTCGCCGACGGGGCGCCGGTGCGGGTCCGCACCCGCAAGCAGGTGGCCCCGCTCGGCGAGATGCTCGTGCGCCTCGGCGTCATCGCCGACGTCGACCTCGACGCCGCGCTGAGCCGGGCCTCGACGGCGCAGTCGCGCATCGGGCGCCAGCTGGTGAGCGACCGCCTCATCGACCGCCGCTTGCTGCTCCGCGCCCTGCGGGAGCAGGTGCTCGTGCGGCTGCGGAGCCTCGGCGACCTGCCGCCCGACACTGCCTACGAGTTCCACAGCCAGACCGACCTCCTCGAGGAGGGGGCCCCCACCAACGCGACGCCGTGCGATCCGCTCGCCGGGCTGCTCGCGCTCTGCCGCACGTTCGCGGTCGGCTCGGGGGGCGAGGTGAGCCGCGCCGTGCTCGCCACGCGCGCCGAGGAGCCCGTCCGCATCCGCCCCGGCGCGACCCTCGATCGCTTCGACTTCGACGAGCAAGAGCGGGCCCTGATCGAACGCATCAAGGACGGACGACCGCTCCCGTTCGCGGCCTACGCCTCGGGCGCGGTGGTGCCGGAGCGGGTCGCCGTGGCGCTGCTCTACGCGCTCGTCCTCGCGCGGCAGCTCGAGGATCCACGGACCGACGCGCCGCCGCTCGACGCCGACGCCGTGGCGCCCGCCGGCAACTCGCTCCGCGATTCGTCGCTGGGTCGCGGCGTGGACCCGCTGCGATCGAGCCAGGTCATGCGGGTGCTCGGCGCCGCCGACGATCACCGCGAGGCGCTCGCGCTCCTGCGTTCGGGCGACCTCGAGGCGGCGCTCGCCCTCGCCGCGCGCGCCGCCGAGCGCACCCCCGCCAACGGCGAGTACCGCACGCTGCTCGGCTACCTCACCGGGCTCGCGGGCGACCCACAGAAGGGTGTCGCGCTGCTCGACGAGGTGATCCGCGCCGACGCGCGCAACGACCGGGCGCTGGTCTACCGCGCCAAGCTCCTCGAGGAGCTGGGCCAGAGCAAGGCCGCGCGCGCCGATCTCGACGCCGCCCTCGAGGTGCGTCCGCAGAGCACCGAGGCCCGGGCCGCGCTGCGGGCACTGCGCAAGCCGGTCGCCGAGACGCCGCGCAAGGAGGCCTGGCAGTGGCTCGCGCTCGGGCTCCTGCTCGGCGCGACGGTGGCGCTCCTCGCGGTGTACCTGGCCCGCGGGCGGTAGTGACGCGGGCGTCCGCGGGGCGAGCTATCCTCACCCGGTGGAGCTGAGGGAGGAGGGAGGCTTCCGCGTCTTCTCGCAAGACGACGCCGAGCTCCGCACGTGCCGACCGCGGCCCGACGTCGTCCTCACCGTGCACCGCGGCTACTTCGGCTCGCCGTTCGTGGGGCCGGTGGTCGAGGCGATCGAGGCCGCCCTGCTCGAGGCTCGACCGATCCACATCTTCCACGACTGGGCCGCGCTGCGCGGCTACGAGCCCAACGCCCGCGCGCGGCTCACGTCGTGGGTGTTCGGTCGGCTGCGGGACATCGTCTCGCTCGACGTGCTGCTGACGGTGGACTCTCGCATCCTCACCATGGGGATCGCGGCGAGCAACCTGCTGCTCGGCGGCCGGATGAGGGTCTACCCCGCCGGCTCCACGGGCGAGCGCGAGACGTTCGAACGGAGGCTCGCCGAGGTGCTCGGGCCCTCGCGCGACCCCCGCTAGGCGAGCGATCGGACGAGGTCGGCGGCGCGATCGGTGTCGACGCCGAGGGCCTCGGCGATCTCGAGGATCGCCTCGCGCTCGGAGGTGCGCACGACGCCGTCCACGGCGAACACCCGGATCGCGGCGGCGAGGGCGGCCTCGCAACGTTCCGGGCCCCCGAGCCGCTGCTTGACCGTCACGAGGCGCGCGTCACGGCCCTCCATGGCGAGCAGGCCGAGCGCCTGCGCGAACGCGGCCTCGAACCCGCCGGCGGGCAGCCGGCCCTTGGTGAGCGCCTCGAGGTTCTCGGCGAGCTCCTTCTTCTCCTCGGCGCCGACCTCGTCGTCGGCCGCGGCGGCGATGACCATGAGCTCGAACAGGGCGTCGATCTGGGAGGCGTCGAAGTCGCTCGGGTCCATGGCGGAGAACCTATCACCGGCCGGGGGCCGACGCTGCTACGGCGGGGGCATGGCCCGTCTGCTCGTCCTCGGCGTCTTCCTCGCGCTCGGCTGTCGCAATCCTTCGCCGCGCTCGTGCCCCGACAGCCCCCAGGTGAAGTGCCTCACCGCGCCGGCGTGCACCTGGGACAAGGAGCACGACTGCGAGCGCTGCGTGTGCGGCGACCCGGGCTACGTGCCGCCGCAGAAGACGCCCCCGAAGTGATCGGCGAGCCTTGCGTCGCGGCGCGGGCCGCGAGAGCGGGCACCATGCGCCCCGACGAGATCCTCGCCACGCTCGACGCCCTCGATCCCCTCGGTGACCTGCCCCGCACGGGGTGGCTGCTGCGAGGGATCTCGCCGTGCGAGTCGATCGCCGCGCACACGCTGCAGGTGGCGCTCCTGACCCGCATGCTGGTCGAGGCGTGCCGCGCCGAGGGGCTCACGGTCGACGGCGAGGTCGCGCTCACGATGGCCCTCCTGCACGACGCCCCCGAGGCCCGACTCGGGGACGTCCCCATGCCGGTCAAGACGCCCGCGGTGGACGCCGCGCTGCACGAGGCCGAGCGGGCGATCGCCCACGCCATCCTGCCCGCGGCGCTCGTGCCCACGTGGGAGGCGTCGGAGGCCGGGGACAGCCTCGAGGCCAAGCTCGTGAAGGCCGCGGACAAGATCCAGATGCTGCACAAGCTCTGGACCTACGAGCAGCAGGGGCGCCGGCACCCGTTGATGGAGACGATGTGGAAGAACCCGGCCAACCTGCGCGCGCTCGACGTGGCGCCGGTGCGCGCGGTCTACGCGGCGGTCTACGCCCGCGCAGGGCGCCCGATGCCACTCACGTGACGCCGTTCACTTCCGCGCCTTCGCCTTGAGCGCGGCGAGCTCGTCCTCGATCGCCTGCTCCTTCGCGATCGCGGCGCGCTCGGCGGCGACGGCAGCGCGCTCCGCGGCCAGGGCGTCGGCCTCGCGGGCCGCCTCGAGCTGCTTGCTCTCGTCGGCCACGCGCGTGCGCTCGACCTCCTCGGCCACCCGCACCTTGCGCGCCGAGAGCAGCGGTCGCAGGCGCCAGTAGACGTAGGCGGCGAGCGCGGCGAGGAGCGCGAGCCCGAGGAAATACTTCCAGAGGCTCGCGAGCATCCCCACGAGCCCGATGAGCAAGAAGAGCCCGATGACGCCGAAGGCGAGATACTTCCACCGGCGCGCCTTGGCCGCCTTGGCCTCGGCCTCGTCGCGTGCGGCGCGCTCCTCGTCGGAGAGGGTGAGGTCCTCGATCGCCTTGCGGGCGGCGTCCTTGCCGGCGCGGAGCGCGGCGCGGGCCGAGGCCTTGCGGGCGAGGTCGTCGAGCTCGGACACGTCAGCCCGCGTCCTTGGGCGGGGGCGCGCCGTAGTCGGAGCCCGGGGAGCCGCTGTCGGTCGCACCGCCGTCGAACCCCGAGTCCTCGGGCGGGATGCCGTAGGGGGGAGCTGCGCCGCCGGTGTCGATGCCCGTATCGAAGAGACCCGTATCCAGGAGACCCGTGTCGAGGAGGCCATCGCTCGGCCCGTCGACGGCGACGTCGACCTTGCCGTCGGAGACGCCGTCGGCGGCCGCGTCCTTGCCCGGATCCTCGGTGGTCGTGCCGCCGCAGGCCACGAGCGTGCTCGTGAAGACCGCGAGCGCGCTCCGCCGCAGCCGCGCGCGGGTGCCGGGGACGGGCCGCGCGTC
>CAZUZY010000114.1:0-20513 GCA_964624885.1 uncultured Polyangiales bacterium | reverse complement strand
CCTCGCGGAGGCGGACGGCCGGGCGCTCGACGACGAGACCGCGGCCGCCTCGGGCAACGCCTGGGAGCGGGTGTTCCACGGCAACCCGAGCGGGGTCGACGCGGCGGTCGCCGCGCGGGGGGGAGTGCTCGCGTTCCGACGTGGCGAGGCGCCGCGGGCCCTCGTGCCGCGCGAGCCACTGTCGCTCGTGGTCGCCTACACCGGCGAGGCCGCCTCCACACGGCAGATGGTCTCCCAAGTGGCACGGCAGCTCGAGCGTCGCCCGCAGGTCGTCGAGCGCACGTTCGATGGCATCGACACGCTCGCCAAGAAGGCCGTCGGCGCCATCGAGGACGGCCGCCTCTACGAGCTCGGCCAGCTGATGGATCTGAACCACGCGCTCCTCGCCTCGCTCCTCGTGTCGACCGAGCGACTGGAGCTCGCGTGCAACGCCGCGCGCAAGGCGGGCGCGCTCGGCGCGAAGCTCACCGGTGGCGGCGGTGGTGGCTGCGCGATAGCGCTCGCGCCAGGCAAGACCGAGCAGGTGCTCGAGGCGTGGAAATCCCTCGGGATCGAGGGCTTCGCGGCACCCGTCGCGCAGAGGACGACCTCGTGAAGGCGACCGCGCTCGCCCGCGCGAACATCGCGCTCGCCAAGTACTGGGGCAAGCGGCCTCTGCCGGGCAACGTGCCGGCCACCCCGAGCCTGTCGATCACGCTCGCCGGCCTCGAGACGCGCACCACCGTGACGTTCGACGCCGCGCTCGACCGCGATGTGTTCACGCTGGGCGGCGTCGCCGTCGACGGGGAGCCGCTCACGCGGGTGACACGGGTGCTCGACGAGGTGCGCGCCCTCGCGGGCTTCGCCCACCGCGCGCGGGTCGAGTCGGCGAACGGCTTCCCGACCGCGTCGGGCCTCGCCTCGAGCGCCAGCGGGTTCGCCGCGCTGGCCCGTGCAGCGCTGGCCGCCGCCGGTGTCGAGCGACCGCTCGCCGAGGTGAGCCGCCTCTCGCGTCGAGCCTCGGCCAGCGCCGCCCGCAGCGTCTTCGGCGGCTTCGTCGCGCTCGGCACCGGCGAAGCCGAGGGTGACGATCCCGCGGCTGCGGTCGTGGCGCCCAAGGAACACTGGGAGGTCGCGGTGGTGGTCGGTGCCGTCACCCTCGCGCCCAAGAGCGTCGGCTCCACCTCGGGCATGCAGCACTGCCGCGACACCTCGCCGTACTACCCGGCGTGGGTCGCGGACGCGCCGAAGCTGTTCGCCGAGGTGCGGCGCGCGGTCCTGGCCCGTGATCTGCCCGCGCTCGGCGTCGCGACGGAGGCGAGCGCGCTGCGCATGCACGCCTGCATGATGGCGAGCGACCCGGCGCTGCTGTACTTCCAGCCGGCCACGATGGCGTTGCTCTCGGCGGTGCGGGCGCTCCGCGCAGCGGGGGTCGGCGCGTGGGCCACCATCGACGCCGGCCCGCACGTGAAGGTGCTCACGGCGCTCGCCGACGCCCCGCGGGTGGCCGCCGCGTTGGAGCCCCACGCGGCGCGCATCCTCGTCGCCGTGCCGGGCGACGGCGTGGAGGTCGTGTGAGGGCCGCCGCACCGGGCAAGCTCTTCACGACCGGCGCCTTCGCCGTGCTGCGGGGTGCGCCCGCGGTCGTGCTGGCGGTCGATCGCTTCGCGTATGCGACGTCGGTCGGGGCACCGTCCGCGCGGCCGGAGGTCGTCGCGGTGGCGCGGCGGCTCGGAGCGCCGGTGCCCGCGATCGACGTCGGAGAGCTCGAGCTCGACGGTCGCAAGCTCGGCCTCGGTGGCTCGGCGGCGGGAGCGGTCGCGGCCGCGGCCCTGCTCCTCGTGAAGCAGGGGCCGCTCGACCTCGCGCGCGTGTTCGACGTGGCCTTCGCGGCCCACCGCGAGGTGCAGCCGCGCGGCTCGGGTGCCGACGTCGCGGCGGCCACCTTCGGTGTCGTGGTCGTGCGGCGTGTCGGTGACCAGCTCGAGTCCCGGCCGGCCCGGTTGCCGTCGGGGCTCGTCCTCCGCGCGTACGCGCTGCCACGCTCGGCACGCACCTCGGACGCGCTCGACCGCCTGGCCGAGCGCGAGACCCACCCCGCCGTACGTCGTGCGCTGCTCCGTCTCGAGGGCGCCGCCCACCAGGGCGCCGAGGCCGTCTCCCAGGATGATCGGGCGCAGTTCCTGGCCGCGGCCGCCGAGCACGTGACGGGCCTCGCGAGCCTCGGCGAGGCCCTCGATCTGCCGCTCGTCCCCCCGGAAGTCGCCCGGGCATGTGACGTGCTGCGTGATCCCGGCATCGACTCCGTGCTGCTGCCATCCGGGGCGGGTGGCGGCGACATCGCCCTGTTCCTGTCGTCCCGCCCACCGACCACCCATGAAGAAGCTACCCTCCAAGCACTCGGCCTCCAGCCCGTCTCCCTCGGCGTCGCCTCGCGCGGTGTCCACCTCGTCGACGAAGGTGCCCACTGAAATGAGCTCCCGCATCCCCGGCTTCTTCAAGCTCTCCGTCGACGAGCGTCGCGCGGTCGTCGAGGAGCGTACGGGCCTGCCCGAGGGAGCACTGGCGGCCGCGGGCGAGCGAGGGCTCGACGTGGTGACCAGCGACAAGACGGTGGAGAACGTGCTCGGCACCTACGCGCTGCCGTTCGCCGCCACCCTCAACGTGCAGGTCAACGGGCGTGAGGTGATCGTGCCGATGGTCATCGAGGAGCCCTCGGTGGTGGCCGCGGCGTCCAACGCGGCCCGCATGGTGCGTGAGGGCGGCGGCTTCGTCGCCGAGGCCGATCCGCCGATCGTGGTCGCGCAGATCCAGCTGGTCGACGTCGAGGACGCCGAGTCCGCGAGCGCGCGGATCCTCGCCCGTCGCGAGGACATCCTCGCCATGGCCGACGCCGCGGTGCCCGGCCTCGTGGCCCGCGGCGGTGGGGCGCGCGACCTCGTCGTGCGCGTCCTCGGAGAGCCGAGCGATCGCATGATGGTGGTCGACGTGCTGGTCGACTGTCGCGACGCGATGGGCGCCAACCTGGTCAACTCGATCGCGGAGGGAGTGGGCGACGAGCTCGCCCTCCTGGCGCGTGGCCGCTGCAACTTCCGCATCCTGTCGAACCTCGCGGACCGACGCTGCGTCCGGGTCACCTGTCGGGTGCCGTTCGAGGCGCTCGCCACCGAGGAGCTCTCCGGCGCCGACGTGGCGCGGGGCATGGAGGAGGGCTCGCGCTTCGCCGAGCTCGACCCCTACCGCGCGTGCACGCACAACAAGGGCATCATGAACGGCATCGACGCCGTGGTGATCGCGACCGGCAACGACTGGCGCGCGGTCGAGGCAGGCGCCCACGCCTATGCGGCCCGCTCGGGGCGCTACTCGCCGCTCGCCACCTGGCGGCGCGAGGGCGAGCACCTGGTCGGCAAGATCGAGCTGCCCATGGCGCTCGGCATCGTCGGCGGCACGCTGCGGGTGCACCCGACCGCGCGGCTCTCGCTGGCGATGACCGGCGTGACCAACGCCGCGGAGCTCGGCATGATCGCGGCCTCGGTCGGCCTCGCCGCCAACCTCGCGGCGCTGCGGGCCCTCGCGAGCGACGGCATCCAGCGGGGCCACATGGGTCTGCATGCGCGCTCGGTGGCCATCGCCGCCGGGGCGTCGGGCGAGCTCGTGGAGAAGGTCGCCGCCCGCATCTGCGAGCTCGGGGACGTGACCGTCGACGCCGCGCGCGCCGTCCTCGCCGAGGAGCAGGCGCGCTCCGAGAAGGACACGATTGCGGTCGCGGAGTGAGGGGCGCCGTCGCGGAGTGAGGGGCGCCGTCGCGGAGTGAGGGGCGCGGTCGGCCCTCACATCCGGGTCAGCGTGCGGGCGAGCATCGTGCGCTCCTGGGCGACCGCGCCGAGCAGCTGGCGCAGCTTGTCGGCCGAGGCCGCGGCGGCGTGGGCGAGCTCGGCGTAGTCGGAGGCCGCGTTCTCCCAGAACTTGGCGTCGGTGCCGTGGGCGCTGGCCTCCGCCTCGTGGTCGATCGCGGCGGCGCCGAAGGTGGCCTGCGCGAGCGGTCGCGCGAGGCCGGTGGTCGTGGTGCCGAGGGTCTCGATCGCCTTCTGCCGGCGCTCGAGGGACTGCACGAAGTCGCCGTAGCGGCCCGATGCCGAGACCCAGCGGGCGTCGGCGCCCGGCACGCGTGCGTCGGCGCGCAGCCACTCGTCGTTGTTCTTGGCCGAGGCGCTCGGACCCGCGGCGACCGACGCCATGGTGAGCGCCCCGCCAGCGATCTGGACGGCGCCCTGCACGAGCCCCTCCTTGCGGGTGTCGGCGGCGCGGGCGCGCTGGGCCTCGGCCTGGGCACGCAGCGCGTCGAGTTGGCTCGCTCTCGCGTCGCGCTCGCACACCTTCATCGTCTTCTGCTGCTCCTGGGCGCTCTCGACGGCGAGCAGCGCCGTGAGGGCCTCGAGGCCCAGCGACTCGTACCCCGCGCCTGGTAGCGACGGAGTCGCGCTCCTGTTGGCGGCGCCGCTCGGCGAGACCTCGCGCTCGACGATGGCGCTGCGCGCGCCGTGGATGGCCTGGATGGTCATGCGAAAGCCCTCGGTTGGAGGAGCGCGAGACGGTCGTTCTCGCGCTCCTTGACGATGTTCTGGACGGTGGCGATCGCGCGCCGCGCGGAGGCCTCGACCTCGCGCAGCAGCTCGACGACCTCGGCGAGCTCGTTCTCGGTGCGCTTGAGCGCGGCCCGTGCGAGCGCGCTCTCGGCTTCGTGGTCCAGGCTCTCGGCGTGGGCGCGCTTCTCGGCGATGACGGCCGCGCCCTCGGTCGCGCGGGCGCCGCCCTCCACGAGGCGGGCTGTCGCTTGGGTGCCGACGGCGAGCGCCGTCTGCTTCACGCCGGTCGTCGCGAGCGCGGACCAGCCGCCGCCGACGAGCGACGCAGCGACGCCCGTCCACGCGGCGACGTCGCCCGCGGTCTTGCCGCACGCCTTGCCGATGTAGGGCGAGCTCATGGACAGCGCGAGCCCACACAGCGCGACCGCGGCGGGCGCGGCCGAGCCGGCCGAGAACACCGTCGCCGCGGCGCCCCCGACGACGGCGGCGACGGTGGCGACGACCTTGGCGACGCCGCCGAACTTGCCCCAGAAGCCGGCGCGCGACTCGGCCGACCTCGCGGCCTCCTCGGCCTTCTTCGCGTCGGCGATGGCCTGGTCGCGATCGGCCTTGGCCGAGGCGCTGCGGTGCTCCGCGATGGACGCCGCGTTCCTCCGGGCGTCGTGCTCCAGGGCCACCAGCGCCCCGTCGAGATCGGCGGGGGGGAGGAGCGGCGCGCCGAGCCCGAGCGGGCGCGCGGGCGGCGTTGCGAGAGGGGTGGGGGAGACCCGGGCGGCTTCGACGCGCATCACCGCGACCCTCCGGCGCTGCGCCCGCGGGGGGCGCGACTCACCTGCTCGAGGATGCCGCCGAGGTCGGGGTCCGCGGCGAGCTCGGCGCGCTCGTCCTCGCTGAGCGGCTCGAGCACCGACTCCGCCTCGCCCGGGCTCCCTTGCGCGGCGAGCAAGCGCGCCAGGTAGAGGCGGGCGCGGGCGTGGCCACCATCGTCCTCGGGCGCGGCGAGCGCCAGGCGGTAGAGCGAGGCCGCGCGGGTCGTGTCGTCGACCGCCTCGTGGCAGCTCGCGAGCGAGAACCACGCGCGGCTCGACTGCGGGCGGTCGAGCGCGGCGAGACGGAACAGGTCGGCCGCGTCGCCGAAGCGATCCTCCTCGTAGTGGCGGGTGCCGAGCGCGAGGACGAGGGCGTGCTGGGTCGGGGTGAGCGACGACTCGCCGGCGAGGAACGCGTCGAGCCAGGGGACGGGCGCGCTCATGCCGACCCGACCTTGCCGACGATGCCCTTCGCGGTCTCGTTGACGGAGGCGAGGATGTTCGAGACGAGCGAGAGCAGCTGGCCGCGCGCGCTCATGGCGCTCTGCAGGCGGATCATGCCGATCTCGCTCTCGCTGGAGAGCGCCTGCTGCGCGTCGCCCAGCGACTTGACGCCCTCGTCGAGGGCGCTGGTGGTGATGCGCGGCGGGTCCTCGACGGTCTTGTAGTAGAAGCCGCCGAGCGCGAAGGCAGTGGGATCGTCCTTCGTCGTCGGTTCGGTGTGCGTCGGGTACTCCAGGCTCCCGAGCAGTCCGTCGATCGTCTTCTGCGCGTCCGGGCCCAGCGTGTCGCGCAGGTCCTTCAGCGCCTGGATCGACTCCTCGGTCATGGGGCACTTGCCATCGACCGCGCCGAGCTTGAGGTTGTGCAGCTCGCTCGTCAGGCGCGAGATCGCGGCCTGGCGGTCCTTGAGCGACGACATGCCCGCCATGTCGTTGCGGATCGCCGTGTCCGTCGAGCGGATGTGGGACGAGAGCCAGCTCACGAGGTCGCTCATCGAGAGCGAAGGGGGCAGGCCGGTCTCGAGGCCGATCTTGCTCAGGCCGACGGGCGCGAGCTCCTTGGTGGACGGGAGCGAGAGGGGGGCGGCGCCGAGGGCGCTCTTGGCGATGATGGTCATGGGGATCTCCGGGAGGCAGCGAGTCGAGGTTCAGACGCGGACGGCGAAGCGCGGGGTGACGGGGGCGGGGCGCGCGCGGAGGGTCCGCAGCCGCTCCTCGACCCACGCGTCGAGCGCGGGCTCGATCGCCACCTCGGTGTCCACGTGTTCGGGCGCGCGCGCCTCGAGCTCGGCGAGCACGGCCTCCTGGCGGGCGAGCTCGCCCTGCAGCTGTTCGATGTTCATCGTGACCTCCTTCGCCGAGGTGTCGGCAGGAGGTCCGGGGCAGTTGCGAGAAAAGAGGCTCCTCGGCCGTGGCGCTACGGGACGGCCTTGGTGACGGCGGGGTAGAGGGCCTTGCCGTTGGCGTCCTTGTCCGTGCGGAACGCGCGCGGCGCCATGCCGACCGCCAGCGCGTAGAGCGTTGTCTGCGGGTAGTTGCTCATCGGCGCCTCGGGGGTGCCCGCGCGGGCCACGAAGCCGTCGGCCTGGCCGCGCGCGAGGATCGCGCGCACGCACCCCGCGTCGATCAGGGCCTGGGCGAGCGCGTCGTCGCCGCCGAGCTTGGCGCGCGCCACCACCACGCGGCCCTCCTTGGTGACGCCGACCGCGAGGCGCAGCCACAGGCCGCCGAGGCTCGCGTGGTCGACGGGCTTGCCGTCGTTCACGAGCAGCGTGCCCTGCACGAGGTCGGTGCCGACGGGGGTCTCGCTCGCGAGGAACACCGCGAGCTGGCCGTCGGGCTTCACCGCGAGCGTGGCCTCGCCGGCGACCATCGGGGTGACGACCTTGCCGTCGATGGCGAGGCCCAGGTGGTGCTTGGCCTCGGGGCTGCCGAAGCCGATGGCGGCGATGGCGCGCTTGGCGTCGTCGCCCGCGAGCTCGTGCGGCGCGGTGAGCTTCTCGCTCGTGCCGGCGCGGACCACCCAGCGCACCCGACCCGGGTCGAACACGCTGATGCTGATCGGCTCGCTCTTGCCGGTGAGCTGGCCCTTGAAGATCCCAGGCAACCACTTGGGCGGGGGCTGCACCCCCTCGTCGGCGACCAGCGCCACCGGCCCGCTCGCCGTCGTGAGCACCGGCGGCGTGGGATCGCGCAGCAGCGCGAAGAAGAAGTCCTTCGGGTTGTAGTCGATGTAGCGGCGCGGCCCGATGGCCATGAGCGGCGTGAGGGTCTCGCTGTGGCCGGTCTTGAGCTGCGCGTCCTCGAAGGTCATGAACACGTAGCCCGTGTGGTACGGGTTCATGTCGAGGTGCATGCCGTAGTCGCAGCCCGCGAGCTGCATGGCCTTGCCGAGCGCCTCGGGGCCCACGTCGTCGCCCCACACGTAGAGCGTGTGCTTGGCCTTGGTGATGCACAGCCCCGAGCGCTCGGTCTGCTGACCGGTGAGCTTGGGCTGACCGACGAGCACCGCGCCCCACGACACGCGCTTGCGCGGGTTGAACACGCCGTCCTCGACGAGCGGATCCATGTTCTGGCGGTACGAGAAGATGTCGGTCGCGATGTCCTTGGTGGGGGCCCAGGAGCCCATGCCGAACCGACCGTCGTCCATCACCATGGCCGTGGCGCCGGTGGGCACGGGCGGCAGGAGCACCCGCTTCTTGAGCATCATGCCGTAGTGGCCGTGCTCGGTCTTGAACCCGCCGTTCCACGCGGCCACCACGCGGCGCGCGATCGCCGGCTCGCGCGGGATGCGCCCGGTGCCGTGGAACGAGCCCACGGTGGGCTTCGGGTCCTCGACGCCCGCCTCCATGTCGAAGTCGAGCTGCCGCGTGTCCATCGCGAGGAGGATGATCTTCGAGTACGGCCGCTGGACATCGGGGCGCACGAACGTGCGGTAGAACGGCGAGGGCGCGCCCGGGATGCGGCGCATCCACTCCTGCTGGACGGCGACCCACTGGCCCTCGCCCTCCTCGGGCGTCTGGTAGATGGTGGGCACCGGGCTCGGGGGCCAGTAGCCGCCGTCCTCGCCCGCCGCAGTCGGATCGAGCGGGCGCGCGGCGATCTTCTCGGCGTCGGCCTTGAGCACGTCCTTCGGCGCCGTCGAGCCGATGCCGTGCTTGACCCGCTTGAGCTTGTCCTTCCACTCCCAGACCTTGGCCTCGAGCCACGCGATCGGCTCCGGGCCGATCCAGGGGATCGCACGCACGGTGTCGACGAGCCAGTGGATGGGGCGCTTGGGGATGCGGATCAGGAGCTCCGCCTTCACGCCGTCGACCGGCGTGACGAGCTCCGCCTTGTCGATGTCGACGCGCGCGGTGCGCACGCCGCCCTGGGCCATCGCGAGCTGCGCGACGAGCACGCCGCCCTCGAAGCGGAGCACCGCGCTCGTGGCCTCTTTCTCGAGGGCCACCTGCACCCGCAGGATCCCGCGACCGTCGCCGGTCTCCTGGATGTTGCTGATGTAGAGCATGGCGCGGTCGACCACGCCGTTGGTCTTGGCCGCGCGGCCCTCGCCACGGAGGTCGAGCGCGGTGAGCCCCTGCAGCTGCCCGTAGGCGTAGGTGGCGAAGGCCACCCGCTCGCCGGTGGCGTCGCGCACGAGGCCCTGCTCGTCGCCGTACGGCGTGGAGGTGAGGTTCACCACGTCGCGGATCTCGAGCGGTCGGCCCTCGGGGGAGAGTCGCACCCGCGCGCGGTAGAGGTCGCGGGGGGTGCCCGCCTTCTCGGACCCGAGGAACAGGATGCGGCGCCCGTCGCCGTAGTCGGCGAACAGGCCGTCGCTCGCCTCCCACACGAAATCGTGCGGCCGCACGACCACGTGCGCCGCCTTGCCGAGCGCGCTGGTCAGGCCGTCGAGGGTCTTGGGCGGTGGCCCACCCGCCGAACAGGCCTTGATCACCCCGACGAGGGCAACCACGCCGAGGGCCCGCCCGTGCGCGGACAGCAGGGCCTTCGGTCGCGCCAGATCGAAGGGCCGGGGCGCGGAAGGCCGCTCGGACACCGGCTCGGACTCGGGGGCGGCGGCGGCCATGGGAAGCGTCCGGCTAGCGGAGGCAGCCGGTGGGGGCAAACAAACCCAACGGTTTTCGGCCGGATCAGAAAGTGAGTGACAACTCACGTTTGTTTGCTAGAACCCTGCGGATGGAGATGCGCCTGCCCGTCCAGAGCCGCGCGGTGGTCACGCGCGCGCGGATCGTCGAGGCGTCGGCGCAGCGTCTGGTCGAGGCAGGCCTGGCCGGCGCCGGGACCCCCGCCGTCGCGCAGGCGGCGGGCACCTCGCAGGGGGCCGTGTTCAAGCACTTCCCGACCAAGACCCATCTCCTCGCCGAGACGGTCGCCCACCTGCTGCGAGGTCTGGTCGCCGACTTCCGGGCGGCCCTCCCCGCGCGCCCGGCGGTCGCGCCCCTCGAGGCCCGCGTGGACGTGGCGGTGGCCTCGCTCTGGCGCGTGTTCCGGAGCGACCAGCTGCGCGCGGTCTTCGAGGTCTACGTCGTGGCGCGCACCGATCCGGCCCTCGAGGCCCTGCTCGAGCCCGTGCTCGCGGCGCACCGAGCACGCATCCACGAGGAGGCCGAGGCGCTGTTCCCCGAGCTCGCGGCCCACGTCGACTCGTCGCTGGTGATCGACGCAGTGGTCTACGCGATGCAGGGCGCTGCCGTCGGTCTGTTCGGTCCCGCGCTGCGCGACGACGCGCAGAACCTCGCCTTCTTCCGCCGCCTCGCCCTGCGCGAGCTCGCCCACCTCCTCTCGCCGTGAGCCGCCGATGTCCACGCTGATCTACTTCTCGATCCCGATCTTCCTCGTGACCATGCTCGTCGAGGCGCTGTGGGCGCGGCGCGCGCTGCGCGAGGGCGCCGACATCCGCGGCTACGAGGGGCGCGACTCCGCGGCGAGCCTCGCGATGGGGCTCGGCAACGTGGGGATCTCGGCGATCACCAAGCTCGGCAGCCTCGCGGCGATGACGTGGATCTACCAGCACCGGCTGTTCACCCTGCCCACGACGGTGTGGTGGAGCTGGGTGCTGCTCTTCTTCGCCGAGGACTTCTGTTACTACTGGTTCCACCGCGCGAGCCACGAGGTGCGCCTGCTCTGGGCCGCGCACGTCAACCATCACTCGAGCAAGCACTACAACCTCTCCACGGCGCTGCGCCAGTCGTGGACCACGCCGTTCACGGCGCCGATCTTCTGGTGGATCCTCCCGCTCCTCGGGTTCCATCCGCTTGCGGTGCTCACCCAGCAGGCGGTGAGCCTGCTCTACCAGTACTGGATCCACACCGAGGCGATCCGCACCCTCGGCCCGCTCGAGTGGGTGTTCAACACGCCGTCCCACCACCGCGTGCACCACGGCAAGAACCCCGAGTACCTCGACAAGAACCACGCCGGCATCCTCATCGTGTGGGACCGGTTGTTCGGGACCTTCGCGCCCGAGCGCGCCCGGGTCGAGTTCGGGCTCACCAAGGACATCGAGACGTTCCACCCGTTCCACATCGCCTTCCACGAGTGGGCGGCCATGGCCCGCGACGTGCGGCGCTCACGGAGCCTGCGCGAGGCGCTCGGGCACGTGTTCGGCCCGCCCGGCGGCGTTCGCCGCGAGCCAGCGGAGACGCCTGCCGTCACGCAGGCCTCGTCGCCGTCGTGACGCGGGGTCGCCGAGCTCATTCGACGTAGAGCGCGAGGCCGGCGACGTAGAAGTCGTCGCCGCCGGTCGTGCGGCGGCTCGCGACGACGAAGGTGAACGAGGTCTCCTCGTGCTTGGTGACGAGGGTGGCCTCGGAGAGCTTCCACCCCGTCTCGAGGGTGACCGCGGTCCACACCTCGCTGTCGCTCGCTTCGCCGGCGTCGCCTGGGTGGTAGAGGGTCGCGAACACGGCGGGCGTCACCCCGGTCGGCGCGGTCGCGCTCTTGAACCAGCCCCGCAAACGCAGCTTCGTGTCCACTGGGAACGTGTGCTTGACCTGGTAGTTGATCCCGCCGTAGGCGCCCGTGGTCAGCACGTGCAGCGCTTGGCCGCACGGGCCGGTCGAGAACTCGGTCGAGACGTCGGACGGGCTCCACCCGGAGAGTCCGCCCGAGAAGTCTCCGTTCGGGACGAGGTTCACCGGCGGAGCCACGCAGTCCCCGACCGCGGCTTCGCGGGCGTCCACGCTGCCATCGTTCGCGTCCACGCCGCCTTCGCTCGCGTCCAGTGCACCAGAATCGCCGACGCTCGAATCGCTGACGCTCGAATCGCCGACGTCGGGGGCCGCCACCGGGTCACCCTGGCAGCCGACCCACGCGGGGGTGAGCACGAGGCTGACGAGGAGCCCGCCGGTCAGGGTTCGCACGGACCGACGCACGGCGCCGAGTGTAGCATCACGGGTCCACGTAGACCGCGAGGCCCGCGAGGTAGAAGTCGTCGAACACCCCGTCGGAGCGGACGCTACTGACGAGCACGTCGAAGAAGGTCTCGTTGGCGTCGAGGGTGGTCGTCGCCTCCATCCACACCCACTTGGGCTGCAGATTCGCGTCGATCCCCACCTCCTTGCCCAGCACCTCTCCGCCGTCCACCTTGTGACCGAACATCGCCGTCACGCCCGGGGGCGTGCCGCCGAGGACGCCGTTGGCGTGGAACCACGCGTGCATGTGCACCACCGTGCCGCTCGGCCAACTGCCGAAGAAGCGGTGCCGGATGTCGGCGTACTTGGCCGTGCCCTGCAGGTGGAGCCCTTTGCCACAGGGCCCGTCGATGATCGTGGGCGAGAAGCCCGTGACACCCCACCCCGACAGGCTCTCGAAGCTCGGCACGAGGTTGGTGGACGAGGAGGTGCAACCGCCGTCGAACACTGCGTCGTAGGCGCCGAGATCCAGCGCTCCGTCGGTGGGGACTGTCTCGGGCACCCCGTCGCCGACACCCCCGTCGCCGACACCCCCGTCGCCGACACCACTGTCGCCGAGGCTCGTGTCTCCGACGGAGCCGTCACCGAGGGCGTCGCCGACGTTCGTCTCGTCGGCCACGTCGGGCGCACCGTCGGCGGGAGGCGCGCCGACCGTGTCGCCACGGCACGCCGCCGTGGTGAGGGACAGCCCGAGGAGTGCGAGGACGAAGAGCAGGCGCACGCGCCCAGTCTAGCGAGGCCGACGCCGCAGAACGAGGAGCAGAGCTAGCGCGAACACTCCGCGGGGGTCTTCGTGCCCACCTGCCGCGTGGCAACCACAATGGGTCAGGGCCGGCGGGGGTGGTCCATGGGGTGTCGTCGGTGCAGGGGTCGGTGTGACCAAGGTCGACGCGAGCGGAACCGAGACGGCCGCGCCCACGGCGACGGGCAACGGGCAGTTCCGAGGGTGCGCGAGCAACCAGTCGAGCATGGTCGCCGCGGCGCCCGGGGCGTGCACGGCGCTCCACTCGCCGGCGTGCCCCACCTTGGCGTGCATGTCCCAGCGCACGTCGGCGCCACACGCGAGGTAGCGCTCCTTGAGACCGACGGCGAGGTGATGGAGCGGGTTCGCATCGCCCACCACGAACAGCGCTGGCAGGCTGCACCGCGGACACCCCTTGTCGCGAGGCGGCATGCCGCCTCCGAGGTGCGCCACCGCGGCGTAGCGTCCGCCGAGCGCGCCGGCCCACCAGCCGAGGTACGAGGCGCCACCGGACCAGCCAGCGAGGTAGATGCGTTCGGGATCGATGGCGTAGGTGGTCTCGATTGCCTGCACCTGGGCCTCGAGCCACTTCGTGGGATCCCCGCTCTCCCACTGCCACCACGAGCCCGCGGCGCAACCCTTGTCGGCGGGGCACCGCGGCGCGAACACCGCGATGCCGCGGAGGGCGGCCTCCTTCGCGAAGACGTCCGCGGCGCCGTGCACGTCGGGGCTGCCCGCGCCGGCATCTCCGTGCAGGACCACCACGAGCGGCGCGGCCGATCCCGCGGGCGGCGGATCCAGCACGCACCCGGCGCACGGGAAGCCCAGGCGCCGCTTGGCCGACGCCGCGCTGGTGACGACCAGGCCGGCGGCGAGCACCGAGAGGGACAGGGCGAGGGCCCGCATCGCCGAACAGACCCCGGACCCTCCTCGGCCTTGGCGCTCAGAGGTGGAACGAGAAGAGCACGCGCGCCTGGTAGCGCTCGTGGCCGTCCTGGAGGTAGTTGCCGCCGCCGCTCTCCTTCTTGAGCGCGGGCAGCTGACGCTGGAACGTGAACACCGCCCAGACGTCCTTGCTCGACCAGGCCACGGTGGGGCCGGCGTAGGCCGCGACGCCGGAGGTGGCCTCGTCGGTCATCTTGGTCTCGATGCGGCCTTCGGCACCGACGGCCAGGTTGGGCAGGAGGAAATACGAGGCGCCCAGCGTGGCCGCGAGCTCGATCTCCGCCTCGCTCTCCTTGCGCTCCCACTCGGGCTCGAAGATCAGGTTGCTCGCGAGGAGCAGGTTGCCGATCCGCTTGTCGACGATGATCTTGGCCTCGATGTCGTACACGTCGGGCGCCAGCGCGAACTCGCCGTAGAGGGCGATGCCGAGGGCATCCGCGACCGGGTCGCTGAGCCGCAGCTTCCACTCGGACGAGATGCCCTTGTAGTCGAAGCGGCTGGTCTGCACCCCGTTCACGCCGTCCTCGGCCACGCCCGAGAAGTTCACGTAGAACGCGGTCTGCAGCCGGCTCGTGAGGCCCACTTCGAACTCGACCCGGTGGTCCATCTGCGTGAAGAAGCGCGCCCGGCCCGTGCGGTAGGTGTTCCACACCTCGATCTCGCGCGAGCCCTCGGGGAGCACCGCGGACTCGTAGGAGTATCCGAAGTGACGCTCGTTCGCGGACGCGACCGCGGGGAGCGCGAGGCAGGTCAGACCACAGGCGACGGCGAGGAGGCGAGAGCGCATGGCTCCGCTTGGTAGTGAAAGTGACTTTCAAAAACAAGTGGTGTATGCTCCGGCCGACACGAATGTCTTTTCGAGCCGTCGTTTCGTCGATCGTGGTCACCGTGGGCTTCGCCGGCTGCGGTGCGAGCCCCGTGCCCCACGCCACCGAGCCCCACGCGCTGGCGGTCCACGATCGCTACCCCGACGCGACCCAGGCCTACCTCGAAGAGGGACGCGCGCGCTTCATCGAGGCGTGCAGCGGCTGTCACTCGTTGCCGCTGCCCAACTCGCGCAAGGCGCACGAGTGGCCGCCGATCGTGGGCGCGATGTCGGGCCGCGCCAAGCTCGATCCCCCGCGGCGCCGCGCGATCGAGGCGTACCTCGTCGCGGTCGGCGCGCGCTAGCGAGTCACTCGGCGGCCTCTTCCTTCGGGCCGTCGTCGGTCTTCGGAGCGTCCTCGAGCGCGCAGGCCTTGAGCAGGAGCTCGGCCACGTCGAGCTGCTGGATCGACTCCTCTTTGTTCTCGGCCTTGAGGCCGTCGGTGATCATGGTCATGCAGAACGGGCACGCGGTGGCGATGGACTTGGCGCCGGTGTCGAGGAGCTGCAGCGTGCGCTTCTTGTTCACGCGGTCGGTGCCCTTCTCTTCCATCCACATCTGCGCGCCGCCGGCGCCGCAGCAGAGGCCCTTCTCGCGCGACCACTCGGCCTCGACGAGCTTGCTGCCGATGGCGGTGAGGAGCGCGCGGGGCGCGTCGTAGATCTCGTTGTAGCGACCGAGGTAGCAGCTGTCGTGGTAGACGAGCTTCTCGGCGAGCTGCTTCTTGACCTCGAGCTTGCCCGCCTCGAGCAGGCCGAGGAGGTAGTCGGTGTGGTGCACCACCTCGAGCTTCGCGCCGAAGTCGGCGTACTCGTTGAGCAGCGAGTTGAAGCAGTGGGGGCAGGTCGTGATGACCTTCTTCTTGGCGACGCTGTACTGCTCGAACACGGCCACGTTCTGCTCCGCCAGGGTGGCGAACAGGAACTCGTTGCCGGCGCGGCGGGCCGGGTCACCGGTGCAGCACTCCTCCTGGCCGAGGATCGCGAAGTCGACCTTGGCCGCGGCGAGGAGCTTGGCGGTGGCGCGCGCGATCTTCTTGGCGCGGTCGTCGTAGCTCGCCGCGCAGCCGACCCAGTAGAGGACCTCGGCCTCGCCGTGCTCGGCGAGGGTCTTGACGTCGAGGCCGTCGCTCCACGCCGCGCGGTCGAGGCGGGAGAGGTTCCACGGGTTGCCGTTGGTCTCGAGGCCCTGGAACGGGCGCTGCAGCTCGTGGGGGAACTCGCCGCGGACCATCACGACGTTGCGGCGCATGTCGACGATCTTGTCGACGTAGCTGATGAGGACAGGGCACTGCTGCTCGCACGCGCGGCAGGTGGTGCACGCCCAGATGACGTCGGGGTGGATGATGCCGCTCGCCGGCTCGCTCGGGACGACGAGGTCCTTGGAGACGTAGGCCCTGGGCGCGGCGTCGGCGGCGGGCTTCTTCTCTTCGCCCTCGGCCTCGGTGGTCTCCGCGTTGGCAGCCGGCCCATGCATCATGGCGCTGCGGGGGCCCTTCTCGAGCTCGAGGATCGGGCCCTCGTTCTCGTAGAGGTAGTTGCGCAGATCGAGGGTGAGCTGCTTGGGAGAGAGCAGCTTGCCGGTGAGGTTGGCGGGGCAGTTGTCGCTGCAGCGGCCGCACTCGGTGCAGGTGTAGAAGTCGAGGACCGCCTTCCAGGAATAGTGCTCCACGCGGCCGGCGCCGAAGCCCTCGCCGCCGATGGTGTCCTCGGCCGAGGTCACCGTGTCGAGGCGCTCCATGATCACCTCGGTCATCGCCTTCTCTTCGCCGGTCTCGGCGTTCTTGGACTTCTCGGCGATCGGGCGCAGGCGGCCCGGCGGGGTGAGGTCGGAGAAGAGGACGTTGGGGAACGAGGTGATGATGTGGAAGTGCTTCGAGTACGGCAGGATGTTCAAGAAGATCAGGACCAGCGACGAGTGCGTCCAGAACCCGATCTGCGCGATGAGCACGAGCGCCTTGGGGGAGAGACCGGCGAAGAGCATCGCCGCGGCGCTGCCACCCGGCTCGAGCGCCTCGAAGTGCACCTGGCCCACGCGCGCCTCGCGGGCGCGGTGCAGGACGAGCTTGTCGATGCTGCCGCGGAGCTCGTTGTCCAACGCGCCGTAGGTGGCGTACTTCTGGTGCAGCACCATGGCGGCGCCGTTGTAGAAGATGTCGGCGAACATCATCGTCCAGATGATGCCGAGGATGAGGAACGCCTCGTTGCTCTGGGTGATGCGCGCGGGCTTCACCACCAGGCGCACGTAGAAGAAGTAGGCGACGCCCACGATGACCGCGAGCGCGAACACGTCCTTGAGCAGGTTGTAGACCGTGCCGAGGGGCTGACCGACGCCGAGCACGAAGAGCCCGAAGCTCGCGTCGAAGCCGCGACCCCACAGGATGAGCGTGTTCAACAGCAGCACGAGGAACCCGAGGAACACCAGGTTGTGCGCCAGCCCCGCCGCCGGGTACTGGTGCATCTTGTTCTGGCCGAGCCAGACACCGAGCGTGCGCTTCAGGCGGTCGCCCATGGAGTCGAAGCGCTCGACCGGCCCTCCGACCTGGAGGAGACGGAAGCGGCGGTTCGCCGACCACGCGAACGCGGCCAGGAGACCAACGATGATGGAGAGCATCGCGATGGGGTTCACGCGGTGCGTTGTAGGGTTCGGCGCGCAGGGGAGTCAACGCGCTGCGGCGCCCGTGCGCGGCCGTCAGGTACGCGCGCGACGACCCGGTTCGCTCGGGGGACGCCAGGTGGGCATGGCGTCGACAGGAGGGTAGGCGGTGGTGATGGGCGGCGGCGCCGTCACCGCCACAGCCGGCATTTTGTGGCCACTGATGCGCAGGGTCGGCCCCCCGCGCTGGAACTGCATCCAGGTGCGCTCGAGGGGCGTGACCGCGGCCACCGGCAGCGCGTCGAAGGCGAGCCCGAGGTAGAAGCCCCGGACGGCAGGGCGTGCCCAGGCGACGTGCGCGTGCAGGTCGTAGAACGCCTCCTCGAGCTGGATCGTGACGCAGAGCCGCGTGTTCGGCGCGAGGGCGTTGGCGCGGAGGATGCGGCAGCCGCCCGGCGAGAGGTCGACGAGCCCGGCCTGCTCGGTGGGGCCGATCGTCTGCCCGCCGCTGTCGATGGGGCGGATCTCGACCATGGAGCCGGAGGGCGCGCTCGCGCGGAAGCACTCGCGCTGCTCGTCGCTCGTGCGGCCGCGCATGCCCCGGCGAGGGACGGGGATGAGGCTCTCGCGGCCCTGCTTTCCACCGTTGAGCTGCTGGGAGAGGCGGAGGCTCGCGGGTCCGCGCAGGCGCACGGTGACCGGTCCCTCGGCGAGCTCGAGGGCCATCGCGTCGCCGCGGACGCGCAGGCCTCCCCGGTCGGCGTTCAGCACGAGCCCGGCGGGGGAGCCCTCGGCCGTGATGCCGTCGACGACCACGCGGGCGTTCGACACCGAGACCCGCACGGGCCGCAGCTCGCCCTTGGCCAGCTCGGCGACCACGGTCTCGACGAGCTCGGTGCCGATCGGGAGCGGCGCGCGGCGGCGCTCCTCGGCCCCACCCTCGGTGACGGCCGACAGACGTTCGGTCAGGAGCTCACGGAGCGCCGACGCTGCGCCGTCGACGAGGAGCTCGCGGTCGCGCGTCACCAGGGTCACCTGGTCGGGGCGCGGCGTGCGCAGCGCGGAGAGCTCCGCGAACAGGATGTCGAGCAGCTCGTCGCGATCGGGCAGGGTCAAGAGGATGCGCAGCCGACGCGCCGTGCACAGCAACGTGGCGGGGGTCAGCACCGAGGCGCTGCGCCCCACGCGCACCGGGAACAGGTTCACCGCGCGAGGATCGGGGGGGCCGTCGAGGCGCAGCGAGAGGGCGTGCAGGAGCGGCCGGGCACCGATGCCGTCGAAGGCGAGCTCCTCCTGCTCGGTCGCGATGCAGACCACCGAGCGCTCCGCGTCCCACGAGACCTGACGGACGCGGTCGACGGGCACCTCGACGCGAGGGGCGTAGCCACGCAGGCGATCCTCCTCGGGCTCGAACACCAGCTCGTCGTGCACGAGCTTGATCTCGCCGCGGGCGGCCACGAGGTCGCGCCGCACGATGCGACGCGCGGGTGCCTCGACCAGCGGCGCGTCGCTCCCCTGGGACATCTGCTGGGCCACCGTCTGCGCGTGGGCGGCCAGCGCGGCGACGCCGCGGAGGCTGCGGTGGCCCCGGCTGGTCTCCGCCCGGAACGCGCCGTCGGGCGCGAAACGGTGGTGGGTCACCGTGTCGGCCAGGCCGGGGAAGTCGCGAGAAGAGGCGGCCATCTTCGTTCGGTGGAACGGCCCTCGACCGGGTGGCTTGAGCGCCTCTGCCCCGACATCGGGCGACGTGTCTCACCCGACGCCGCTCACCCCCGCTCTTCGGGCTCCTGCGCGAACGGCAGCTCCTCGACGCGCATGCGGAGCGTCGGCGCGTCGTCGTCGAGCTCCTCGCCGTCGTCGCTCGGTTCGGGGTCGTTCATGGCCGGCGCGTGGTGTTCGGCTCCACGCGCAGGGGCATGCGCGCGACGACCTCGGGCTGGTCGCCGACGAGGAGACGCAGCTCGAAGTCGCCCGCCTCCTCGGCGCGGACGGTGTGGAACGTCTGACCCGGAGCGAGCGGCCACAGGGGGCCGTTGCCGCCCGCGGTCGCGAGCTCGAGGAACGCCGGTGGGTCCTCGCTGCGCGCGCCCTCGTGACCCTGGAGGCGGACGATCACCGGTTGGCCGGTGCCGACCTGCAAGGCCCCCTGGGGCGAAGGCTCCACTGCGCCGAGTCCGAACACGAGGAAGCTCCAAGCGATCACGAAGACCTCCTTTCTCTCTCGGCAACACCGGTCGAACGACCGCGATTCCCGAGGCGACGAGGAGGGCTCGAGCAGGAGCCGTGCCGCGCGCGATCGGCCGGGTTTCCGGGTTCGCGTGAGGCAAGAAGACGCAGCGCGCCCGCACGGGTGTGGCACGCCGCAACAGGTGTGGTGAGGGGCGCGCTAGAGGGCGGGTGGGAACAGCACGTCGTCGAACTGCGGCGTCGAGGGCGCGTTGCCGACCAGCTGGAACGCCCCGCCGCCGAGCTTGATCTGCACGTCGTACTGGTTGCTGACGAGGGTCTTGGCGCAGCGCAGGAGCAGGATCTCGACCGGCACGTCGCCGGCGGCGAAGGTGGTCGAGGGCTCGTCGGCGGTGCTGTCCGCCGCAGCCTTGCTGTGCACCTCGAGGAACAGGTCGGAGAGCGCGCTGCTGCCGACCTTGGGGCCGACGAAGGCCCAGAGTGCGCCCTCGACGTCGTCGTTCAGCTCGCGCATCGAGAACGCGCCGCCCGGGTGCTTGATGGTGCCGATGTAGCGCACGAGGAAGTTGAACTGGTCGGAGAGGTCGGTGCCGCCGAGCGTGCGGAAGCCGTCCACGTCGGTGATGGCGAAGCTCTTGCCCGAGGGGTCGGTCCAGTTGAGCAGGCGCGCGCCGGCCACCGTGTCGGTGCCGAGGGATTTCTCGAGGCTCTTGCCGCGGGCGAAGTCCCAGAGGGCCTTGTGGTTGATCGTGCCGAACGAGCCCGTGCCGCAGAACGCGTCGGACGTGGCGCCGGTGGAGGAGAACACGGTGACGATGGCGGTGAGGCCGCTCGTGGGCTTGGGCCACTCGCCCTCGGTGAACGTCTCGGTCGCGCCGCCCTTGCGGGTGAGGGTCAGGGTGCGCGGCGCGCTGCCGGTGATGGTCACCGTCCACTCGTCCTTGCGCCCGTTCTCCGGGTTGGGCGGCCAGCCGGCGGGCGAGAGCACCACCGAGCGCAGCGTCTTGCCGTCGGCGTCGGGGGTGAACGTGCGCAGCTCGCGGTAGCGCGCGGGGCCGAACGGGTTCCGGATCTCGGCCCACTCGAGCGAATCCGCCCTGAACCGCAGCTCGATCGCGCGCTCCTTGCCCGCGCGGGTCTGCTTGCCGTTCCACACCGAGCTGCCGAGCGCGGCGAGCAGCTTGGCGGCGGGGGTCGGTGCGTCGGAGGGGGCGTCGCCGACGGCGTCGGTCGTCGTCTCCGGTGTGTCGCTGTCGGCGGCGACACCCGTATCGCTGGCGTCGTCGCCCACCTCGGGGGCGCCAGTGTCGTCCGCCGTGGTCGCGCCGTCGCCCGAACAGGCCACGAGGCCGAGGGACGCGCAGGCGGCGAGCGCGCTCGCGACGCG
>CAZUZY010000113.1:2470-20548 GCA_964624885.1 uncultured Polyangiales bacterium | reverse complement strand
ACGGCGCGCACGCCTCGCAGGCCGGCTGCTTCGGCGGGCCGCTGCAGGCGAGGACCAGCGAGCCGGCGAGGAGGCCGAGGAGGGGCCCCGGGAGGGCGCCCGTGGAGATCCCCGTGGCAAGGGTGGAGCGGTGCATCGGCCGCGACCCTAGTCCACGTCGCTCTTGGCCTCCAGCGCGAGGGCGCCCGCACCCGCCCGCACGGTGATCGTCGGCAGCGTGTCGCGCACGAGCTTGTCGCGGAGGGCCCGGGCCTCGGTCTCCGCGTCCTTCTCCGGGATGGCGAACCCGACCCCCAGGCAGGCATCGTCCCAGGCCTGGTAGATCGCGTACGCGGCTGCGTACTTCTTGTTGCCGAACAGCGAACGACGCTCGGCGTCGAGGACGAACACCCTGGCGCCGCCGGCCTTCGGCGCCGCGGGCGGCCAGGCGATCGACTCGACCCGGGCCTCGCCCACCAGGATGTCGAAGTCCTTCGCCCGCTTGTCGCCCCAGCTCTGGAACTTCTCGACGCACCCCGCGAGCGTGGCGGGCCGGGATTTTGGCTCGAACGCGAAGGCCGCGAGCGCGACGTGGTGATCCGGTCCGTAGCGATACCCGGCGAGGGTCGTGATCCCGTAGTAGCGGACGTGGGTCCAGTTGGCCGCGTCGGGCAGCGCGAAGGTCATGGTGCGCCGCTTGTCGCTGCGGCCTCCCCAGGGGGCGTCGAGCAGGCGGCCGAGGGCGTCGGGGTGCTCGCTCTTCGGACCGCGGAGATCAGGGCCCGAATCCGACCCGCGCGGGCTCGCGACCACCGCCGTCGGCGCCGGCGCCGAGGGACGGCTCGGCACGCAGGCCATCCACGCCGCGAGCGGCAGCAGGGCCGAGCCCAGCCGGGGTAGCAGGTCGCGCACGTCGGTCACCTCTCCCAGCGTACGACGGACGAACCCTCCCGCCCAATCAACGCCGCCACCGCGCCCGCGGGGAGTCCTCACGCCGGGGTGGTGGCGCGCCGCTCGGCGCCCTAGCCTCCGCCGCCTCATGAGCACCAACATGGTGTTGCTGCTGGGCGCGCTCGGCGTCGCCTGGTTCGTGCTGCGGATCCTCGCGGGCAAGGCCGACGAGCGTCGACGCCAGGCCCGGGAGGAGCGCATGGCCGCGCTCTACGAGGAGCGCGAGCGCCTGCTCGCCGAGAACCGCGCCGCCGAAGGGCCGAGCTCGATCGCCGCCGTGGTCAGCGATGCGGCGCCGCCTTCCCTCGCCGCGCGCGAGGTGGTGAAGGTCCGCTGCCGGGCCTGCGGCGCGCTCGAGGACGAGAAGGCGACCCGGTGCGGCAAGTGCGGGGCCGATCTGTGACCCGCGTGCGCGGCGTCTCCTTCGACTTCGGTCACGTGCTGGTGGGTCTCGATCTGGACGAGGTCGCGTCGCGGCTGCGTCCCCACTGCCCCGCTGTCGACCTCGAGGCCGTGCGCGCCGCGATGCCGGCGGCCTACGCGGCGCACGACCAGGTCGTCGCGGACGGCGGCGGTCACGAGGCCGGCTGGCGGGCGCTCGTGCGTGCGCTGGTCGTGGCCGGCGCGCCCGGGATCGCCGACGTGGAGGCCATGGTGGAGGCCCTCTGGCGTGGCCAGGCCACGCGCAACCTCTGGCGCCACGTCCCGCCCGCCGTGCGCGACCTGCTCGACGCGCTCGCCGCGCGCGCGATCCCGCTGGTCATCACGTCCAACAGCGAGGGCCACCTCGCCGCGCTCGTCGCGGAGCTCGGCCTCGACCGTTATTTCCGCCGCGTGCTCGACTCGGGCGTGCTCGGGATCGCCAAGCCCGATCGCCGCATCTTCGCGCTGGCGGCCGAGACCCTCGGCGTCGAGCTGGCCGAGATGGTCCACGTGGGTGACTCCGAATCGGCCGACGTCGTGGGCGCGATCGAGGCCGGCGCGCAGGCGATCCGCTTCGACGGCTTCGTGCCCGGCGCAGCCGCGCGTCCCACTCGCGCCTACCTGCGCCTCGACGATCACGCAGCGCTCTTTTCGGCGCTCGTCGCCGCGACTTCTCCGCAGACTTCGTGAAACGACGCTCGCGCCGAGCGATTGGGGTTGCGCTCGCCCCTCCCGACACCGTACTTTTCCGGAACCCCGGGGGCTGGGACGCTCGTCGCTCGTTTGTCGTGAGAGGTGTCGAGATATGCTCGCTGAACAGCCCCAACAGCGGTTGCTGCGCCTGGCCCAGGTCGCGCAGATGATGCAGGTCCATCCGAAGACGGTCTACTACTGGGTTCGTACCGGGCGCCTGGCCGCCCTGACGTCTCCTGGTGGTCTCCTCCGGGTCCGCGCCGAGGACGCGCGCGCCCTCTGCCAGAACGCCGGGTTGCCGGTGCCCGCCGAGCTCGCGACGGTCAAGCGTCGCGTGAACGTGCTCGAGGCCGACAAGCAGGCGCAGAAGTCGGTCCAGAAGGCCCTCAAGGCCAAGGGCTTCGACGTGCTCCTCTTCGAGGATCCCTACGACGCGCTGATCGCCACGGCCAAGGAGCCGCCCGAGGCGCTGCTCGTGTCGACCCACGCCGGGTTCGACGTCGCGCGGCTCGCCACGGCCCTGCGCCGCGACGAGGCCACGCGCCGCACGCGCGTGCTCGCCTTCGCCGACGACGAGAGCGCCGCCGCCGCCATGACCGAGGCCGGCATCGAGCCCGTGCTCCCCGCCGGCGACGCGAACGCCCTCGCCAAGCTGTTCAAGTAGCCACCGAGCTGCACCGCACCGAGCGGCCGAGGGGTGCCGCTCGCTGCTTTCACAGGTACTTGCGCAGGTCGGGGTTCTCGCGGCCGCGCCAGACGTAGCCGTCGGTCACGTAGTGGACCGCCTGCGGCAACGCGAGCAGGGGCACGAGGAACGCGAGCGTCGTCGGCGAGAGCACCCTGCCCTCGCCGAAGATGGGCTCGTGGTCGTGCCACACGTAGAGATCCCAGGCCCACTCCTCGAAGAACGCGAGGAGCACCAGCGCGAGGAACGCGAGGGTCACGCCCCCCGCGAACAGGCGGCGACCGAGGCGCGCGGGGGCCGCGTCGGGGTCGGTGAACCGTCGCCGGGCGTAGAGCAGGACCAGCACGAAATAAGGGATCCCGTGGGGCAGCACGTTGGTCACCGTGAACGAGTAGTCGTCGTTCCAGTGCACGATGCCGAGCCACCAGAGCAGCGCGGTGCCCGCGATCACGAGCCCCTTGCCGACGTTGACCGCACGCCCCGTCGCGAGCAGCTGGAGCTGCCGCAGCGCGAAGGCGAGCAACAACGCGACCCACAGCGCGTGCGCGAACGGCAGGAGGGCCTGACCGGCGCGCTGTGAAACGACGAAGAAGTCGCCGCGCATGAACCACGAGAACCGCTTCGGGAGCGTCGCGTGCCAGTACACGAGCGGGTAGAGCGTGGCTGCGTAGGTGACCGCGGGATCGAGGTAGCGGTCGAGCTTGCGGTCCGGGTCCGAGAGCTCTCCGGCGCGCACGCGGTAGAGCGCGACCCAGCCGATCTGCTGGCGCACGAAGTGCCACACGGCGAAGTAGGCGAGCACGCGCCAGAAGCGCAACGCGCCGCCGGACAGATGCAGCGCGACGCCGGCCGCGTACGCGAGGAGCGGCGTGCCGAGGTAGAGCAGCTTTCGGCGCCCGACCTCGGCCGGATCGAGGTAGACGCGGTAGAGCGTGCCGTGCACGTGCGCGACGTCGACCACGATGACGCAGGTCAGGAACGCCCATGGTGGGGTGCTGCGCAAGCCGACCGCGCGTCCGATCAGCACGAACGCGATGGCCACGACGACGGGGCCGACGAACGCGATCAGATCGAGGTCGCGCCCGAAGAGCCACGGTGACCGGGTCTTGGGAGGCCCACTGGGCGTCGGCGGAGCGACCGCTTGCACGCCCCCACCCTAGCGGATCGAGGGCACCTGGAACGAGAGGGCTGCGAGCACCTCCTCGGCGGCCCGGACCCCGTGGTCGTGCGCCTCCTCGAAGATCGCGACACCCGAGAGATCCGTATGGGCGAAGTGCACGCTGCCCACCGGCACGTGCGCAGCGGCTTCGCGCAGCGCACGTCGTGCACCCACCCGTGGGCGCGTCATGGCGTGCCCCCACCGGAACACGTCGATGCGGTCGGCGAGCTCGTGCAGGTCGGGGTGCGCGCGAGAGAGATCGGCGAACGCGACGTCGGCCCAGTCACGCCAGTGGGCGTCGAGCAGCTTCTTGCGCGCCTCTTTCCCCGGGTCGGTGATGGCGTAATACCAGGTCCACACCGTCGGGCCGTGGTCGTTGCCTTCCTGGTGGGTCGCCGAGACGTACCCCAGGGAAGGGCTCTCGTAGAGCACGTTGTCCCAGGCCATCGCGACGCCCTGCGGCCGCGCGCCGCGCGCGTTCAGGTGCAGGTTGCAGACAGCCCACGCGCCGTAGTCGAAGGCCAGCTCCTCCTTGCGATCCGCGAGGCTCGGACAGAGGTGCCGCGCGACGTAGCGGGGCACGGCGAGGATGACCCGCTCGGCGACGAGACGCCGGGGCGTGCCGTCGCGATCGAGGTAGGTGAGCACCACCTCTTTCTCGCCCCGCGGGCGCACGTCGACGACCGTCTTGCCGAGGTGCACGCGGTCGGCCACGACGCCGAGCAGGTAGCGCACGAGCCCGCCGTTGCCGTCCGCCCAGGTCATGAGCTCGGACGAAGCGCCGAGGTCGTTCATGCGGGAGACGAAGTAGAACAGGCCCGCCCACGCCGACGCGTCCTGCAGCGACAGCGCGTAGTCGTCGCGACAGGCGTAGTCGACGAGCCAGCGCAGGCGCGCCGAGGTGAAGCCCTTCTGGTCCATCCACTGCGCCATGCTCGTGGCGTCGAGCGCGAGCACCTCTTCGGCGTCGCTCGCGCGGGCCGTCGGGATCACGAAGGCGCGGCGGCCCTTGAGGTCACGCCACTTGCGCCACCCCTGCAGCTCGCGCTTGAAGGCGCGGAACTGGCGCAGATCCTCCTTCTGCGCGCCGGCCTGCAGGTAGAGGCCCTCGTACCAGCGCCCGCGGTAGAACAGGCGCTCCTCGGGCGCGCGACAGAGCACGTGCTCCGCGATCACCGGGTAGCCGTCGGCCTCGTGGCCCTCGACGATGCCCATCTCCTCGAGCAGCACCCCGAGCGCGCGCGCGTCGCCGCTCGGCACGGGCACGTAGTGGGCGCCCCATGGGTAGCGGGTGACCTCGGACTGGCCACCGCGCGAGGTGCCACCCGCCACGTCGTCGAGCTCGAAGACCTGCAGGTCTTCCTTCTGGGCGAGGCCACCGCGGATCAGCCGCCACGCCGCCGAAAGGCCCGCGGGGCCGCCACCGACCACGGCCACCCGCGTCTTGTGCTCGGGCAGATCGGTGCGCGCGAGCACGGCAGCGAGGTCCTTCGGGTCGCGCAGCTTGTGGCCCCGGTCGAAGCGCGGCCCCTGGAGCTCGCCGGTGTAGTGGCCGACGGCGCCCTTGCCCTTGCAGGCCACCCCCGCGAACGCCGCCCCGAGGAACGTCGCGAGCACGTCGCGTCGGGTCGGCATCTCGACGTGCTCCTAGAGCGCCGTGACCTGCACCTGGGTGCGGTCGGCGGCGGCCTCGGCGGCCTCGACGCTCACGGCCGAGTCGCCGGTGCGCAGCTGTCGGCGCTCGAAGCCCATGGCCGCGAGCAGCACCGAGGGCGGCCGCAGACCGAGATCGTGCTCGTGGAGGAACAGCCGCGCGAGCTGCTCGGCGTAGGCCTTCGACAGCACCGGGAACGGGATCTTGTCGAACTCGAGCGCGCGCCGGCGGCTGGCCCAGGCGCTGCCGAGCAGGGAGACGAACAGCAGGTGGTAGATGCCCTGCAGGCGGCCCTTGGCGAAGAGCGCCGTGGCGAGGCCGTGCTCGGCGCGCTCGTGGGCGAGCAGCTCGCGGAGGAAGTGCACGTTGAGCGGCACGTGGAACGACTCGTCCCGCGTGAGGATGGTGAGCATGGACCGCACCGCGGGATGGCGCGCGCGCCGCAGGGCGAGGCGGTAGGTGGTGGAGCCGATCGTCTCGAACATGAGGTTCGTGAGGACGATGGTGTCCATGCGCTCGGCGCGCCCGTAGAGGCGGTAGAACGTGCCGGTGACCTTGCCCATCGGCTTGATCTCGCCGCCGAGGTAGGCCAGGAACTCGGTGAGCAGCTCGCGATGCCAGCCCTCTTCGTCGCCGTAGAGGCGCAGGCACTCGGCGAGCTCCGGGTCCCAGCGCTCGACCACGCCGGCCAGCTCGTGGGCCTGCTTGAGGCCGGATTCCTCGGCGCGGAAGGCGGCGTTGAAGAACGCGATGGCCGCGCGCTGCTCGGCCTCGGACTCCCAGACGATGGGGGTCGAGAGATCGAGCTTCTCCTCGTACATGCGCTCGCGGCGCCGCCGCAGCGTGTCGAGCCACCAGCGCGTGGGGCGCTGGGCCGGGGCCGGACGCCGCCCGACGAGGCGTTCGATCACAGATACCGCTTCCACTCTGCCTCGTAGTAGTGAACGAGCACCTGGTTGTCGAGGCGGTTGACCTCGACGTCGAGCGACTGCATGTCGCGAGAGAGGACGAACAGCGCGCGGAGGGTGGCGTCGTCCAGGTAACGTAGCGCCTTGCCGAGCGGCGGCAGCTTGGACGGCGGCGCGATGGAGCCCTCGCGGGCGAGCACGTAGCCCCACTCGCCGAACGAGGGCACGAACACGTGGTAGGGGGCGACCGCGAGCCCCGCGCGCTCCATGGTGCGGGCGATGCACCAGAATGACTTGCGGGCGAACAGCGGCGAGGTGGACTGCACGGCGAGCACCCCGCGCTCGAGCATGTGCTGCTTCATCAGCGCGTACATGCGCGTCGTGTAGAGCTTGCCGAGCGCGTAGTGGTTCGGGTCGGGGAAGTCGGCGATGATGACGTCGAACTTCTGGCCCGCGTTCTTCTCGGCGCCGAGCCAGACGTAGGCGTCGTCGTTCACGACGGTGACGCGCGGGTCGGAGAACGCGCTCTCGTTGAGCGCGCTGAGCAGCGGCTGCGAGCGCGCGAGGCGGGTCATGAACGGGTCGAGGTCGACCAGCGTGACCGCCTCGAGACCGGGCGTCTTGAGCAGCTCGCGCAGGCCGAGGCCGTCGCCGCCGCCGAGGACCAGCACGCGCTTGACCGGGTCGCCGGCCTCGACGCGGGCGGCGACGGCCGGCCAGATCAGCGCCTCGTGGTAGCGGTACTCGTCGGCGCTCGAGAACTGCAGGTTGCCGTTGAGGAACAGCTGGAAGCTCGCCCGACCGCGGGTGATGACGATGCGCTGGTAGGGGGTCTGCTTGGCGTAGATGATCTCGTCGGCGAAGAGCCCCTCCTCCGCGAGCAGGGTGAGGCGATCGGCCGCCACCACCCCCACACCGAGCGCGATCAGGACCGCGAGGGCGCGCAGGCGCAGGCCGAGGGTCTTCTTGATCTCGTCGTCGAGCAGGTAGGTCGAGGCGAGCGCGGTGACGGCGTTGATGCCGCCGATGACCAGGCTCGTGCGCACGAGGCCGAGCTTGGGGACGAAGAAGATGGGGAACGCGAGCGAGCCGACCAGCGCGCCGAGGTAGTCGACGGTGAGCACCCGCGCGACGAGATCCTTGAACGCGTAGCGCGCGCGCAGGATGCGCAGGAGCAGCGGGATCTCCATGCCGACGAGCATGCCGACCAGCGCGACCACGCCGTAGAGCACCACGCGGAACCACGAGAGGTGCGCGAAGGCGAAGAACAGGATCGGCGCCGAGGCACCACCCACCAGCGCGACCGCGATCTCGACGTCGACGAAGCGCTTGGCCACGTCGTCGACGACGTACCCCGAGAGCCAGGCGCCGACGCCCATCGCGCTCAGGTAGACGCCGATGACGGTCGAGTACTGCATGACCGCGTCGCCGAGGACGAAGCTCGCGAGCGTGGAGGCGAGGAGCTCGTAGACCAGGCCGCAGGTGGCGATGACCAGCACGGTGACCAGGAGCAGCGTGGCGGTCGTCTTGGAGGGACCGAGCGCCTCCCGACGCCCATCGGCCTCCGCCTTCTCCTGACCGGCCGCGTCCCGCTGGGGGGGGCCCCAGATGCGGCGCGGCGCCGCTGACGTGGCTCCCCCCGGAACCCGCCCACCAGGAGAAGGTTCGCTGTTCGGCGCGTGCAGCGGCGTCGGTTCGACGGGCGCCTGATCGTCTTCGCTCACGGGGGCCTCATATCAAAGGCCGACCCGCGCTAACATCCCCGCGTGAATCGGGTCTTCGTCTACGGGACGCTGCGGCGGGGCGAGCGAAACCACGGCCGGATCGCGGGCGCGCTGTCGCTCGGGCCGGCGCGCGCGGTCGGCTACGAGCTGCTCGACATGGGCCCCTACCCGGGCATGCGCCCCGGGCGCGGCGTCGTGCACGGAGAGGTCTACGTCGTCGACGACGCGCGCCTCGTCCAGCTCGACGAGTTCGAGGGCCACCCCCACCTCTTCACGCGGACCGAGCTCACGCTGGCCGACGGCACGCGCGCGTTCTCGTGGCTCTGGCCCGGGCCACCGCGGGGCACGCACATCACGAGCGGTGACTACGCCGCGCGCGCGGGGGTGCGGTGATGCCTCCCGTGACGGCTCCTGGGTCTCCGCTCCCGCGGGCTTGCATCGTCGGCGCCGGCTCGAGCGGCCTGCCCGTGATCAAGGCGCTCGCCGACGCGGGCGTGCCGTTCGACTGCTTCGAGAAGAGCGACCGGGTCGGCGGCAACTGGGTGTTCGGCAACAAGAACGGGATGTCGTCCGCGTACCGTTCGCTGCACATCAACACCTCGCGCGACCGCATGCAGTACGCGGATTTTCCCATGCCGCGCGACTACCCCGACTTCGCGCACCACGAGCTCGTCGCGCGGTACTTCGACGCGTACGTCGACCATTTCGGCCTCCGGAGCCGCATCTCGTTCGAGACCGGCGTCGCGAACGTGGCGCGCGAGGACGGCTGCTTCCGGGTGACGCTCGAGGACGGGCGCGTGCGCCACTACGACGCGGTCATCGTCGCCAACGGGCACCACTGGGACCCGAGCCTGCCGACGCCGCCGTTCCCCGGCGACTTCGCCGGCGCGCAGTTCCACTCGCACCACTACGTCGACCCGAGCCAGCCGCACGACCTCGTCGGCAAGCGGGTGGTGGTGGTCGGCATGGGGAACAGCGCGATGGACATCGCGTGCGAGCTCGGCCGCAAGGGGGTCGCCGACAAGGTGTTCCTCTCCATGCGCCGTGGCGCGTGGGTGATCCCCCACTACCTCCTCGGCCGGCCGCTCGATCAGTCGGTCCCTCTCCCCGCCTGGGTGCCGTTCCGCGTCAAGCAGGCGTTCGGTGAGGCGGTGCTGCGGCTCACCGTCGGCGACATGAAGCGCTACGGCTTGCCCGAGCCCGACCACCGCCTCGGCGAGGCCCACCCCACCATCTCGAGCGAGCTGCTCGCCAAGCTCGGCCGCGGCGACGTGACCCCGAAGCCCAACCTCGAGCGCCTCGAGGGGCACCGGGTGCGCTTCGTCGACGGCACGGTCGAGGACGTCGACGCCATCGTGTGGTGCACCGGGTACAAGGTCACCTTCCCGTTCTTCGATCCGGCGTGGCTCGCGGCGAAGGACAACGATTTCCCGCTCTACCGGCGCACGTTCCACCCCGACGAGCCGGGCCTCGCCTTCGTCGGGCTCTACCAGCCGCTCGGGGCGATCATGCCGCTCGCCGAGGCGCAGGCGAAGTGGATCGCCTCGTTTCTCCGCGGCGAGAGCCCCCTGCCCTCCGTCGCCGAGATGAAGCGCGACATGGAGCGCGAGCGGTCGAAGATGTTCGCGCGCTACGTCGCGAGCCGCCGCCACACCATGCAGGTGGACTTCGACGAGTTCCTCGCGCAGCTGCACGACGAGCGGCGCGCCGGGCTGCAGCGGGCGCGCAGGACGGGCTACCGACTGCCGGTGCCGGTGCGGGCGGCGACGCGGACCTAGGCGGCCGATGTAGGGAGCACGGCACCTGACGAACGTGCACCTCTGCTTGCTACGATGGACGGATGCGCAACTTCCTTCCCTCGCTCGTCGCCTGTGCCCTGTTCGCCGGTTGCGGAGGCTCCGACGCGAGCTTCACGGGCCCGGACGAGACCGGGAGCGAGACGAGCAGCGACGACACCGGCGGCACCGGCACCGACACGGGGAGCACGACCGACGGCGCCGCCGACACCGGGACGGCGCCGGACGGCACCGCGACCGACACGGGCACGGCGCCCGACGGCACCGCGACCGACACGGGTTCCACCGCGACGGACACCGGCACCGCGACCGACACGGGCACGGTCCCCGAGACCAGCACCGACGCGGGCCTCCCGTGCACGGAGCCCGGCGCGAAGATCTACAACGGGCACTGCTACTTCCGCCTCGAGACGGCGCGCAACTGGGCGGCCTCGGAGGCGGCGTGCGTGGCCGCCGGCGGCAACACCCACCTCGTGGCCATCACGAGCGACGGCGAGCAGACCTTCGTGCAGACGAACTACGCCTCGGGCATCGGCGCGACCGACCGCTGGATCGGCCTTTCGCGCAAGGCCACGGATCCGAGCACCAAGGCCTCGTTCAAGTGGTCGACCGGCGAGGCGGTCACGTTCGACAACTGGAACGCGGGCGAGCCGAACGGCAGCGGCGCCTGCGCCCGCATGATCGTCGGCGTCGTCGGCGGTGGTCGCTGGGCCGACCGCAGCTGCGACCAGGTCATGTCGCCGATCTGCGAACGCGCCCCCTGAGCGGCTACGCGGTCGTCCCCCGCACCCGCGCGGTCAGGCTCTTGAGGAAGTTGCGCAGGAACTGGTCGCCGCAGGCCCGGTAGTTCGGGTGGTTCGGGTTGCGGAACAGCGCGCTCATCTCCGGCCGCGACACCTGGAAGCCCGCGGTCGTCATCAGCTCGACGAGGTGTTCCTCGCGCAGCTCGAAGGCGACCCGTAGCTTCTTGAGCACCGTGTTGTTGTTCACCACGGGGTCGACCGGCCGCTTCGGATCGGGCTCCCGCGGCCCGCGGCGGTGGATGATGAGGCCGTCGAGGAACGCGCCCATGATCCAGTCCGGGCAGGCGCGGTACCCCGGGGCGTCCTCGCGCTCGAGCCACGCCCGCACGTCGTCGATCGTTGCGTCGCCGCCGCCGAGCCGGATCATCGCGACGAGCGTGTCGTCGTAGACGTTGAGCATGTAGCGGACGCTGCGCAGCACGTCGTTGTGGATCATCGCGCCCATCGTCTAGAACCTCTCCAGCGAGAACAGGTCGAGGTCGAAGCGGGAGCGGCCCTCGGTGACCAGATCCGCCGCGACCTCGCCGAGGACGCTCGCCATCTTGTACGCGTGCCCCGAGCCGCCGCCGACCACGACGGTACGCGGCGCCGCGGGCAACGCGCCGACGAGGAAGTTCTCGTCGGGCGTGTTGGCGTACATGCACACCGCGGCGTCGGCCCGCGCGCCGTCGAGCCGCGGGAGGTGGCGGCGCAGGTGCCCCCGGACCACCTCCTCGTCCGCGTCGTCGCACGCGCGATCGAGCGCGTCGGCGGTCGTCGCGCGGCCGCCGTGGTGCCGGCAGACCTTGATCGGGGCCGCGGCGTCCTCGCCGGGGATCCCGTAGAAATTCCCGGCTTCCGTGAAGTGGATGAACGCGGGGAACGCGCCGAGATCGGGCGCCGGCGAGAACCACAGCTGCACCTGCCGCTCGACGGTGATCGGGAGCTCCGGCAACAGCGTCGGCAGCCACGCGCCCGCGGTGACGATCAGATGGCCCGCCGAGAGCTGCGTGCCGTCCTCCAGCGTGACGGTGGCTCGGGCGGGCTCGATCGACGCGACCCGCACGCCCTCGCGGATCTCCGCGCCGCGCCGGCGCGCCCGGTCGGCGTGCGCGCGGGTGCAGGCCTCGACCTGCAGCACCCCGCCGTCGGCCTCGAACACCGCGATGTCCTCGGGGCCCGGGGCGAAGGCTGGGTATCTCGCCCGCACCTCGTCCGCCGTCAGCACCTCGTGGGCGAGCCCGTGCTGCCGCGCGCACGCGAGCAGGCCCTCGATGCACGCGTGCCCCCGCGGGCCGAGCTCGAGGCACCCCGTCCGCCGCAGCAGGGACACCCCCGCGTCGCGCTCGAGCGCTTCCCACAGCGGATAGGCCCGCTCGAGGAGCGGCACGTACCGCGGGTCCTCGAAGTACGCCTTGCGGATGACGCGCGTGCGGCCGTGCGAGCTCCCGAGCACGTTGGGCACGGTGGCGCGCTCGAGCCCGAGCACGCGCAGTCCGCGCGCCGCGAGGTGGTCGACCGCGGCTGCGCCGAGCCCGCCGACCCCGACGACGATCGCGTCCCAGCTCACCGCGCGATCGGGTCGGTGGGGGGCACGAGGAACAGCACGAAGCGGCGATCGAGCTTCACCGAGCCGGGCATGCCGAGGACGTCGATGAAGGCCTTGAAGAACTGCGCCTTCTCCTTCGGCGGGACCACGAGGTTGGTCTTGGGCAACACCTCGAAGCACACCGGCGTGCCGACCGGCACCGCGAGGAACGTGTCCTTCACGCCGTCGCCGTTGGTGTCCTTGGCCGCGGTGGGGGGACAGCCGCGGCTCGCGTCGCCCTCGTCCATGGCGCGGAGGCCGGCGATGAACGCCGCCGGGGCGTCGACGCCGTCGGGGTTCTCCGGGTCGTTGCTCGGCACCGCCGTGACGTCGAACGCGCTGCCGACGGAGAGCGCCGCCACGGCCTTGGCGACCTGCGTGGAGAGGCCGGATCCATCCTTGATCTGGAAGTTGAGCCGGCACTGCTTCTTCGGGCCCGCGACGTCGCGCTCGGCGCCGGCGAGGCCGGTGCAGCACTTGCCGGCCGTGCACCCGGTGAACGCGCTCGGGGGCACGTTGGAGCTCGAGTAGTCGGACAGGTAGTTGGCGAGGTCCTCGAGATCGGCGCTCGCGTAGTGCATCTCGGTCACGCCGACGAAGCGCACGTTGGCGGCCTTGAACGCCGGCATCAGGTCCTTCTCGAGGCCGTAGGCGCCCGACGGATCGTGCCAGTGCGCGTCGGTGACGTTGACCACCACCGGCAGCGCGCCCGGCCGGAAATCCACGGCGCCGAAGGTGCCGGGGGCGGGCGTGTGGGCGGGCGTGGTCATGCAGCCCTTGCCGGTCACCACGTGCATCATCGAGCAGATGTCGGCCTCGGGCTCGTCTCCGCCACCGCTCGCCGAGAGCAGCGCGGCGGCGCTCTTGGCCTTGGTCAGGTCGGTGGTGATCGGCTGCAGCACCTTGGTGACCCAGACGTCGCCCTCGTCCTTGAAGTCGACCACCGCGAGCCCGACGTTCTTGATCGACTTCTTGAACTCGTCGAAGATCGACGAGAGATTGGTGCGGAAGTTGTCGATGGCGCCGCCCATCGAGCCGGTGGTGTCGACGTTGAACGCCACGTCGATCTGCTGGATGTTGGTGCCGAACTTGAGCACGTCCTTGCTCGGGCTCGGCGGGCTCTTGAACGGCTCGAGGAAGAAGAAGTCGCGCGCGTCGCCGCTGGTGCGCAGCGCGGCGATGGTGAGGTTGGCGGTGCCGGTCTTGCCGCGCGCCTTGCCGGTCACCACCGTGGTCACGCCGAGCACGCCGCCGGGCAGCGCAGTGGCGGTCGTGAGCTCCGTGCCGGCGAACGTGCCGAGCGCCGGGTCGTCGAGGGTGAGCGCGAGCTCGGAGGTGACGTCCTCCCCCTTGAGCGCGCCGGTGTACTTGACCGTCGCGGCGACCACGGGCGTCTTCGCGGTGTCGATGAAGACCGTCGCGTTGAGGGGCGTGAGGTCGAGCTCCTGCAGGACGACCGGGCCGTCGGCGCCGCCGTCGGTCTGGAGCCCGCCGTCGCCCGTGGCGCCGTCGAGGACCCCCGTGCCGTCGTCGCGGTTGCTGCCCGCGCTGCAAGCGAAGATCGAGCTGGAAGCGAGGAGGAGAAGCAGGGCACGCCGCATGGGCGCGCAGTCTAGCTACTTTCCGGCCTGATAGCCCGAGTGCCAGAAGAAGAAGCTGCGGTAACCACCGGGCGACTGCCGGACCGAGGGATCGAGCTGGTAGGTCTTGGCCTCGCCCGCGCCCCACCCCGCCTGCGAAGCGACGACCCAGAGCAGGAGCGAACCGCCGCCGACCACGCCATAGATGATTCTTCCGACCATCGTCTCATCTCCCCACGTTGGAATCGGCCCAGCGCTTGTTCTCGGAGGTGACCATCCGGATGAGCGCGATGATCGGGAACGCGATGATGAACAGGAACGCCAGGATGCCCGGCCAGACGATCGCGATGTCGTTCACGACCGTGACCTTGAAGGCGCTCGCGCACCGCTTGACGCCGGTCGCCCCGATCGGTGACTCGCACTGCGCCTCGGGCTCGCCGACCGGCTGCAGGCGCAGCACGTAGGTGCCCGGCTCGAGCCCGCCCGCCGAGACCTTGACGGTCTTGTTGCCCTCGCTCCAGCTCTCCCCGTCCTCGACACCGGAGTAGAAGCTGGGCTCGGCCTCGAGCTCGATGACGTTGCCGGACTTCTCGTGGATGAGCGCCATGCCGACCCAGAGGTAGCTGTTCTGCACCTCGGTCGAGACGGTGACCTCGACGTTGCTCCCCACGGGGATCTTGAACGGCTCGGAGAAATAGGCCGCCTCGGGCTTCTCGGCCTTCTCGCCCGGCTCGTAGCTCTCGACCACGTCCTCCTTGGGGAGCGGCAGATCGATGCTCTCCTCGAAGACCTTCTTCTCCTTGGCGGCGCCCACCGCGAGCATCAGGCACACGACCCACGCCGCGATCATGCCGAGGCTCATGAGCCCGATGGCCTTGGCGCTCTCCTTGGCGGTCGAGGGCTGGTTCGGGCAGACGCCGTAGGGCACGGGCGGCGTGCCCGGCACGGAGAAGGCCTTCCAGAGCTCCTTGCCGTCGACGTAGTGGCCGACCGACCAGTTGATCTCCTCGCGGTCGCCGTCGCCCTCGAGCTCCTTGTGGAGCGCGAGGCCCTTGGGCGGGTGGATGAAGGTCGAGGCCATCGACTCCTCGCCGATGGTGACCTCCCAGTAGAACTCCCCGAGCACGCGGGTGACGACCGCCTCGACCTCGGAGAACTTCTGGAACTGGGTGCCGTGCCAGGTGGCGAACTTGTCGAAGACCGCGCCGACCTGCACCGCGCCGACCTCGATCGGCACCACCACGTTCCAGTGGCCGTTCTCCTCGGTGAGGAAACGGAAGCCCTTGGTCTGGTGGTAGAGCAGGTACTCGTCCCAGTAGTACCAGGCGCCGTCGACCTCGCACGCCTTGGTCATGTAGCCGATGTTGATCCACTCGGCGGGGGCCTCGCCGGTGACCACCGACTCCTTGAGGATGCCGTCGAGGCGGCCCTTGGCGCCGATCGGGATCTTGGGGATGGTCTGCTGCTGGTTGAGGACCTCGAGCCACTGCAGCGGCCCGTGGGAAGCGTCGAGCAGCGAGTTGCAGTAGGGGCAGGCGATGCGCTTGCTGACGCCGGGTGCCTTGCACTCGAGGTTGCCGCCGCAGTTCGGGCACTTGAGCGAGTTGCCCTCGGTGGGCTGGCCATCGGCGCTGCCCATCATGGCCGCGAGCCGCTTGGCCGCCGGATCGATGGGGAGCCCGAGCTCCGGGAACGGCACGACGTAGCCGACGTACGCCGCCTCGGGGGCGTGGCCGCTGCCCTGCCCGTAGTCGAGGGTGCCGAACGTGTTGTTCGGGCCGCTGATGTCGATGTAGCCGAAATACTCGCCCGGCGTGCTCACGGCCGGCAGCTCGCCCTCGAAGGTGACGAACTGGCCCGAGCCCTTCTCGGCGACGGTGAACGGCTGGCCGGCGACGTCGATCCGGTGCCCGAGGACCGCGTGGTCGTACGGGATCGGCGGCGGCTGGACCGCGAAGGTGAAGTAGTAGCGGCCCTGCGCCTCGGCGAGCCAGCCCCAGCGTCCGTCGGAGAACGCGCAGTACCACTCGTCCCAGGGGCCCTGTCCGTGGTCGAGCTGCTGCCGACCGACGATGGTGTACGGGATGCCGCGGAAGTTGCCGTGGAGGCCGATGTAGAGCGGCGAGTCGGTCTTCGCGAGATCGGCGATGAGGCCGACGGAGCGGATGTCGCGGTCGGAGCGGACGACGCCGAACGAGCAGTGCGGACACTGCACCAGGATCGACGAGCCAGCCTTGAACTCGACGGGGCCGCCGCAGTTCGGGCAGTTGACGGTCACGTACCCTCCGAGTCGGTGACGACAGAGACGACGTTGGTCTCGACTGCCTTCGCGCGTGCGGCCTCGCCCCGGTCGAAGCAGCGGACGGTCACGGCCTTGGCCCCGAGGAGCGACGACAGGCGCTGCTCCCACGGCCACGGGGCGCGGGGGCGACAGCAGTAGAGGTTGAAGGTGGCGAGCCCGAGCTCGGGGAAGGTGTGCAGCGCCACGTGCGACTCGGCGAGCAAGAGGAGCCCGGTGACGCCCGCCTCGCCGGGGAACACGTGCCACTGCGGCGTGCCCACCACCGTGAGCCGCAGCTCGGACACGAGGAGCGCGACGATGTCCTTCAGCCGCGCGAGGTCGCGGAGGGACGATGGCTCACACCCCGTCGCGTCGACGACCCACTCCTTGCCCGCCTCGATCAGCACCGGCGCAGTTGTATCAGGACGCCGCCCGAAGTGGGAGGCCCGGGTTGCGGTCTGCCCTCGTCCCCGCTCAGGGGCTGGCGAAGCACTTGGCGAGGTCGACCCCCGGGGCCACCGCCACGTCCTGCTTGGCGCCCTGCCCGGTCACGGCGACGCAGGGCCCGAACGCGTCCACGGGCAGCGTCAGGCGCTGTCCGCCGAGGGCCACCGCCCGGACCGTTGCGGCCACGTCGGGGCCTGCCTCCGCGGTAATCACCCCCAGCATGCGCTCCGAGTCGAGCGGCGGCTCGTGCCGACGCGCCCGGGCGAGCAGCGTCCGCATCAGATCGTCCAGCGACCGTTTGCCGCCACTCTCACGCCGCATCGCCGCGTCCACGTAGGCGGCCACCATCGACCCGCGCAGGTACGGCAGCTGGATCGCCGCCCCACCCCAGCGCATCTCGGCCTTGTCGTTGGGGGTCTCGCACTGGGGGTGCTGGTGGTAGCGCCGCACCCGGAGGCGCAGCATCTCGAGCCACCCTTGCGCGTCGTAGACCTTGGCGCGCGCCATCACCACGTCGGTGTAGTGCTCGGTGAAGCCCTCCGAGAACCAGTACGTGCGCTCGTCGGGCTCGTCACCGCCCCGGTCGATGATCTGGCCGAGATACAGGTGGAACATCTCGTGGGCGGCGAGTCGCGCCTGGCCCTCGCCCCACTTGAGGCCGCCGTCCATCCACAGGATCGCCGAGCCGGTCAGCGAGGTGCCGTGGTCGTCGGCGTCCTCGTCGTGGGGCATCGGCACGACCAGCACCCGCAGCATCTCGGGGCGATCGGGGGCGAAGATCTTCGCCTCGGCGGCGAGCAGCTTGCCGAGATCGCGGCGGGCGGCGGGCACGTCGAAGTGCCCCTCCGCGAACCGCGCCTCGAGGGTCAGGTGCTGTGCGGTGTCCGTGGCGCTCGCGAAGCGGCCGATGGCGAAGAAGGCGTGGCGCGCGGCGCGCGTGGTCGTGGCGTGCGGGCCCGGGCCGAGCGACCAGAGGGCCTCCTGCCCCGGCGCGACGCCCGCGAAGGTCACCTCGATCCGGACCCGCGTGTCGTCCGGCACGTCGGGGAGCACGAGGGTGCTCTCGGCGATCGCCGTGCGAAGGCCGTCGACGGCGACCGGGTCGAACTCCCAGCCCCACGAGAGCGCCCCCGGCTTGGGGCTCTTCACCTGCCAGCGGAGCTTCACGCTGCGGCAGCGCTCCGCGAGCGACCAGCCCACGTGGGTGCCGAGGTCCTCGCGAGGGGGGCTCACGGTCTTGCCGCAGCCCTCGATCGACGGCCCCGTGAGGTGGCCGAGCACCTCTTCTTCACCCGCCCACCGCTTCTGCAGCACCCACCGGCGCGGCAGCGCGCCCTCGGCGGCGAGCGTGAACGAGAGCCCCGCGTCGGTGGGGGCGACGACCAGGGCGAGCTCGATCGCCGGCGAGCCACCGAGGCCGTGCTCGGC
>CAZUZY010000113.1:0-2370 GCA_964624885.1 uncultured Polyangiales bacterium | reverse complement strand
CCGCGCGGACACCGAGATCTGGACCTTGTCGTCGAGCTTCTTGCCGAAGGTCTCGAAAGCGCCCCGCAAGAACTTCCCGAGGTGGTCGCGCGGCTCGACGCCGTGCTCGATCAGGCTCACGACGAGCGGGGCCCGCGTGGTCACGGCGAGCTCGGTGGGCGCGGTCGGCGGCCCGACGAACACGACGCGGATGTCGACGGTCTTCTCGGCGCTGCGACCGTGGATGCGCAGCTGTCCCTGGACCGTGAGATCCACCACCCGGCGCCCCCCTTCTTCCTTCGCGTCGGCGAGCCGCTTCACGCTCGTCGAGGGCACGGCCTCGAGGACGAACCGCGCGAAGCGGAGCTCTTTTCGGCGGTCCGCGGCGACCGCGGGGCCGAGCTCGAGCCAGTCGCGCGCGTGCGCGGTCTGCTTCGCGTCGTCGGCCGCCACGCCGAAGGTCCGGCACGAGAACGAGTCGAGGTCGGCGACAATCTCGCCCCGCGACCGGGTGAGATCGCCGACGTCCAGGTCGAGGTGACCCCCGAGCACGGTGGCCGTCCCCTGGAACTTCTCGAGCGGCGCGTCGATCTTCACCGAGAGCGTGCCGACTGTGGCCACGGGATAGCGCACGGTGTCGCGCGGCGCGTCCGTCGGGCCGACCGCGGAGGGCTGTGGTTCGTCCCGGCGAGCGCAGCCGAGGAGCGTGCACGCGAGGAGCACCGCTGCGCGCGTGGTCATGCGTCGGGGCGCGACCCGAGCAGCACGCCGCGCGTGGTGAGATCCGCCACGAGGTCGGTGAACGTGGCGACGAAGCTCCCGTCGATGGCGAGCCCCGCCGCGGTGGCCGCACCGCGCGCCGCCTCGACGAGCGGCCGCTGCACCGCGTCGGCGAGCAGCCGAGCGGCGAAGCGATCGAGCTCCAGGACCCGTGGCTCGTGGCTCTCCGGGTCGCGGTAGACGAGGAGCTCGAACGCCCCGGGCTCCGCGTCACCGACCACCCGGTCCTCCTCCGCGGTGAGCCGGTGCACGGCGTGGCCGAGCGAGACCCGGCGGTGGGCGGGGTGCAGCACGATCGGTCGCTCCATCGAGAGCTCGCCCTCGGCGACCCGGCCCGTCGGCGCCTCCTCGGCGAGCCACTCGACCTCGCGCAGCGCCGCCTCGTAGCGGGCCAGATCCAGGGTGAACGCCGGGGTGCCGGGGAACCCGCCCCGCCCTTCGAGCCAGCGCTCGTGCTCACCCACCACGTCGCGGAGGAACGGAGAGCTCGGCGGCGTCTCCTCGAACCACGCCGCCGTGACCTCCTCGAAGCCCGCGGGGCCGAGGACGCGGACGTAACGCGGCAGCGCGAACTCGAGCAGATCGCGCAGACGGCGTCGCACCATCCGCCGGTAGACCCGGAACCGCGCCGGACCGAGCCGCGCGAGGTGCGGCTCCGCGTCGCGCGCGAACAGCGCCTGCACGAAGTCGCGCTGGTAGTCCTCGAGCCAGCTCATCTCCGGGCTCCCCTCGGCGGCGCGGCGCGGTGGAGCGCGTCGAGCCGCACGAGCTCCGCGTAGAGCTCGTCGAACGGCGGGAAGTCGTCGTCCCGCTCGAGCAGGATCGGCACCTGCCCGGTTCGCTCGAGGGTCCACGCGAGCAGATCGTAGACGCCCTCGCACACCGGCTCGCTGTGGGTGTCGATGATGAAGTCGGGCTCCTCGTAGAAGTGCCCGGCCACGTGCATCTGCACCACGCGCTCGAGGGGCATCGCGCCGAGGATGGCGCGCGCGTCGAGCCCGTGGTTCTGCGCGTTCACCCAGACGTTGTTGACGTCGAGCATCAGCGCGCAGTCGGCCTCCTCGCAGATCGCCCGCACGAAGGTGCCCTCGTCGAGGGTGGTGTCCTTCGGGATGACGTAGGCGCTCACGTTCTCCACCGCGAGACGGACCCCGATGCGGTCCTGGGCCTCGCGGATACGCGCCGCGAAGTGGTGCACGGTGTCGTCGTTCATCGGCACCGGCAGGAGGTCGTGGGTGGCCGCGCCGTGGGCGATCGAGAAGCACAGGTGGTCGGAGTGCCACGGTGCCTCGATCGTGCGGAGGAACGTGCGCAGCGTCTCTAGGTAGGGCCCCGAGAGCGGGTCGACGCCGCCGAGCGACATGCAGAGCCCGTGGGTCGCGAACGCGTAGCGCTCGCGACACCGCTCGAGCGCCGCGGGGAACGCTCCCCCGCGGCGCATGTAGTTCTCGGGGTGGCACTCGAGCCACTGCAGCGCGGGGAGGTCGGCCGGGCTCCGCGCGAGGATCTCGTCGACCAGCGCGAACCGCAACCCGAGGCCGACCCCCTGCACCTTGTTCATGGCTTCAGCCGTCCGTGTCAGCCACGCCGCTCCGCTTCGCTCCGCTCACT
>CAZUZY010000112.1:0-20555 GCA_964624885.1 uncultured Polyangiales bacterium | reverse complement strand
CGGCGCGGCTCTGCAAGCGGCTCGGCGCGCGCGTGCTCGCCAACGACGCGCGCCCGCGCGAGAAGGCCGAGGCCACCGCGAAGGCGCTCGAGGCCGACGGGATCGACCTCGCCCTCGGACACCACGACGTCGACCTCCTCGCGGCCGATCTGGTCGTCGTCTCCCCGGGCGTGCCGCGCCTGCCGTTCCTGGCCGACGCCGAGCGCCGCGGGGCGCGCATCGTCTCCGAGATCGAGCTCGCGAGCTGGTTCGTCGAGGCGCCCATCGCCGCGATCGGCGGCACCAACGGCAAGAGCACGACGACCGAGCTCTGCGCCGCGCTCGCGGCCACGAGCGGCCGGCCGGTGTTCGCCGGCGGCAACCTCGGCACCCCGCTCGCGCAGGCGGTCCTCGACGGCGACCGCGGTGTGTCGCGCGACGGCCTCGCCGTGGTCGAGGTCTCCTCGTTCCAGGTGGAGCGCGTGGCCGGGTTCCGCCCGCGCGCCGCGGTCGTGCTCAACGTGACCCCCGATCACCTCGACCGCTACCCCTCGTTCGAGGCCTACGCGCAGGCCAAGGGCAACGCGTTCCGCGCCCAGGGCGCGGGCGATTTCGCCATCGTCCCGCACGGCGACGAGCTCTGTCTGCGCCTCGCCGCGCTCTCCGCGGGCGCGCTCCTCACCGTCGACGGCCCGGCGCCCGCCGCGGTCGGCATCGAGGGCGACACCCTCGTCGATCGGCGCTCGGGGGTGACCCTGCCGCTCGCGCGCTTCCACCTCGAGGGTCGCCACAACCAGCAGAACCTGTGCGCGGCGTGGGCCGCGGCGGTCGCGCTGGGCGCCGATCCGCGCCGCTTCGCTGCGGCCGTCGACGCGTTCCGCGGGCTCCCCCACCGCACCGCGCTCGTCGCCGAGATCGCCGGCGTCCGCTACTACGACGACTCCAAGGGCACCAACGTCGGCGCCTCCGTCACCGCGCTCCTCGGGCTCGTCGAGCCGCGGGGCGTGCTCATCGCCGGCGGGCGCGACAAGGGTGGCAGCTATGCCCCGCTGGTCGCCGCGCTGGCCGAGAAGGGGCGCGCCCTCGTCACGATCGGCGAGGCCGGCCCCGCCATCGCCGCCGCCGCCGGCGGCGTCGTCCCGACCGAGCACGCGAGCTCGATGGACGACGCGGTGGAGCGCGCCTCGCGCCTCGCCGAGCGCGGCGACGCGGTGCTGCTCTCGCCCGCCTGCTCCAGCTACGACATGTTCAAGGACTACAAGGATCGCGGCGATCGCTTCGTCGCGGCCGTGCGGGCGAAGGAGCGCGCATGACCTCGAAGAAGGAATCCCCCCTCGCGCGGGCGCGGGCGTTCTTCGCCGTGCCCGGCCCGGTCGACCCGCTCATGGCGGCGATCGTCGTCACGCTGATCTGCTTCGGCGTGGTGATGGTCTATTCGGCGAGCGCCATCGAGGCGACCGTCCAGCGCCACGACCCCCAGTTCTTCCTCAAGAAGCAGGTCGCCTACGGCACCGTGGGACTCGGCCTCGCCTGGGTCGTGTCGCGCATCGACTACCACCGCCTGCGCAAGCTCACCTACCCGATCCTCGGCGTGGTCGTCGCGCTCATGGCCGCGTGCGTCGCCGGCCTCGGCAAGCGCGGCGGCGGCGCGACCCGCTGGATCGCCGTCGGTCCGGTGCACATCCAGCCTGCCGAGCTCGCCAAGCTCGGCCTCGTGCTGTGGCTCGCCTACTCGCTCGCCAAGAAGGGCGAAGGCGTCAAGACGTTCAGCGTCGGCTTCCTCCCGCACCTGCTCATGTCCGGCTTCCTCGTGCTGCTCTGCATGAAGCAGCCCGACTTCGGCAGCGCCGTCGTGCTCCTGCTCCTCACGTTCACCATGCTGTTCGTGGCGGGCGCCAAGGTCGGCTACATCATGGGCGCGCTGATCATCGGCAGCGTGGCCGGCGCCGCCGTCGTCCGCTTCCGCGAGTACCGCTGGCAGCGGGTCGTGGCCTGGCTCGAGATGGAGGCCCACCGGCAGGACCTCGCCTACCAGCCGTTCCAGGCGCGCATGTCGTTCGGCTCGGGCGGCGCGTTCGGGCTCGGCCTCGGCAAGGGCCTCCAGATCCTCTACCTGCCCGAGGCGCACACCGACTTCGTCGGCGCCGTCATCGGCGAGGAGCTCGGCTTCGTCGGCGTGGCGATGCTCTGCCTCGCCTACGTCACCCTCGTCTCGCGCGGGATTCGCTCGGCGTTCAAGGCCCCCGACGACTACGGCACCTACCTCGCGTTCGGCATCTCGACGCTGTTCGCGCTGCAGGCGCTCATCAACCTGGCCGTCGCCATGTCGCTCCTGCCGACCAAGGGCCTCACCCTGCCGTTCATCTCGTTCGGCGGCTCGTCGCTCCTCGTCAACGCGATCGGCGCCGGGGTCCTGCTCAACGTGTCGCGCCACGCCACCGAGGCCACGGCGGATGCGCGCGAAGCTCCCCAAGGAGTCGCCGCGTGAGGCCGATCCTGCTCGCGGGCGGTGGCACCGGCGGCCACGTGTTCCCCCTCCTCGGCCTGGTCGAGGAGGGCTTCGCCGTGCGCGCCCGCGAGGCCGAGTGCGTGTTCGTCGGCACCGAGAAGGGCCTCGAGGCCAAGGTGGTCCGCGCGCGAGGGCACCGCCTCGAGACGCTGGCGGTCGAGCCCCTCAAGGGGCGCTCGGTGTTCGGCGCGCTGCGTGGCGGGGCGATCGCTGCGGCCGCGACGGGGCAGGCCTTCGGCCTCCTGCGGCGCGTGCGCCCAGGGCTCGTGGTCTCGATCGGCGGCTACGCGGCGGGGCCGGTCGCTCTCTCGGCTTCGGCGCTCGGGATCCCGCTCGCCCTGCTCGAGCCCAACCGGGTGGCGGGCTTCACGCAGCGCCTGCTCGGCCCGCTCGCCAAGCGCATCTACGTCGCCTTCCCCGAGCTGCTCGGCTCGATGAGCGGCAAGGGACGCGCGCTCGGGATCCCGCTCCGCGCGGGCTTCTCGCCGACGCCTTCGCCGCCACGCGTGCCGGGCGAGCCGCTCTCCATCCTGGTGATGGGCGGCAGCCAGGGCGCCGAGCACCTGAACCGGACGCTGCCCGCGGTGTTCGGCGCGCTGGTCGCCGACGGGCACGAGCTCACCGTGCTCCACCAGGCCGGCCGCGGCCGCGCCGAGCCGGTCCGCGAGGCCTACGCGCGCGTCGACGCGCCCATCACGGTGACCGAGTTCATCGACGACGTGCCGGCCCAGGTGCGCGCGGCCCACCTCGTCGTGTGTCGCGCCGGCGCGCTCACCTGTGCCGAGCTCTGCGCCATCGGCCGCGCCGCGGTGCTGATCCCTTACCCCCACGCCGCCGACGACCACCAGGCGAAGAACGCCGAGGCGCTCGCCGAGGCAGGCGCCGCGGTGGCGCTGCGCCAGGAGCACGCCACGGTGCACGCGCTCGTGCACGCCATCGGCGAGCTCTCGACCGACGACGCACGGCGCGTCGACATGGCCGACCGCGCGCGGGCCCGCGGCGTGCCGGACGCGGCGCTGCGCATCGCCGACGACGTGCTCCCGCTCCACCTCGACCGGAGGGCTGCTTGATGTTCCGCGGACGCGTTCGCCACGTGCACTTCGTCGGGGTCGGTGGCATCGGGATGAGCGGGATCGCCGAGATCCTGCGCTCGCTCGACTTCGACGTCTCGGGCTCCGACCTCAAGGCGTCCGACGTGACCCGGCGGCTCGAGGGCCTCGGCGTGCGCGTCGACCTCGGTCACCGCGCGGAGAACGTCCGCGGCGCCGACGTGGTCGTCATCTCGAGCGCGGTGCGCCCCGACAACCCCGAGGTGCTCGAGGCGCGGGCCAGGGAGACCCCGGTCATCCAGCGCGCCGAGATGCTCGCGGAGCTGATGCGCCTCAAGCACGGCGTCGCCATCGGCGGCTCGCACGGCAAGACCACCACGACCTCGCTGGTCGCGACCGTGCTCCGCGCGGCCGGGCTCGACCCGACCGTGGTGGTGGGTGGCAAGGTCAACGCGCTCGGGTCCAACGCGCGGCTCGGGCAGGGGGACATCCTCGTCGCCGAGGCCGACGAGTCCGACGGCTCGTTCCTGCGCCTCACCCCGACCCTCGCGGTCGTCACCAACATCGACCCCGAGCACCTCGACCACTACGGCACGTTCGACCGCCTCTCGCAGGCCTTCGTCGACTTCGTCGAGCGGGTGCCGTTCTACGGCCTCGGCGTGCTCTGCCTCGATCACCCGCACGTGCAGGCCATCCTGCCGCGGATCCGCCGGCGCCACGTGACCTATGGGCTCTCGGCCGCCGCCGACTACCGCGCCTCGCACGTGCGCTTCCACGGCCTCTCGACGAGCTTCCAGGTGTCGCGGTTCCGCGGCGACCACCTCGGCGAGTTCACGGTGCGCATGCCCGGCCAGCACAACGTGCTCAACACGCTCGCGGCGATCGCCGTGGCCGACGAGCTCGAGTGCCCGCTCGACCTCGTGCGCGACGCGCTCGCCTCGTTCGGCGGCGTGCAGCGGCGCTTCACCATCGTCGGCGAGGTCGACGGGATGGTGCTGGTCGACGACTACGGCCACCACCCCGCGGAGATCGAAGCCACGCTCGACGCCGCGCGGCGCGCCTACGACGCCGGGCAGCACCGCATCGTCGTCGCGTTCCAGCCCCACCGCTACTCGCGAACGGCGGCGCTCATGCCCGAGTTCGCGCGCGCGTTCAACCGCGCCGACGTGGTGCTGGTGGCCGACGTGTACGCGGCCGGCGAGGAGCCGATCCCGGGCGCCTCGGCCGAGGAGCTCGCCCGGAACATCCGCGCCCACGGCCACCACGACGTGACCTACGTCGGCCCGCGGGCCGCGGTCACCGAGCGGCTCGAGGCCCTCGTCCGCCCGGGCGACATCGTCATCGCGCTCGGCGCGGGTGACATCAACAAGTGCGTGCGCGAGCTCCTGGCCTCGCGGCAGGGGGCGCCATGAGCAAGCTCCCGAGCAACCGCCGGGTGCTCACGCCCCCGCGCGCCGCTCCCGAGAACGTGCGGATCGAGCGCGAGCCCCCCTGGGATCCGGATCTGCTCTGGCGTCGCCTGCGCCTCGTCGGGCGGGTCGTGATCGGCGTGGCCATCGTCGCGGCGGGCGTCTTCGCGGCGGTGCACGCGCGCCGTTACGTGACCAAGAGCCCGCGCTTCGCGCTCAAGGACCTGCGCATCGAGGGCGGCAAGCACCGCACCAAGGAGCAGGTCACGACGATCGCCGGCCTCGCGCTCGGCCAGAACGTGGTCGAGCTCGATCTCGAGGGCGTCAAGCAGAAGCTCGAGAAGGATCCGTGGATCGAGCGCGCGCACGTGACGCGCAAGCTGCCTTCGACGGTCAGCGTCGAGGTGTGGGAGCGCGAAGCCGGAGCGCTGGTGGCGCTCAGCACGGGCACGTTCCTCGCGACGCCGCAGGGGGAGATCTTCAAGCGCGTCGAGAACGAGGACCCGGGCGATCTGCCGGTGTTCACCGGCATCACCGACTCCGACGCCACCGCCGATCGCGAGGCCGTCGCGCAGATCATCCGGCGCGGCCTCGACCTCGCCGCCGAGATCGAGCGCGTCGGTCTGTTCGGCGGGCGCGTGCAGGAGCTCAACGTCGACCACGACGGCGGGATCACGGCCTCGGTCGGCAAGCAGAAGGTCGTGCGCCTGGTGTTCGGCAAGACCAACTACCGCCCCAAGATCCGCACCGGCGCCCGCATCGAGGCCGAGCTCGCCCGCCGTGGCGCCCGTCCGACGGTCGTGTTCCTCGACGACGACGTCCACCCGGAGCGCATCGTGGTCCGGCTCGTCGCGGCGCTGCCCCCGGCCCAGGTGACGGTGGAAGAGCCGAAAAAGGCCGTCGCGCCGGCCAAGCCGGTCGCCAAGGCGGGCAAGCACCCGAAGGGGGCCAACCCGTGAGCGCACACAAACTTGGCCGTTCGTTCCGACATCCGCGAGGGTCGGCGCAGGAAACGGAACGGGAGCAAACTCGGATGGCCAAGCAAGGTGAGATCGTCGTCGGGCTCGACATCGGCACCACCAAGGTGTGCGCGGTGGTCGCCGAAGTCCGCGCGGGCGAGGGTGGGGGTGACATCGAGCTGGAAGTGCTCGGGGTCGGCAACGTCCCCTGCAAGGGGCTGCGCAAGGGCGTCGTCGCCAACGTCGCATCGACCACCGAGTCGATCCGGCAGGCGATCGAGGAGGCCCAGAACATGGCGGGGGTGGAGATCCGCACCGTGTTCGCCGGCATCGCCGGGAGCCACGTCCGCGCCCAGAGCAGCAACGGCGTCGTCGCCATCGCCTCCAACGAGGTGACCCGGAGCGACGTGGAGCGGGTCCTCGAGAACGCGCGCGCCATCCCGATCCCGACGGATCGGCAGATCCTCCACGTGCTCCCCTGCGAGTACCTGGTCGACACGCAGGACGGCATCCGCGAGCCGATCGGCATGAGCGGCGTGCGCCTGGAGTCGAAGGCCCAGCTCATCACGGCGGCCCGCTCGTGCGTCGAGAACGTCATCAAGTGCGCGGAGCGCTGCGGCCTCACCGTGGCCGACATCGTGCTCGAGCCGCTGGCCTCGGCCGAGGCCGTCCTCACCGAGGACGAGCGGGAGATCGGCGTCGCGGTCGTCGACATCGGCGGCGGCACGACCGACCTGATCCTCTACGTGGACGGCGGCATCGTCGGCGCGAGCGTCATCCCCGTGGGTGGCATGAGCGTCACGAGCGACATCGCGGCCGGCCTCCGGACCCCGATGGCCGAGGCCGAGCGCCTCAAGCACGCCCGGGGCTGCGCCCTCGGCCGGATGGTCGGCGGAGACGAGGAGATGGAGGTCCCCGGGGTCGGTGGCTACGCCGCCCGTCGGGTCCCCCGCCGCGTCCTCGCGGACATCATCGAGCCCCGCGTCGAGGAGATCTTCGCCGTGGTCCGCCAGAAGCTCGAGGAGAGCGGCTACCTCGAGCAGCTCTCGGCCGGCGTCGTCCTCTGCGGCGGCGGCGTCCTGCTCGACGGCACCACCGAGCTCGGCGAGGAGATCCTCGGCATGCCGGTCCGTCGCGGCTACCCCGTCGGCGTCCGCGGCCTGACCGACCTGGTCCACGGGCCCCAGTTCGCGACGGCCGTCGGCCTCGCGCGCTACGGCGCCCACACCCTCGCGGCCCAGGCCGCTCGCGACGAGGAGCCCGCGGTGGTTCCCGTCAGCAAAGCGAGCACTGCCCGCGAGGAAGCTTCGCCTCAGGAACGCCCAGGGTTCTGGGGTTGGCTGAAGGCTGCATTCTGAAGTAGTTGATTTCGCATAGCTTATTCATTTCGGATACTTATAGCTTTCAAGACACTACTTATTCTGCTTATATAAGGGCAGCTCACTAGGTTGGCCGCAGTGACGGGGAAGAGGCGCCCCGTGCCGACCGCAAACGAGCAAGCCCCTCGACACTAGGCAAAGAGACAAGGGGACACGTCGCGTCTGGGTCAGACCAAGGCGCGCGGCGGAGGACGAGATGGGCTTCCAGATCGAGTTCGCAGACGACCAGCAGGAGAGCCAGGCCCGGATCAAGGTGATCGGCGTGGGTGGCTCCGGCGGCAACGCCGTCAACACCATGATCGAGTTCGGCCTGGACGGGGTCGAGTTCATCGCCATCAACACGGACCGGCAGGCGCTCGACGCCAACGCCGCCCCGACCAAGCTGCAGATCGGCGGCGCGGTCACCAAGGGCCTCGGCGCCGGTGCCAACCCCGACCAGGGGCGCAAGGCGGCCCTCGAGGACGTCAACCGCATCAAGGAGCTCGTCTCCGGCGCGGACATGGTCTTCATCACCGCCGGCATGGGCGGTGGCACCGGCACGGGCGCGGCCCCCATCGTGGCGCAGATCGCCCGCGAAGAAGGCGCTCTCACGGTCGGCGTGGTGACCAAGCCGTTCCTCTTCGAGGGGCGTCAACGGAGCAAGCGCGCCGAGAACGGCCTGCACTTCTTGACCGAACAGGTCGACACTCTCATCACGATCCCGAACCAAAAGCTCTTCGATCTGGGTGAGGATCTCACGTTCATCGAGGCGTTCAAGCGGGCCGACGAGGTCCTCTACCAGGCGGTCCGAGGCATCTCGGATCTGATCACGCAGATCGGCATCGTCAACGTCGATTTCGCCGACGTGAAGACGGTCATGTCCAACATGGGTCGCGCCCTCATGGGCACCGGCTGCGCCAAGGGTCAGGGCCGCGCGCGGCTCGCCGCCGAGATGGCCGTCAACAGCCCGCTCCTCGACAACATCAGCGTCGAAGGCGCCACCGGCATCCTCCTCAACGTGGTCGGTGGTCCCGACATGAAGATGAAGGAGATCGAGGAGGCGGCCGCGCTCATCCAGGAGCAGGCGCACGAGGACGCCAACATCATCTTCGGTGCCTCCATCGACCCCTCGCTCGGCGAGATGGTGAAGGTCACCGTCATCGCGACCGGCTTCGACCGCGTCACCGAGGTGCACGACGCGCCGGCCATGTCCGCCGCGATCTCCTCGCAGAGCAACCTGCGCACGACCCTGCCGAGCCAGCTCCCGCAGGCCGTGCAGCCGCTCGCGCGCACGGCGCCCCCCACGCGCAGCGCGCCTCCCCGCGAGGAGCCGCTGTTCGTGCAGCCGGTCCGTCGCCGCGAGACCGCCGCGCCGGCCTCGGCCACGGTCGCTCGCGAGCCGGCGTCGCGCGAGAGTCGCTTCGCCTCGCCGCTGGACCAGGACTGGGACATCCCGGCCTACGTCCGTCGCGGCCAGTAAAGGTTTCCCTCCGCAGTCACCCTACGGAGCTGGTTTCACCAGCGCTGGCCCTTGTCGGGTGGAAGACGTCGCGGTGCCTCCCCGCGACGTCTTTGTTTTTTGTTCGCCCTACGTGCCGCCGCTACGGCGCTACGCCCCTTCGCGACGTCACTGTATTGCTTGTTCGCCCTACGTGCCGCCGCTACGGCGCTACGCCCCTTCGCGACGTCACTTCCGGGCTTCACGGGTTTTTTGGTACGGGGAGATAGAGATGCTGCTCCGGAGCTACACGCGGGCCGATCGCGAGGGGTGCGTGGCCCTGTTCGACTCCAACGTGCCTGCATTCTTCGCGCCGGCCGAGCGGGCCTCGTTCGTCGACTACCTGGACGACGACGTCGTGCGCGAGGGCATCAAGGAGCTCGTGCTGGTCGACGGCGATCGGGTCGTCGCCTGCGGGGGCCTCGGGCTCCGCGACGGCGAGGCGCGCATGTGCTGGGGCATCGTGCACCGCGAGCGCCATGGTCAGCACCTCGGGGATCTGTTGCTCCTCGTGCGGCTCGTGCTCGGCGCGCAGGCGGGCGCGACCCGCGGTGGGCTGGACACGATCCCCGCCGTCACGACCTTCTTCGCGCGCAAGGGCTTCGTGATCACCCGGGCGGAGGACGACCACTACGGGCCGGGCATCCACCGTCGCGACATGGAGCTCCCGCTCACCGAGGCAGCCGTGGCGACCCTGCGCGCAGAGCTCGCCCGGCTCCTCCTCACCTGCGGCGTCGAGGTCGCGCCCGAAGTCGGCCTGTCGCTCTAGGCCCAGGACACCAGCTGCACGAAGCGGTCGTCCTCGGGGGCGCCCTCTTCCTTGGTGACCACGCGGCGGCAGTAGAGCTCACACAGGCCCTTGACCACGCCGAGGAACCCCATGCGGAAGTGCTCGGAGCGCGCGCACGGCTGGCGGACCCACTCGAGGCGCGCGTCCTTCACGCCGAGCTTCTCGACCTGGATGCCGCCGCCCTGCCAGGTGGGGAGCCGGAGCTTCTCGGCGCGCGTGAGCACCGACCACGGCCCCACGCCCGCCTCCTTGGTGAGCCGCACGATCACGTTCAGCAGGCTCTTCTGGATGCGCCGCGCGACGTCGGCCCCGATCTCGAGGCGCGCGTTCCGGTCGAGCGGGAGCCGATCGCAGGCCGCGTAGTGGATCAGCGCGCGCTCCACGGGCAGCCACGCGCCGGGCGTCATGGCGAGCATCTCCAGGCGGTCCGCCTCGGGCAGCGCCGCGAGGTACGCGTCCTGGAGCGAGCGCGCGCGGAGCGATTGGAGCGACGCACACAGCAGGGTGCTGCGCACGTGGGTCGTCGGGCCCACACGCTCGGGAAACGGTACGACGACCTCCTTCGCCACCTTGTCCGATGATACACAACGTCATACCCACGACGGCCAGGAGTCGTTGCTCGCACCCTCACCCACGTGCGGTCGTCCAACGAAAGAACGCCGGAATCGGCTCCCGCACAGTGTCCACGCGGAGCTCGGGGTCGGAGCCCTCCTGACGCCTCGCCGCTGGCAAGCGCGGCAGTGTGGGCGCGTCGTCGTCGTCCTCGAACGAAGGGAGCGGGCGTTCGTCGGTCTGCATGAGGGTTCGGTGGTGAAGCCCTCGGCGATCGGGTCACGCGCATCGATGGCGGAAACTTCCAGACCTCGACGCGCGTCGCGGACCGACCGAGCCTGGCTCGATGTCCGCGCGGTCGCTCTACGGTCAGCCGGCGATCTACGATCTCCTGTTCCACGGCTGGAGCGCCGATCTCGCGCACTACCTCGCGCTCGCCGAGCGCTTGCGACCGGCGTCGATCCTCGAGTGCGCGGTGGGCTCGGGGCGGGTGGCGCTGCACCTCGCGCGGGCGGGACACCGCGTGCACGGCGTCGATCTCGATCCGGCGATGCTCGAGGCGCTCGCCGCGCGCCGGGCCCAGGAACCCTCGGCGGTGCAGGCGCGCCTCACCTCCGCGGTCGGCGATCTGCGCACGCTGGACACCGGGCGCCGGCACGGTCTCGTCCTCGCGCCGTTCAACGCGGTCGGTCACCTGCACTCGAGCGCCGACCTGGCCGCGTTCCTCCACCGGGTGCACGAGAGCCTCGAGCCCGGCGGCACGTTCGCGTTCGACGTGTGGCTGCCCTCGGAGGCGACGCTCGCCGGCCGTGTCAGCGAGTCGCCCCGCTTCCGCGACCCGCGCACGAACGAGCCGCTGCGCTGCACCGAGACGACCCGCGTCGATGCCGCGACGGGGCTCCTGCACGTCGAGCTCGCGCTGCACGGACTCGACGGCGATCCTCCCGAGGTGCTCGCCATCGCCCTGCGCGTCCGGGACGACGACCCCCTCTCGGCCGCCCTCGACGAGGCCGGCTTTGCTGTGAGAGAGAGGGTGGCGCTCGGCGAGATGGAGGGTTGGACCTGCGAGGCAGCTCGTTCCGACCCGCCGTGAGGGCGATCGGGACGAGCTACGCAGGCTCCGACGCGCGCCTGGACTCGCTTCGTCAGCCGCCGGGACAGGCGTCTGCTTCGACGCAGAGCGCCGCGCTGCCTCCGGGCAGGGCCGGGCAGCAACGACGCCCGCCGCACGGGCACGGGCACGTCGTGCAGAACGGCGCCGGCGTGTAGGCCTCGCAGCGGCCGTCGATGCACAGCTCGTCGGCCGCGCATGCGCGTCCGCAGACGCCTGCGCCACCTCCACCACCGCCACCGCCGCAGAACGCGGGGTTGGTGCGGGTGTTCACGCACGCACCCGAGCAGAGGGTCAGCCCGCCAGAGCAGCCGCCGGTCTTGCAGGCCCCCGCGATGCAGACCTCGCCGGTGGCGCAGGCCTTCCCGCACGCGCCGCAGTTCGTCGCGCTGGCGGTCGTGTCGACGCACGTGGTGCCACAGAGGGTGGTCCCGGGCCGACAGGCGCAGGCGCCGCCCACGCACACCTCGGCCGCGCCGCACGCCTTGCCGCAGTCGCCACAGTTCGTGGGATCGTTGAGCACGTCGGTGCAGCGGGTGCCGCAGGTCTTGGCGGTCGGCGGACACGAGCACGTGCCGCCGACGCAGGCCGGGGTCGCGCCCGTGCAGGTCTTGCCACAGCCGCCGCAGTTGCGTGGATCCTTCGCGGTGTCGACACAGGCACCCCCGCAGGTCGTCCCGGTGCACTGGCACACACCCGAGACGCACTTCTGCGCGGAGTTGCAGGTGCGACCGCAGCCACCACAGGCCGCGTTGTCCGCACTGAGGTCGCGGCAGACGCCGCCGCAGTTCACGAGGCCGGTCGGGCACGCGCCGTCGGCGGCGGGGATCACATCGGCGGCGCTGTCGGTGCCACCGTCGGTCGTGGCTCCGTCGCCCGTGGCGTCACCGAGGGTCGAGGCGTCTCCGGCGTCGGGATCCTCGGCCACCGTCGCCGTGCTGCTGCAAGCACCGAGACCGACGAACACCACCGCACAAGCCAAGGATGCGACGTTCCGCATGGACCCACCTTCTCCCGGTGACCGGGTACGTTCGGAAGCCAACTCGGGACCCAGTACCGACACCGCGGAAAGTCAGGCAGCCGATGGGCATCGCTCCAAGGCGGTGTGGTAGGCTCGGCGTCGATGGAAGCGCGGGTGCGCGTGCTCTACACCGGGGGCACCATCGGGATGCTCGAGACCGAGCGCGGCTACTCGCCCGCTCCGGGTCACCTCGAGGCGCAGCTCGCCCGCCTGCCGCAGCTGCACGACCCCGCGGTCGAGCGGTTCTGCATGCCGCGCTCGCGGTTCGGTCGTCGGGTCCGCTACGAGGTGGTCGAGTACACCCCGCTGCTCGACTCCTCGAACATGGGCATCGAGGACTGGGCGCGCATCGCGCGAGACATCGGCGCGGCCCACGACGACGTGCAGGGGTTCGTCGTGCTGCACGGCACCGACACGATGGCCTACACGGCGAGCGCGCTCTCGTTCATGCTCGAGGGGCTGAAGAAGACGGTCATCGTCACGGGGTCGCAGATCCCCCTCTCGGAGCTGCGCAACGACGCCATCGACAACCTGGTCGGCGCGCTCACCCTGGCCGGGCACTTCGAGATCCCCGAGGTCGGCCTCTACTTCCGCGACAAGCTCCTGCGCGGCAACCGGGCCCGCAAGGTCGACGCCGCGGGGCTCGACGCCTTCCAGTCGCCCAACGCGCCCCCCCTCGCCGACGTGGGTATCGAGGTCGCGGTCCGCTGGGACGAGGTGCGCCCCTCCGCCGCAGGGCCGCTCGTGGTGCACGACGCGATGTCGCCCCACGTCGCCGCGCTCCGCGTGTTCCCCGGGCTGCACGCCGGCCTCGTCGAGAACTTCCTGCGCCCGCCGCTGGCCGGGGTCGTGCTCGAGACCTACGGCGCCGGCAACATCCCCGATCGCAACCGGGCCCTGCTCGACGCCCTCGCCGAGGCGAGCGGGCGCGGGGTGGTCATCGTCAACGTGACCCAGTGCCTGCGCGGCGAGGTCGTGCCCCACTACGCGACGGGCCGCGCCCTCGCCGACGTCGGCGTGGTCTCGCTGGGCGACATGACCCCGGAGGCAGCCCTCACCAAGCTCTCGTTCTTGCTCGGCAGTGGCGCTGCGCCCGAGCAGGTGCGCGCGGAGATGGCGCGCTCGCTGCGCGGCGAGCGCACCGAGGCGGCACCACCCCGCTTCTCGCGCGCGTGACGTTTGCTACACCTCGGGGATGCGCTGGCTTCCCCTCCTTCTCACCACCGTCTGGCTCGGCTGCTCGAGCGAGACCGATCCCGGCACCGTCTCCGACACCGGCCCCCGCGACACGGGCGTCACCGCGGACACGGCCGCGGACACGACCACGACCGACACCGGCCTCGCGCTCGACAGCGCGGCGTCGGACACGGGGGTCGACGACACGGGCAAGGCCGACACGGGCAAGGCCGACACGGGCAAGACCGACACGGGGACGCCACCCGTGGAGGGCGGGGAGTGCGGGAGCGACGGCGAGTGCCGGGCCTACGACAGCTACTGCGCCACCATGGATCCTTGCACCTGCCTGGCCCTCCCCGCGGGCGTCGCCGACCCCAAGTGCGGGGGCGGGACGGTCACGTGCTTCGTCGCGCCGTGCTCCGGCAAGAAGGCCGCCTGCGTCGGCGGCACCTGCGTCATCGTGGCCAAGTAGCGTGTGCACCGTCGTCGCGGCGTTCGGGTTGCACGCGACGTCGCCCCTCGTGGTGCTGGCCAACCGCGACGAGCTCCTCGGGCGCCCCTCGCTGCCGCCGCGGGTGATCGACGAGGAGGCCGGCATCGTCGGTGGGGTGGACGCGAGCGCCGGGGGCACCTGGCTCGGCGTCACGCGGCGCGGCTTCCTCGTCGCGGTGACCAACCAGCACACCACGGTCCCGCCCGATCCGGCCAAGGCCTCGCGGGGGCAGCTGGTGCTCGAGCTGCTACGGCAAGGAGACCCGGCGGGGGCTCGGGCCCGCCTCGCACGCCTGGACGTGCGCGACTTCAACCCGTTCAACGTCCTGTTCGGCGACGCCCGTTCGCTGTTCGTGGGCTACGCTCGCGACCTCGCCGCGGCGACCATCGAGCCGCTCACCCGAGGCTTGCACGTCCTCGCCAACGACCACATCGGCTCGCCCCGCTACCCGAAGGCGGCGCGGGCGCTCTCGCTCGTGACGCCCGCCCTGGCCGAACCTCTCGACCGGCTCGAGGGCGAGCTCGGGCGGGTTCTTGGTGATCACGCCGTGCCGCCGCCCAGCGCGATCCCGGCTTCTCCGCTGTCCCCCGCGCTGGCCCGGGCGATCCAGGCGCTGTGCATCCACACCGAGCACTATGGCACGCGTTCGTCCTCGTTCGTCGCGCTCGGGCCCGCGCCCGGCGCGCCCCCGCTCCGCTATTTGTTCGCGGACGGGCCGCCGTGCACGACGCCCTTCGTCGACCACACGCCCCTCCTGTGATCACATGCCGAAGACGCGCCGCGCGTTGTCGGCGAACAGACGGCGTTGCGTGGCCGCGGCGAGATCGAGCCCGCACAGGCGCTTGATCTCGCGGTCCCACGCGTACGGCACGTTCGGGAAATCGGTGCCGTAGAGCAGCCGATCGCCGACGCGTCGCACCACCGCCTCCCACTCCCAGGTGGGGAACAGGCCGGCCACCGCCATGGTGGTGTCGAGCCAGAGGTTCTCGTGGCGCTCCATCAGCGACACGTAGGCGGGGATCTCGTCGGCCCCGAGGTGGGGGACCACCAGCACGAGGCGCGGGTGTCGCCGAAGGACGCGCTCGATCCGCTCCGCGGCGCAGATGGCGTGGGTGTCGATGCCATAGGCGGGGCTCCGCGGCTCGCGGCCCGCGTGCACGAGGACCGGCTTGCCGGCCGCCGCGCAGGCCGCCCACACCGGGTCGAGCCGCGGGTCGTCGGGGGCGAACTGCTGGACGTGGCAGTGCAGCTTGAGGCCGTGGAGGTCCAGGGTGTGGAGCGCCTCGTGCACGACCGCCTCGGCGTCGGGCTCCCCCGGCAGCACGGTGCCGAGGGGCACGACGACGTCGCGGTGGGCGCGCGCGACCTCGTGGACGTAGCGGTTGAGCTCGCGCGCCATCCCGGGCTTGTGCGCGTAGTGCAGCGCCACGAAGCGCGAGACGCCGCGCTGCCGGAGGAACTCGATCACCTGCTCGCTGTGCAGGCGGTAGCGCACGCTCCAGGCGTGGCGCTCGAACCAGCGGTGGATGGCGTCGAACACCCGCGGTGGGAACAGGTGCACGTGGGCGTCGATCACCTCGCCGAGGCCCGCGGGCAGCCGGGCGTCTTCCTGGTCGTCGATCGAGGGCATCGGCTCGCCGCGCGCCATGGCGTGCAGGCAGGGTTCGGGCGCGTCCATCGGGGGAGCCTGCGACGGGGAGGCGCGTGTGTCACGAGCGGGTATGCTGGCGCACCATGCGGAAGGTCGCTGCGCTCGTCGTCGGCCTGGTCTCGTGCACCGTGCCGCCGCGCGCCAAGTCGCCCGCGGTCGGGGCGCACGAGCCCGATCCGGTGTGTCGCGTCTCGGGGACCGCCGCCGTACCGACCCTGCTGCGGGCGGCCGACGGGCACGCGATCGCCCGGACGAGCGGGCTGCCCGTGGGCGTCGCGCTGCGGCCGAGCGCGGCCAAGACCGTGCGCGCCACCTTCTCGTCACCGCCGCTCGGGGCCGGCCTGCACGTGGAGGCTCACGTGGATGCGCGAGACGTGCCGTTGCGCGTGGCTTCGCGCATCGCGGTGGTGCCCGAGCACCTGTGGATCGCGGCGGGCGCGCCGATCACGGTGGCGTCCGTCGGCGAGGGCACGATGCGGATCGCGGCGACTTCGCGGGAGGGGCTCGGGGGTGCGGTCGCCGAGGTGCCCTGCGCGGAGGTCGTCGTCGGGGCGCCCTCGACCGCGCCCGCCCCGGTCGACGGCAAGCCGTTCCACCTCACCACCGAGGCGCTCCACCTGTTCGCGACCGGGGTGGACGCCGCGCCGACCACCCTCCTCCGCGCGACCTCCCCCGAGCTCGTCACGGTGTGGTCGCTGGGCTCGTCGGGGGCCCGACGGCACGTGGTGTTCGAGGACTGGGTCGCCTTCGATGCGTGGGTCCCCGAGCAGGAGCTGGCCGCCGGGGAGGGCGCCGACTGCGACGACTGCGGGGGAGCGCTGTTCGACGTGGAGGACGCCTGCGGAGGGCAGCCGTCCGACGACGGGTGCCCCCACGTCGACGAGCCGGTGAAGGTCCGCGTGGAGACGCCGCTCCACGCGTTGCCCGGAGACGACACCGAGGTGATCGGCTGGGTCGACGTCGGGGCCGAGGTGTACGGCTTCGACACCGTGAACGGCTACACCCGGATCGGCGCGCACGACGGGGCGCTGCGTCTGGTCGCGCAGACCTGGCCGCCGCCCGACGCGCAGGGATTCTGGATCCGCAGCGACGCCCTCTAGGCGCCGAGGTCGAAGCGGAGCAGCGCGCCGAGCTCGGGGTGCAGGAAGCGAAAGCCCGCCTCGCGCAGCCTCCTCGGCTTGACGCGCTGGCCGCCGAGCAGCACCTCGCGGCCCATCTCGCCGAACAGCGCGCGGATCATCGGCGCGGGCAGCGGCATGAACGCGGGCCGGGAGAGCGCGGCGCCGAGGGCGCGCGTGAGCTCGGCGTTGGTGACCGAATCGGCCACGAGGTTGACCGGGCCGACAAGCGACTCGTCCCGGATCGCGAACAGGATCGCAGCGACCAGGTCGTCGAGGGAGAGGAACGGCGTGTACTGACGCCCGCTGCCCACGACGCCGCCGACACCCTTGCGGAACGGCGGCAGCATCTTCGCGAGCGCGCCGCCGAGCGCCGTGAGCACGACCCCGATGCGGCCACGGACGACGCGGGTGCGGCCCTCGGCGCGCGCGGTCTCCGCCTCCCACGCGCGGCACGTGTCGGCGAGGAAGCCCTCGCCCGCGGCGCTGTCCTCGTCGAGGGGCTCGTCGCCACGGTCGCCGTAGTAGCCCACCGCCGACGCCGAGACCCACACCCTCGGGGGAGCGTCGAGGGCGAGGATCGCCTCGGCCAGCGTGCGCGTGCCGTGCACCCGGCTCGCGACGATCGCCTCCTTGCGCGCATCGGTCCACCGCTCGCCGACGTTCTCGCCGGCGAGGTGCACGAGCGCGTCGAGCCCCTCGAGGGCTGCGCGGTCGACCGTGCCGGCCGACGGATCCCACTGGATCTCGCGCGGGCTCCGCGACGCGCGCCGCACCAGCGCGTGCACCTCGTGTCCGCCGCTCTCGAGGAACGCGGTGAGGGCTCGCCCCACGAGGCCGCTCGCGCCGCTGATCGCCACGCGCAGCCGCGAACCCCCGAGCTCCGCGTGCCGTGCGAGGTCGTCCGCGGTGCGCTGGTGGCGGAACCGGAACATGCGCTCGAGGTCGTGGTGGACGGAGCCACCGGCCACGAACCGGCCCAGGCCGCCGAGCGGGAGGGCATAGTCGATCTCGTCGACGAGCGCGCAGCGCGTGGGCCCGAGCGGCTCGAAGCGATGCGTGTGCACCCACGACGCGAACGGCCCCACCGCCTGGGTGTCGCGGAACGAGACGCCCTCGACACAGGCGTCGTGCTCGGCGACCCATCGGGCGTGGCCGTAGGGCGTGGGCACGCGCAGCTCGACCCGGCCGGCGCGGAGGTCGCCCTCGCGGGACACGAGCTCGGGGGGAGCCCACGGCGGGGCGAGGCGCTCGAACGCGCCGGGCCGGGCGTGCCAGGCGAACGCCTCCGCGGCGGACACGGGCAGCTCGCTCCGGTGGAGATACCGTTCGGTCATGCAGGCGTTGCGATTCCGCGAGACCCCAGTTGGGTTCGCGAGATCGACCGAGCCTCAGGCGGCGTAGCTCGCGGCGGCGCGCGGCGCGCGGTGGGTGCGGCTGCGGATGTGACGGAACCCCGTGTAGACATCGGCCATGTCGGGGCGTGCGCGCGGGTCCGGCGACAGCATCGCGGCGACGAGGTCGGCGAAGGCCGGCGAGCGCTCGTAGAACGGCAGAGCGTGGGCCGGGAACCCGTGGCACAGCTTGCCGAGCACGAAATCGGGACCCTCGTCGGCGCCCGGCACCTCGCCGAGCAGGAGCTCGTGCGCGACGGCGCCGAGGGCGAACACATCCAGCGCCTGGGCGGCCTCGCCCCCGATGGGCTCGAACCAGGCCTCGGGCGCGAGGTAGCCGCGCGTACCTGCCGCGCGCACGCGGCGCGGGTCGTGGGTCGAGCAGGCGACGCCGAAGTCCATCAGCAGCACGCGGCGGTCGGTCGTGAGCATCACGTTCTCCGGCTTCACGTCGCGGTGCGCGAAGCCCGCGCCGTGCACCCGCTGCAACGTCTCGGCGAGGGGCTCGAGCACGAGCAGCGCCGCCTCCAGGGAGACCGCGCCGCGGTGGAGGAGCTGCACCCCGAGCGTCTGACCGTGGAGGCGCTCCATGGCGAGCGCCGTCGCGCAGGCGTCGTCGTGGAACGCGAACACCGAGGGCACGCCGCGACCGTCCAGGGCCGCCAGCGCCGCGCCCTCGTCGCCGAGGAGCACCGGGTCGAGCTCGGGCAAGAGCACCTTGAGCGCGACCCGACGGCGGAGGCGCAGATCGGTGGCGCCGTAGACCACGCTCATGCCTCCCTGGCCGATGCACTCGTCGACGCGGTAACCCGCGAGGTCGGCGCCGGGGCGCAGGGGGTGGTGCAGGTGGGACATGGTCGCCCCTCAGCAAACGGTGTGCGCGGGGCGGGTCAGGATGCCGCCGCCGATTCGTCGGCCGATCTGCGGCGTGCAGGGCTGCAGGTCGGCGTTCGTGAAGCGGCGGTCACAGCGCCCGCGTCAGCGCCGGCCCACGCTCGAGCCTAGAGCGCGACCGTGACGAGGTCGCCGAGATCCGTCGCCTTCTCGGCGTCGCGCAGGAACGGCTTCACGTCGAAGAGGATCTGCAGCGTGCGCAGCAGCGAGCTGTGCGTGTACTTGACGGTGTTGGAGTACCCGACCTTGGCGAACGGCGAGATGACGACCATGCCGATGGGGCCGTCGCTCGTCGTGATGAGCCCTTCGCCCTCGTCCCAGGTGAGGAAGATGGCGCCGGCCGTCTTGTACTCGGTCGAGGCCATGATCTTGGGGAGCTCGTTGGAGAGCCAGGTGTCGCCGCGCTTGATGACGTCGGTGGTGATGGTCGGGCACGAGGTGCCGAGGGTCTCGCCGTGCATGTCGTTGCACAGGTTCGGCGTGACGAAGTTGTACCGCGCGACCTTGCCGGCGGCCTGGTCCTTGGCGAGCTCGGGGTAGGGCCGCACGTGCTCGATGCAGTTGGCGGAGGTGGCCGAGTTGGTGTTGGTCACGTCGTCGAAGAACACCATCGGGTTGTGCTTGGCGCCGTAGAGGCCGGAGCTGACGAGCGGACACTTCGTGCCGTCGATGTCCTCCTGGTAGGACCGCCAGAGCACGCCGGCGGCCTGCAGCTTGGTGACCAGGTGATCGGTGGTCGCCTTGTGGTTCTTGGCCGGGTCGTCGTCGTTGGTGATGCCGAGGTTGTCACCGGCCTCCATCCAGATGTAGTTCGGCTCGCTCGGGTGCAGCTTGGGCGGGTTGTAGTACTGCTCGGCGTGCGCGAAGGCGGGCAGCAGGGTCTTGTTGATGTACGGCGCCGAGGAGCTGCCCTTGATCGAGGACCAGTTGCGGTTCTCCATCACGATGACCCAGACGTAGCGGATGGCGTGGGTGGTCGACGCGTCGCTTCCCCCGTCGGTCGTGCCCCCATCGGTCGTGCCCGTGTCGGTCGCCGGGCCCGTGTCGGTCGTCGGGCCCGTGTCGGTCGCGTCACCAGGGGTGCCGGTGTCGCTGGCGCTCGTGTCACCGTTGGCGCCGGTGTCGACCGAGCCGTCCCCGCTCGTCCCGTCGGTGCCGCCGTCGTCGGTGGTGGGATCGACGCTGGTGGAGCCCGAGCACCCGAGCCCCGAGCAGGCGAACAAGGAACAGACGAACCCGAGGGTGCGGAGCGACTTCATCGCGGCAAGGTAGCGCAAGGCGCACGCATCGACACACGCGAACGTCCGCGCGGTTCGTCGTCTCCGTGGCTGGACTGGGTCAGCGACCGGAGCGGCCGCGCGGCGGTCCCTTGGGGGGCGATCCTCCCCGCGCGGGCCTCTCACCCTGCGTGGGGCGAGCACCGCGCGGCGCTTCGTCCCGCGAGGGGCGCTGCTCCCGCTGCCCGCGACGCCCTCGCGGCGCTTCCTCACGCGGAGCCTCTCCTCGCGGTGCTCGCGGGGCCGGACCCCCACGCGCGGACGACTGGCCACGCGGCGGACGCGCGGGGACTTCGCTCCGCTCGCCACGCTCGATC
>CAZUZY010000111.1:0-20806 GCA_964624885.1 uncultured Polyangiales bacterium | reverse complement strand
ACGAGCTCCTCGAGGCTCGCGTGCGCGTCGCTCGCGATCACCGCGTCGAAGAGGACCCGCGCGCCCTCGTGCAGGCGGAGATGGGTCTTGGTGCCGCCAACGTCGCCGACGAGAAGCATCGTGGGTCGACCATAGTCGCGTCGACGGCCGCCGTCGCTGCCGAGGAGCACCTTGCCGAGGAGCACCTTGGAAGCGAGGCGGCCGTTGCCGCGAACCGTCAGGGGTGGAGTCGACCGGGATCGAACCGGCTACCTCCTCCATGCCATGGAGGCGCTCTCCCAGATGAGCTACGACCCCGACGAAGAGGGCGCGCAGCTTAGCGCTTCGGACGAGATTTGGAACGTCTTTTTTTCGGAATCGGCACGGCGGCCGATTCTGCCGTGAGTTGCGCGCTCTTCGGGGCCTGCACGACCGTCGACGGCGCGGTCGGCGCGGACGACGGCGCCGAGGGCGGCTGGCTCGGGAGCTTGACCCCGAGCAGGGCGGCCAGCCGCTCGACCGGCTCGCGCAGGACGGCCGGGACCGTGAGCTTGCGCTCGGCGATGAGCATCAGCGTCTGCTCGCCGAGCCGCGCGAGGAGCTTCTCGCGCTGGTCGCGGACGTCGGCGGTCAGGCGGCTCTTGAGGGCCGCCGGACTCAACGCCTCGGCGCGCAAGGCGGCCGTGCGCTCGCGGACCCGCGCCCGGACCTTGCCGATCTCCGACCCGAGCGTCGCGAAGGGCTTCACCCTCTGATCTCGTCCAGGAAAACCCGGAGTGCGTCAAGCACCGTTTCGATCCGGCCTGCATGATGTTAGGGCTCGTGGGATGGCGGGGGTGTCGTTCGGAGGCGATCTGCGGCGCCGGAGCGTGCTCGGGCCGAGCCCCGTCGACCTGTTCGGCGGGGGCGCCGACGCGCTGGCGGTCGCCCTGCGGCGCTGCCCCGAAGACCTCGCCACCCTGCAGCGCGACCTGATCCGCACCGGCGTCGACATCCTGCTGGCCCCCACGGGCGCCACGACCGCGCCCGCCCTGCACCGCACCGGTCAGGCGTACCGCGCCGCCGCGCTCACCGCCGCCGCGGTCGAGATCTCGCGCGACGCCGTCGCCGCGACCCCGAAGCTCGGCGGGCCGTGGGTCTTCGGCGAGGTGCCCGCGCTGCCCGGAGCCCGCGATCTCGAGGAGGCGCTCACCCACGTCGAGCGCCTCGTCACCTCCGCCATCGACGGCGTGTGGGTCGACGCGATCGACTCGGACACCACCCGCGCCGTGCTCCGGTCCGCGGCGGCCCACCGGTTGCCCGCGGTCGTCGAGGTCGACGAGGAGCGCCTCGAGCTCGCCGAGGTCCTCGGCCAAGAACCCATCGCCCTGATCGTGGTCCGCGGTGCGGTGCCCCACGCGCTCGAGACAGCCCTCGCCGCGCTGCGGGTGCGCTTCGAGCACGTGCCGTTCGGCGCGCGCCTCGCTCCGGCCGCGACGCTGGCCGCCAGCGACGCCGCGGCCATCGTGCAGGCGTGGTGGGCCTTGCCGCACGACGGGCTCGTGGCCCTCGGTGTCGGTGGCGCGCACGCGCAGACCGCGCTCGGCGCGGCCCACGGCTGACGGTCTGGCCCTGGCGACCCATCTGGCCCCGGCGAGAGGGCCGGTTGAAACCACGAGGGGGCTTTCCGCATCTTCCGTGCCGTGCTCGATTCCCCTGCTGTGCCTGGAACCGACCGCGTGCGCGCAGCAGCGCCTCCCGTGAACGGAATCGTCTTGACCCAATCCTCCGTGCCCCCCGCCAAGCTGGCCTCCACCGAAGACCTCCTCGCGATCTTCCGGGGGGCCGAGAAGCCCCGCGCGCAGTTCCGCGTGGGCGCGGAGGCCGAGAAGTTCGGCGTCGACGCGAAGACCGGCGCGCCGATCTCCTACGGCGGCGACAAGGGCATCTCGCGCATCCTCCAGGATCTCGTCGTCCGCCACGGCTGGCGCGGCGAGAGCGAGTACGAGGGCGGGCCCACGCTCGCGCTGGTCAAGGACCGTCAGGCCAACGGGCTGCCGAACGCCAACGTCACCCTCGAGCCCGGCTCGCAGCTCGAGCTCTCGGGCGCGCCGATGGTCGACGTCCACGCCATCCACGAGGAGATGGCCGAGCACCTCGCCCAGATCGCCCCCATCTCCGCCGAGCTCGGGCTCGTGTGGCTGGGCCTCGGCTTCCACCCGCTCGCGCGCCAGGAAGACCTCGATTGGGTCCCCAAGCTCCGCTACGGCATCATGCGCGAGTACCTGCCCACCCGCGGCAAGTACGGCCTCGACATGATGCGCCGCACCTCCACGGTGCAGGCCAACTTCGACTACTCGAGCGAAGCCGACGCGCTCCGCAAGCTGCGCGTGTCGAGCAAGCTCGCGCCGGTCACCACCGCCGTCTTCGCCAACAGCCCCTTCGTGGAGGGCGCCCTCACCGGCGAGGTCTCCCGGCGCGCGCGCGTGTGGCTCGACGTCGATCCCGACCGCACCGGCCTCCTGCCGTTCTGCTTCGCGCCCGACGCCGGCTTCGGCGGCTACGTCGACTGGGCCCTCGACTGCCCGATGTTCCTGTTCAAGCGCGACGGCAAGCCGGTCGACAACCGCGGGCAGACCTTCCGCGACTTCCTCGCCCACGGCTTCGGCGGCCACCGCGCGACCGCGAGCGACTGGGAGATGCACCTCAACACGCTGTTCCCCGAGGTCCGCCTCAAGCGCACCATCGAGATCCGCGGCGCCGACTCGCTCCCCCTGCGCTACTTCGCCGCGCTGCCGGCCCTCTGGACCGGCATCCTCTACGACGATCAGGCGCTCGCCGAGGCGGAGGCGCTGGTGGCCGACTACCAGGTCGCCGAGCTCGACGAGGTGCGCCAGCGCGTTCCCGCCGACGGCCTCCGCACGCCGTTCCGCGGGCGCCCGCTCGCGGCCGTCGCCGAGCGCGTGGTCGACATCGCGCGCGGTGGCCTCGTGCGTCGCGCCATCAAGGACGCAGCAGGCAAGGACGAGAGCGTCCACCTCGACGCCATCTCCCGGCTGGTCGCGCGGGCCGAGTGCCCCGCCGACGAGCTGCGGGCCCGCGTCGCCGGCGCCTCCGATCTGCGCGCGGCCATCCTCGAGCACGCGCGCGTCTGATCGACCGTCGATTCCTTTGACAGCGCCGCGTCCGCGCGGTCTGCTTCGGCCGCCCATGAAGAAGTGCCCCTTCTGTGCGGAGCAGATCCAGGACGAGGCCATCAAGTGCCGGTTCTGCAACTCCATGCTGAGCCCGCAGGAGCCGGCCGGCGCGCTGGCCCCGGTCGCCGCCCCCGCCGGCCCCGCGAACCCCCTCGTGCCCGGTGGAGCCGCGGCGCCGGTCGGGCGCCTCGAGACCCGCATCCTCTTCGAGGGCTCGCCCTCCTGGCGCGCCGGCCTCTGGCCGTACGTGGGCGCGGTCGGCCTCGCCCTCGGCGGGCTCGCGCTCGCGGTGTTCCTCCTCGTCAAGTACTGGGAGAGCAAGGCCTACAGCCTCGGCGGCGTCGCGCTGCTCGTCGCCGGCGTCGGGTGGTTCCTCTACCTGCACCTCGACCGCCGCGCGACCCACGTGCGCATCAGCAACCAGACCATCGACCTCGAGCGGGGCCTGTTCGGGCGCTCCATCGAGACCATCCAGCTCTGGCGCGTCCGCGACATCGACTTCGAGCAGACCTTCGGCGAGCGCATCCTCGGCATCGCGCGCATCAAGGTGGTCGGTCACGACCAGCTGCAGCCGCAGCTCGTCCTGCGCGGCCTCCCCGGTTCGCGGCAGCTGTTCACCGACCTGCGCGACGCGATCGCCATCGCCCGGCAGGCGCGCAACGTCGTCGGCGTCGTCGACTGATCAGCGGCCGAGGGCCGCGAGCGCGCGCGCCGTCTCCGCGAACGGGACCGCCTGCCGCGAATCCTGCTTCAGGAAAGCCTCGATCGCCGGCATGGCCGCGACCGCGCGATCGAGCTCGGCGTCGTGCCCGCGCTGGTAGGCGCCGAGCGCGATGAGGTCGCGCTTCTGCTCGTAGGCCGCGAGCCGCGCCCGCACGACGCGCGCCGCCGCCACCTGCTCCTTGCTCACCACCGCGTCCATCACGCGCGACAGCGACGCCGAGACGTCGATCGCCGGATAGCGGCCCCGCGCGCCGATGGCGCGGTCGAGCACCACGTGGCCGTCGAGGATGCCGCGCACCTCGTCGGCGATCGGCTCCTCCATGTCGCTGCCCTCGATGAGGACCGTGTAGATGGCCGTGATCGCGCCCGCGCCCCGCGGGCCGCACCCGGCCCGTTCGAGGAGCTTGGGGAGCATCGCGAACGCGCTCGGTGGGTACCCGCGGCGCGTGGGCGGCTCGCCCGCCGCGAGCCCGATCTCCCGCTGCGCGCGCGCGAACCGCGTGATCGAATCCACGAGCAAGAGCACGCTCTTGCCGTCGTCGCGCAGGCGCTCGGCGATCGCCGTCGCCACCTGGGCGGCGCGCAGGCGCTCGAGCGCGGAGGCGTCGCTCGTCGCGACCACCACCACCGACTTCTTGCGACCGTCCTCGCCGAGCGTGTGCTCGAGGAACTCGCCCACCTCGCGCCCGCGCTCGCCGACCAGGGCGACCACCACCGCATCCGCCGCGCACCCGCGCGCGATCGCGCCGAGCAGCGTGGACTTGCCCACGCCGGAGCCGGCGAACAGACCGATGCGCTGGCCCTCCGCGAGCGTGAGCAGGCCGTCGAGCGCACGCACGCCCGTCTCGAGGGGGCGCTCGATGGGCTTGCGGGCCAGCGGGCTCGGCGGTCGTCCTTCGACCGGCGTAGAGCGCCCACGTGGCAGCGGCCCCTGCCCGTCGATCGGCCGGCCGAGGCCGTCGACGATGCGCCCGAGCCAGCGGTCGTCCACGAACAGCTCGGCGCCCGTCGGCTCGACGCGGACGGGATCGTCGGGGCCCACGCCGGCGAGCGCGCCGAGCGGCATCAGCACCGCGTCTTCGTCGTCGAAGCCGACGACCTCGCAGGAGAGATCGCCTCCGCGAAGCGATGGCCGCTCGACCACCACCACGTCCCCGATGCGGGCCGCGGGCAGCGCGGCGCGCATCGAGAGCCCCGTCACCGCGCGCACCTTGCCCCGCGCCACCGCCGTGGGCTCCTCGGCCAGCCGCGAGCGGAGCCGGGCGCGCAGTCCCTCGGGGTCGTCGACCATGGAGCGCGAGCCTAGCCGAGGAGCGCGTCGACCGTGACCCCGGCGAGGGCCCGCTCCTTCATGGCCGCGAGGATCCCCGGCAGGATGGCGGGCGCGACGGGGGTGTAGTCCTCGCGCTCGGCCGCGTCGTGGAGCAGCACGATGGCGCCGTCGGCGAGCCCACGCACCACCCGGGTCACCACCACCTCTGGCACCGCGCCCGCGCGTCCGTCGTAGGCCCGCACCGAGAACCCCACCATCGTCAGCCCGAGCTCCTCGGCCACCCGCGCGATGGTCGGGTTGGTGTGGCCGATCGGCGGCCGGAACAAAGCGGTGCGCGCGCCTGTCACGTCCTCGATGACCGACAGAGCCTGCTCCAGATCCTCGCGCACCCGCCGCGGTCCCCGCAGGGCGAACAGCCGATCGTGGGCGAACGAATGACACGCGATGGCGTGCCCCGCGGCGTGGGCCCGGCGGACGATCGCCGCCCCCTCGCCCGTGAGCTTGCGACCGATGACGAAGAACGTCGCCGCGACGCCGGCCTCGGCGAGCAGATCGAGCACGCGGGGGGTGGTCGTCACGCTCGGTCCGTCGTCGAACGTCAGGGCGACCCGCGGGGCCTCGGGCTCGGGCTCGGCGGCGTTGATCACGTCGGCGAACATGGAAAGGCGCGGCTCGAGGACCCCCGCCATCACCACCGAGGAGAAGCCGACGAAGGCCCCCGCGACGACCGGGGCCGGCAGCGGGCCGCGCGCCACCGATCGCGCGCCGAGGCCGATGGCGCCGACGGTCGAGGCATAGAGGAGCGCACGGCCCAGCGTCACGCGGGGACCGTTATACCTCGCGCCCCGAACTGTGCCATGCTCGGCCCCGTGCGGTCCCTCCTGCTCCCCTGCTCCGCGTCGCTCGGATTGGTCGTCGGTGGCCTCCTCGCCCTGCCCGCGTTCACGCCCCGGAAGGTCTCGGCCGACGTGCCGACGATCAGCGCCGACGCGGTGAAGCCAGGCATGAAGGGCTACGGCCTGACCGTGTTCGAGGGCACCGAGCCCACCAAGTTCGACGTCGAGGTCATCGGCGTCCTGCACAAGTTCCGCCCCAACCAGGACCTCCTGCTCGTCAAGACCATCCACCCGCGCCTCGAGAAGGTGAAGGTCGTGGCCGGCATGAGCGGCAGCCCGATCTTCCTCAACGACGGCCCCACCAGCAAGCTGGCCGGTGCCTACGCCTACGGCTGGTCGTTCGGCAACGAGCCGGTCGCCGGCGTCACGCCGATCGAGACCATGCAGAAGGAGTTCGGCCGCCCGCTGTCGCCGGCGCTGCTCCCCAAGGCGGGCAAGGCGCCGATCGGCCCCGCGCCCAAGGTGGCCCCCAAGAAGGCTTCGCTCGACACCGAAGACCCGCAGAAGACCGCGTGGAACGGCGACCCGGGCGCGTACTCGATCGAGTCCCACGTCAAGCAGGTCTCGGGGCGCCTGCGCCCGATGGCCTCGTCGATCAACACGCCGCAGATGGTCGACACGCCGCTGATGATCGGCGGCATGTCCGAGCAAGCCGTCAAGGAGCTCGCCACGCTGCTGCAGCCCATGGGCCTCGTGCCGCTGCAGGCCGGCGGCGCGGGCGCGGCCACGCCGAGCAAGGACGCCCCGCTCCACTACGTGGACGGCGGCGCCATCGCGGTGCAGCTCATGCGCGGCGACGCGGCCGCCCAGGCGACCGGCACCGTCACCCACGTGGTCGGCAAGAAGCTCCTCGGCTTCGGCCACCCGATGATGGAGGTCGGCGCGACCCACATGCCGACGGCGATCGCCAAGATCCTGTGGGTGCTCTCGAGCGACCAGCGCTCGTTCAAGATCGGCGAGCCGGTGCGCCCGCTCGGCACGCTGATCCAGGACCGCGAGTCCACCATCGTGGTCGACGAGGACATCGTCGCCCCCACGATCCCCATGAAGATCGACCTCCACGGCGACCCCACCAACCCGAAGAAGGTGTGGAACATGGAGATCGTCCACGACCGCTTCATGACGCCGATGTGGGCGTCGTTCGCCTTCGGCGACGCGGTCGGGGTCACCCTCAACGACCGCCGCGACGCGAGCTGGACGCTGAAGGCCCAGATCAAGCTCAAGGGCAAGGGCACGCTCAAGTTCGACGACTTCGGCGTCGGCCCGGCCGGCGTGCCCGGCGGCATGGCGTTCTTCATGTCGCGCGCGGGCCTCGCGCTCGGCGAGCTCATGAACAACCCCTGGGAGACCGTCGAGATCGAGCGCGTCGACGCGCAGCTCGACGTCGACTTCGCCCGCAACACGGTGAAGCTGCGCGGCGCGGAGCTCCTCGACAACAGCGTGGAGCCCGGCGGCACCGCGCGGGTCAAGCTCACGGTCAAGCCGTACCAGGGCAAGGAGAGCACCGTGATCGCTTCGATCAAGCTCCTCCCCAACTTCGCGGGCAAGGAGGTCGAGATCGAGGTCGTGCCCGGCTGGATGGTCATGCCCGACGCCGCCGCGCCCGAGAACCTCGACCAGCTGATCGCCAACCTGCAGCTGCCCGAGCTGTCGCCGAAGGCGTTCGTGCTGCAGTACAAGCACCCCGAGCAGGGCGTCGCGCTCGCCGGCAAGGTCGCCCCCAAGCTGCCCACGTTCGCGATCGACGCCCTCAAGCCGACCACCGGCACGGTGCAGCCCGAGGGCCTCGTCTCGTACGTGCGCAGCACGACCGACGTCGGCGGCTACGCCGAGGGGACCACCAAGGTCCGCGTGATGGTCAAGCCCGCCTCGAAGTAGGCGCCGGCGAACAGATTCTGAAGAGGACAGAGGGAGCGCGGAGAGGACAATGAGGAGCTCGAGGTCGATCTCGTTCGTCGTCGCAGTGGGCCTGGGTGCGGTGGGGGGTGGCCTCTGGTCGGCCCACGACGCGCGAGAGGTGGGCGCCGTCGGCACCCGCACCTTCGAGCTCGACACGCAGGAGAAGCTCTCCGGCGGCGAGCTCAAGGGCACGTCGGTCACCGCCGCGGGCGACGTCATCGCCGGCTGGGCGGTGAGCAAGACCACCCTCTCCAAGGGCACCGTCGTCTGGTCCGCGCTCGCGCTCAAGGACGGCTCAGTCCTCCTCGGCGTCGGCAACGAGGGCCGGGTCCTCAAGGTCGACGCGGGCGGCAAGGAGACCGTCGTCGCCGAGACGGGCACCCTCGCGGTGACCGCGCTCGTCGAGGGGCCGGGCGGCAAGATCTACGCGGGCACCATCCCCGAGGGCGAGGTCTTCGTGGTCGACCCCAACGCCTCGGTGGGCACCAACCCGAGCGCGCCGAACGCGCCCAAGCCCAAGGCGTGGAGCAAGGTCCCCGCCGACCACATCTGGGCGCTCGTCTACGACAAGAAGCGCAACGAGCTGTTCGCGGGCACCGGCCCCGACGGCAAGATCTTCCGCGTCGACGCCGCGGGCAAGGCGCAGATCTTCCACCAGGTGGAGGACAGCCAGGTGCTGTCGCTGGCCATCGCGCCGAGCGGCACCGTCTACGCCGGCACCTCGAGCAAGGGCCTGCTCGTCGCCATCAGCGCCCCCGGCAAGGCCGAGGTGGTGCAGGACTTCGACGGCCACGAGGTGAAGGCCATCGGCTTCGCCCCCGCGACCGCCGACGCGCCGGCGGGGCCGAAGGACCCGAAGAAGCCTGCCCCCAAGGCGGCTGCGCCGAGCGACGGCGATGCGCTCTACTGCATCGTCAACGAGTACGGCAGCGTCCCCGAGCCGTTCAAGAAGTTCGGCATGCCGCTCAAGCAGCCGGGCGCCTCGTTCGATCCGCCCAAGGCCATCAAGGGCAAGGGCCAGGTCTGGAAGATCGGCGGCCTCGACAAGGACGGCAGGAACGGCAAGCCCGAGCGCATCTTCGCCGACGCCACCACCCACTACCTGTCGCTCGCCGTGGTCCCCGCGCCCAAGGCCGGCGGCCCCGCCGTCTACGTCGGCTCGGCCAACGAGGGCAAGGTCGTGAGCATCGACGACGCCCACGGCAGCGCGCTCGTCGCCAAGGCCGACTCGCGCTCCATCGGCGCCATCGGCCTCGTCGGCAACGGCGAGAAGGGCTCGTGGTTCGCGGGCGGCGACGCCGGCGTGTTCCACCGCGTCACCGGCGTCGGCGGCGCGGACGCCACCTGGACCAGCAAGGTGCTCGACGCAGGCCTCAAGGCCCGCTGGGGCAAGCTCAACTGGCGTACGCTCGGCGGCGCCGTCGAGCTCTCGACCCACACCGGCCCGACCGCCACCCCCGACGACTCGTGGAGTGCGTGGTCGAACCCGCTCGCCGCGCCCGGCAAGGCCACGAGCCCGGCCAACCGCTACGTGCAGATCCGCGCGCGGTGGAAGGGCAACGGCGCGGCCGTCCTGCGCGGCGTGTCGCTCGCGTTCGTGACCGACAACCTGCGCGCGATCGTCACCGAGGTGACCGTCCCGAGCAAGGGCTCGCTCACGAGCGGCGTGGTCACGAGCGGCGCCGACACCCCGTGGAAGGCGGGCTCGCTCGGCCTCAGCTGGCGCGTCGACAACCCCGATCAGGACGTCCTGCGCTACCGCCTCTGGTACCGCAAGGAGGAGTCCACGGTCTGGCGCAACATCACCAAGGACGACGAGCCGCTCGCCGGCACCTCGTACTCCTGGAACACCGAGGCACTCGCCGAGGGCTGGTACCGCGTGCGCGTGGAGGCCAGCGACGAGGTGAGCAACCCCGTCGGCCAGGCGCTCAAGCACGGCCTCGACAGCCCGCCGTTCCTCGTCGACAACACCCCGCCGGTCATCACCAAGATCGCGCTCGCCAACGGCCGCCTCCAGGCCACCGTCGTCGACGGCGTCGGCCCGATCGTGCGCCTCGAGGTGCAGATCGACGGCAAGGCGCCGTGGAAGCCGGTCGCCAGCGTCGACGGCATCCTCGACGAGGCCACCGAGCAGGTCGACGCGCCGCTCGGGCTCGTCGGCTCGCACGTGGTCGCCCTGCGCGCCTACGACTCGGCGGGCAACGCCGTCACCCGCGAGATCGAGGGCAAGTAGCCGGGCATGTGCCCGCACTGCCGCCAGAACGCGCCGATCGTCTACCGCGGCGTGCTCGCGTACTGCACCGCGTGCGGCGCGCCGCGGCCCCCGTTCTCGGCCAAGTCGATCGACCTCGCGGGGCAGCCCTCCAAGATCGGCGGCGCCGTCGCGCGCGTGTTCGGGTGGGCCGCGCTGATCGGCGGACTCCTGCTGTCGGGCACGGTCATCGCCGTGTTCCAGGCGATCTGGCCCGCGGGCTTCCTCGGCTGGGCGCTCGGCGTGCCCATCGGGTTGCTCGCCCTGATCGTCGGCGGGCTCTCGCTGTTCGGCGGCGGCAAGCTGAGCAAGAGCGGCGCGCAGGCGCAGCGCGATGCTCGCTTCGAGGCGGTCTACGCGATGGCCGCCACGCGGCAGGGCGTGGTCACCGCGGTCGACGTCGCGCGCACGCTCAAGATGAGCACCGACGAGGCCGACCGCGTGCTCACCGAGATGACCAAGGTCTACCCGGACTACGTGAGCCTCGAGGTCGACGACCACGGCGGCCTCTTCTACAAGCTCGCGGGGATCGGCGCCCACAAGGACAAGTTCGGCGTGAAGTACCGCGTCGCCGAGGACGGCTTCGTGCGGGTCTGGGACGAGCTGGCCGAGGGTCGCGCCATCCAGGAACAGGCCGAGGCCGAGCAGGCCGCCGCCGACCAGGCCAAGCGCGCTCGACAGTAGGCCCGGGATCCGGCATGACGGACGGATGCGCCGCTTCGTCCTCGCCGCCCTGCCCCTGTCCGTCGTCGCGTGCTCGTCGTCGAGCGATCCGCCCGCGACCACCGACACCGGCGTCGACACGGGCGCCGAGGCCGCCGCCGACACCGGCCCCGAGGTGCGGCCGGACACCGGGCCGATCTACCCGGAGTACACGTGCGGCCCCGGGCCCTACCTGAACGTGGACTTCTCGGTGCGCGGCCAGACCGTGGCCGACCTCGGCAAGGCGCCCTCCGGCCCGGTGAAGGTGATCAGCACGGCGTGCCCCGACGTGGCGATGACCACCGACGCCGAGGGCTACATCGTCATCAAGACCACCATCGACAAGCCGTTCTCGCTGCGCTTCGAGCCGCCCGGCACCACCCAGCTCCCCACGCGCTGGGCGGAGCAGACCGTCCACGCCTGGTCGGAGCCCCCGAGCTTCACCGTGCTCGAGGCCTCGGCCAAGCCGCAGCTCCCCGCGCTCGACGACGGCGCGATCATGGTCAACGTCCGCGCCTCCAGCGTGGGCTCGTGCAGCGCGGAGGGCGTGACCGTCACCGTCAAGGACCACCCCGAGGCGGTCGTGAAGTACCACGGCTCGTCCAAGCCCTACGGGCCCGACGCGGGCCTGACCGCGACCAGCAGCCTCGGCATCGCGACCATCAGCGGCATCGCCAAGGGCACCAAGATCGAGGTGCAGGGCAAGCACGCCACGTGCGATGTGGTCACCGAGCTCGAGCCCGGCGGCGTGCTGGTCGAGGCGGGCACGGTGTCGCGCGCGGCGCTCTTCGTCCGCGACAAGTACGCGGCGTGCGGGCCCGCGCCCTGGTACCTGCTCGGCGGCACCGTCTACGACCGGATGACCGACGGCACCAAGGGGCCGGGCATCCTCGGCGCCAGCGTGTCGTTCGACGCCTGCTCCGGCGTCACCGCGACCACCGACAAGGACGGCAAGTGGAACGTCTGGATCTCGGCCAAGATGCCGAGCTTCCGCACCACGGCCTTCGCGGGCTACATCTCCTCGATCAGCAACGAGCTCGCCTGGGGCTTCGACTACGACACCTGGGACACGGCGCTGCGCAAGGCCGACACCTGGAAGGCGCTCATGCCGGGGTGGGACGACACCAAGGGCTATGTCGGCGTCAGCATCGCCGCGCCGACGACCGGGCCGTGCAAGGACGTGAACGGGGTGGCGATCACCGTCAACGGCATCACCGGCGCGAAGGTGGTCTACGTGGACGGCGACCCGCCCGCGGCGGTCACCGGCACGGTGACCACCAAGAAGGGACTCGCGTACGTCGGAGGGCTCACGCCCGGCATCCTGCCCGCGGACACCTTCACCGGGACCAAGACCGGGTGCACGTACAAGCAGAAGTACGACATCGACAGCGGCCGGACGAAGATCGTCGCCGGCCACTACACGGCGGTGAACCTCTACGCCGAGGCCACCAAGTAGCCGCTCAGGCGCGCGTGAGGACGAACCAGGCGTCCATCGCCTTGTCGTTCTTGAACGCGCGGCCGATGTTCACGTGCTTGCTGATGCCGCGCATGTAGTCGCGCATGTGGAAGTAGACGAGGCGGCTCAAGCCCGCCGAGTTCTGCTTGATCTCGGGCCAGCTCGGCGCCTTGCCGGGGGGGATCTCGTAGTAGTCGATCACCACCTCGCCCGGCTCGCTGAGCTTGGTGACGAAGTAGCCCGGGCCCACGAGCCAGCGCGTGTTGCCCTCGTTGTAGCCCCAGAGCTCGTCGGTCTTGCCCTCGGGCCGGCAGAACCGCTTCTGGAAGAAGTTGAAGGCGGGCAGCGTGTTGCGCCCGTCGTGGATGACCTCGGTGAGCACCGGGGTGGCCTCGGGGACGAAGTCGCTCAGCGAGATCGGGTGCTTGGACTTCGCCGCCTCGAACAGGCTCGCCTGCAGGCGCTTGGTCAGCTTGCGCGTCTCCCGCACGCGCCCCTGGTGGTCGAGGCCGTCGAGGAACGCGGCGAGGCCCGGCAGATCGATGTCGCCGCGGTCGAAGAACGTTTCGATGCTGGTCATGGGTGTGCCCTGGATCTCCGTCGTGTTCATGCTGCTGCGCTCCTGACCTCGGCGAGGCGCTCGGCGGCTCGCCACACGATACCCATGATCGAGTGCTGCGGGTTGACCCCTAGGTTGGTGGGGAAGACGCTGGCGTCCATCACGTAGAGGCCGCGCACGTCGTGGTGCTGCAGATCCGGCCCGACCACGCTGGTGGCCGCGTCGCCGCCGGCCACCGCCGTGCCGAACAGGTGGGAGGCCATCATGTGCAGGTCCTTCTGCTCGATGTTGGCGCGCTCGATGAGCTCCACCTCGGACGGGTCGCGGAGCACCGCGGGCAGCCGTCCGATGCCGGGCAGGACCTCGGTGGCCCCGGCGGCGAAGAACAGCTTGCAGATGGTGACGATGCCGTCCTTGATCTTGCGGATGTCCTCGGGGAGCGGCGTGAAGTGGATCGCCGCCTCGCCGTTGCTGCCGGCCGGTCGCACGGTGCCGTGGGCCCGCATGCGCACCTGCACCGCCCACTGCGCGTAGTGGTCGAGCTCGCCGAGGCGTCGCTGCCACTCGGCGCCGGCGCCGGGGAGCCGCGCCGCGAGCATCTCGGGCGGGAGGCTCAGCGACTCGATCTTGAACCCGCGCTCGCGCTGCGGGATCTCGTAGCCCTGCGTGGCGCCGAAGCCCATGCCCACTGGCTCGTCGAACCGCCCGACCACCGCGGAGCCCGGGTGGAGCTGCAGGCGATCGCCGACCAGGCCGCCGAGGCCGCTGCGTCGCAGCAGCACCGGCGTGTAGATCACGCTGGCGGCGACGATGACGCCCTTCTTGGCGCGCACGCGGAACGTGCCGATCTTCTTGCGGTGGTCGTCGAGCAGGTCGCCCTCGACGGCCACGGCGCGCCGCCCCTCCATCACGATCTTCTGCGCGCGGGCCAGCGGGTGCAGCCGCGCGCCCGCCTTGATCGCGCGCGGCACGTAGGACACGTCCATGCTCTGGCGCGCCTCGCCGGGGCACCCCTGCAGGCACTCGCCGCGGCCCTTGCACGCGCCGGCGTTGCGGGCGATGGGCTTGCCGGGCAAGCCGAGCTTCTTGGCGGCGTCCTTCATCAGGCTGCCGTTCCGGCCGAGCACCTCGTCGCTGGTCGGCTGCACGTCGATCTCGCGCTCGATCTGGTCGAAGATGCGGCCGAGGGCGCGCTCCTCGACGAGGTCGCCGAGGCCGAAGCGCTGCGTCCAGTCGACGCGCACGTCGTCGGGCAGGCGCCAGATGATCCCCGAGTTGATGGCGGTGCTGCCACCGACGCACCGCCCCTGCAGGATCGGCAGCGGGTGGGCGCCGAGGGTGGTGTTGGTGCCCATGTCGCGGAACGCCTGGCGCATGGCGTGGACCATGGCGCGCGGGCGGTTCTTGGTGTCGAGGAGCGGCCCCTCCTCGAGCATGACCACGGAGCCGGTCTCGGAGAGCACGCGCGCCGCGGTGGCGCCCCCTGCCCCGGTGCCGACGATGACCCAGTCCGCGTCGTCTTCGAGCAACATCAGCGCACCTCCTGCAGCACCGCGAGCTTGCGGGGCGCGGGCGTGACCGGGTGATCGTGGTCGGGCGGCAGGTGCAGCCCGAGCGGCAGAGAGGCCGGCCGGCCCTGGTAGTAGTGACTGCGCTCGACCACGCTCGCCACGCCGAGCAGGGCGAAGCTGGCCGTGAGCTTGAGGAGCAGCGCGAGCTCGCGGACGATGAACACGTCCGACTCGAGCATGCGGTCGAGCACCAGGGCGCGCTTTTCGCGGGGGAGGCTCGCCATCGTGCGCGGGTACATGAGCAGGTACAGCGGCGCGAGGTTCACGACCAGGATGGCGAGCCGCGTGCCGATGCGCGCGCGGGCGTTGCCGCCGTCGACCATGAGGTCGAGCGTGGCGCCGTAGTCCACCTCGCCCTCGCGCGGGACGATGGCGTGCGGGTCGGTGCTCGGGGGGGCGAACCCCTCGAGGATGGTCACGCCGATGCGGCGCTCGGCGTCGGTCATGTGGGCGGCCATGTCAGGGCTCCTTGGCCTCTTCGAAGGCCCTCTTGATGCGGATGAGGCGATCGACGAGACCGCGGTCGAACTTGGCGATGAGCCGGTTGGCGAGCGCCCGCGCGTACTGCGGGTCGCGGGCCTCGATGAGCTGGACGAACTTGCGGTAGATGACCAGCGTCCCCTTGGGATCGAGGAAGAAGCTGACCGTGATGCCCGGCGCGGACTCGATGATCCGCACGATGCTGTTGGAGAGGAGGATGAACGCCGTGTTGTGGGTGGCGCGGGTGAGCAGCCGCGCGAACCGCAGGTCGGCGCGGATGTACTCGTCGGGCTTGTCGATGAGCGAAGCCTGCAGCTCGATGTTGGCCTTGAGCGCGAGGATGTCCTCGTCGGTGGCGCGCTCGGTCGCGACGCCGATGGCCTCGACCGCCGCGAACCGCCGCACCTCGAGCAGTTGCGCGAGCATCGGGGTCGACTCGCTGAGCTCGTCGGCGTGGGCCACGAGGTGACCGATGAGGTCGATGGTGCCGTGCTCGCGCAGGTCGAGCACGCGGTTGCCGGACCCGTGGATGGGGCGCACGAGGCCCTCGGACTCGAGGCGGGCGAGCGCCGACCGCAGGGTGAGGCGGCTCACCCCGAGGCTCGCCGACAGCTCACGTTCCCCTGGCAAGTCCGAGCCAGCGCGGTATTCTCCCCTCAGGATCGCCGAGCGGAGACGATCCGTCGCCTCTTCGGCTGCCTTGCGCTTTCCGCCGTCCTTGGGTGCCACCGCCGCCTCCTTCCTGATCTTCCGCCACCAACTGGTATGACCAGTCAAGTGGTATGACCAGTTAGCGCCGGGCAGGGCATCGCGCAAGGGGCGTGCGAAAGTATTTTCGCGCCCCGCACGGCGGCCGGGATTTTCGGCCCGTCAGAGGCTGTGGAGGGCCTCGGCCAGGACCAGAGGGTCGGGCGCGCAGGCCTCCGGGAGCGCGCCGAGCGCCCGCTTGTAGGAGATGGGGCTGCCGAGGCGCGGCAGCTCGTAGACGTCGCTCGTGACGAAGATGCCGGCGTTGGTGGTCGTGGTGTGCACGAAGCGGAGGCGGGTGTCCGAGACGAGGACGTCCCACCGATCGAGCACGTCCATGTCGTATCGCATCGAGATCACCTTCTCGAACGAGCCGGGCTTCGCGCTCCACGCTTGCGCACGCTGGTCGGCGCCCGCGCCGTCGATGCAGTGCAGGTGCACGAGGCCTTTGTGCGCGTCGCGCTCGATGGCGTACGGATGCGTCAGCGGTACCCCGCTCTCGGTGTGCGCGACATAGGCCCCGCTCGCGGCCTGCGTGGTGACGACGATGTCGACACCGGAAATGTCGCTCGGCATGCGGCGCTCGTGCGCGACGACGCTCGGGCCGGTGTCGGCGCTGGCGGCGCGCGGACCGGGGCGACTGCACGCGAGACCCGCGCCGGCGGCGAGGCCACCGGCCAGGAAGAGCACGAGGATCCGGGGGCGCATCGGGCGCCCAACGCGGGCCCGGCCCGCGCTATTCCGCACGGCGGAGGACGCCTTCACGCCGCGCCTTTTCGCGGGGACGCGCGTGCCGTTCCGGGTTACGCACGCGGCGATGAAGAGCCGGACCCCGCTCCTCCCGATCGCCCTCGTCTTCGGCCCCGCGCTCGGCCTGGTGATCGCCTCCGACGTCGGCGCGCAACCGAAGAAGGAGCCGGCGCCCGCCGCCTCGGCGAAGCCCGGCCCCAAGGCCGCGGCGCCTGCGCTGCCGGAGAAGCCCGAGAAGGAGAAGAAGATCCTCGGCAAGCCCGGCCCCGCGCCGAAGCCCGAGGACCAGTGGGTCGGGGCCACCGCCGACGACACCATCGCGACCCTCGAGCGACGCGCGACCAAGGAGGGCCTCGCGGGCCAGGCGATGGCCATCGGGCCGATCCTCGCCATCCCGGCGCTCGCCGACTCGGCGAAGGCCGGCGCCGCGCGCGCCGCCCTCGAGCGCATCAGCAAGGCGCTCCTCGCGGGCAAGACCAAGGAGTCGCGCGACCTCGGTCGCGAGGCGTGGCTCTTGGCGCGCGGTATCTCGCCCGACGTCGGGCTGCCGAGCGCCAAGGTCGAGGAGGCCAAGCTCGGGCTCGTGCCGGCGTGGCGCGTCGTCGGGCCGTTCAAGGACACGGGGGGCACCGGCCTCGATCGCGCGGAGGGCCCCGAGGTCCCCGCGCCGGCGTCGTTCCTCGAGGAGAAGGGCGAAGGCGGCAAGAAGGAGCCCAAGAAGGACCCGAAGAAGGACAAGAAGCCCGAGCCCAAGAAGGACGGGAAGGCCAAGCCCGAGCTGCCGAAGGCGACCAACGTGTCGCTCGCGCTCTGGAAGCAGGCCGACGCACGCTGGGACGACGGCGCCTACGACGTCGCGTTCCGCGCGGTGCCGTCCGACCTCGTCTCGGCGCGTGGTGTGCCGCTCGAGCTCCTGGTCTACCCCCGCAAGGAGGCGTGCACCTACGTCGCCTCGGCGGTCACCCTCGACGTCGACGCCAAGGTGGTCCTGCACGTCGCGTCGGCCGGCGCGGTGCGCGTGCTGTGGGACGGCTTCTCGGTCGCCAAGGACGACGAGCAGCACCCCGGCTCCGACGGCACGCGCCTCTCGGTGCGCGTCGACGCGCAGAAGGGCACCCACCTCTTCGCGCTGAAGATCTGCGCGGGACCGAACGCGGACGACGGCCGCTTCCTCGCGCGGGTCACCGACGAGGAGGGCAACCCGATCGGCAAGGTCACCGACGATCTCGCCTCGCTGCCGGGCAACGGCGCCGCGCCCAAGGCGGTGGCCGTGGTCCCCTCGCCGCTCGCGAAGGCGCTCGCGGTGGTGACCGACAAGGTGTCGGAGCCCACCCCCGACAAGGCGCCGACCGCGCTCGAGGAGCGCCTGGTCGACGAGGCGCTCGCCGCGGCGATGGCGCGCAAGCTCGGCGGCGCCGAGGACTCGCGGAGCCCCAAGACCCAGGGCCTGCTCGACCTCGTGGTGACCCACAACCCACGCCCCGACATCCTCTCGTGGGCCGCGGTGCTCTCGCCCTCCCGCGCGAACCTCACGGGCTGGCTCGGCCTCGCCATCAAGGGCGCCGAGGCGGAGCCCGCGGCGTACGAGGCGGTCGGCAAGGACGCGCGCCGCACGCTGTTCACCGCGCGGCTCTCCGCCGGCTACGTCGACTGGGCCGCCGCCTCGATGGCCGGCTCCGAGCTCCAGAAGGCCACCGACCTCGACGCCCGCATCCTGCGCGCGCGCCTCGCCCAGGCCCTCGGCCAGGAGGAGCCCGCGTTCCAGCAGTGGAAGGGCATCTGGGACCAGCTGGGCAAGGACACGCCGACCTACGTGCTGCGCGCCATCGCCGGCTTCAACCGCGTGCCGTCCAGCGGTCAGGCGCGCAAGCAGGCGCTCGACGTGTGGCCCAACGAGTCGCCGATCGCCTTCGCCTCGAGCCGCCGTACGCTGGGTTCGGCCGAGGTGAAGGCCGCGGTCAAGTCCACGTTCCGCCTGTTCTCGGGCACGGGTGACCTCGACGGCGCCGCCAACCTGCTCAAGAGCGTGGGCCTGCTCGAGGAGCACAAGCGCATGCTCCTGCTCTCCACGGCGTGGGCACCGAACCACAAGGCCACCTGGGAGTCGCTCACCCAGGCCCTCGCGGCGTCGACCGATCCCAAGGAGAAGGAGCTCGCCAAGCAGGCCCTCGCCCGCGCACGCGACCTCGATCCGGGCAACCCGTTCCTGCGCGCCGAGGAGAACCTCGCCTTCGGCCCGAACCACCCGGACGACGAGCAGTTCATGCCCGAGCCGGCCACGTTCCTCGCGCGGCGCAAGGGCGCGCCCAAGCCCAACCCCGACGGCTCGCAGCCCCCGCTCGACGTCTACGACCGCGAGCTCGACTGGCTGCGCGTGGTCACCGTCGACGACGCGGGCCGCGTCGCCCAGCTCATCCACTACACGCGCGAGATCGTGAAGGCGCCCAAGGACTCGAGCGATCTCGACGAGCCCCACGTGCCCGCGGAGGGTGACATCGTCGAGGTCGTGCGCGCCCGCGTGCACCACCCGGACGGCACCGTGGCCGTGCCCCAGCAGATCGACGAGGGCGGCAACATCGGCATCCGCTGGACCGACCTCAAGCCCGGCGACGTCGTCGAGGTCGCCACGCGCGGCTACACCGAGCTGCCCATCGGCGACCGCGCGGCCCCACCGTTCTACTTCTTCGACTACGCGGGCGGCCCGTCCACGCACCCTGTCCTGTGGAACGAGATCATCGTCCGCGCGCCCAAGAAGCACCCGCTCTATACCGCCGTCGTCAACACGCCGCTCTCGGACGTGCACGACGTCAGCACCGACAAGCTCGGGCGCAAGGTCGAGCGCTACGTCTGGAAGAACCCGATCACGTACCCGGAGGAGCCGCTGCAGCCGCGCGGCACCGAGCTGTTCCCGACCCTGATCGGCTCGCAGTTCCAGACCTGGGACGACTTCGTCACCTGGTACAAGGCCGGCATCGAGTCGTTCGCCAGCGTCGACCCGCGGGTCAAGCGCAAGGCCGAGGAGATCACCAAGAAGGCCAAGTCCAAGGAGGAGAAGATCACGCTGATCTTCAACTGGATCGCCGACCAGGTGAAGTACGTGAACTACGTCTCCGCCGAGCAATGGCTGCCGAACCGCCCGCAGAACGTGCTCGACCGCATGCAGGGCGACTGTGACGACAAGGCGATGCTGCTCATCACCATGCTCAAGGCGGTGGGCATCAACGAGGCGCAGGAGGTGCTCGTGCAGACCCGCTACACGGGCATGCCGAGCGTCATCACCGCCAAGGGCGCGGTCGCGCCGCTGTTCGACCACGGCATCGCCTTCCTCCCCAAGGACGGCAAGACCCTCGAGCGCTACCTCGACGCGACGAGCCCCGAGTCGCGCATCGGCCCCCTCCCCGCCATGGACGCGCGCGCGGTCGCCATCCGCATCGTGCCGGGCGGCACCACGCCGGTGGTCATCCTGCCGGCCGGCGTGCCCGACGACCACGGCGTCGACGGCGCGTGGACCTTCACGCTCGGCCCGGACGGCAGCGCCCAGGTGAGCATCAAGGAGACCCACGGCGGCGACAGCGCGTTCTGGCTGCGCAGCTCGCTCAAGCAGGCCGCCTCCGCGGCGACCTGGCTCGAGAAGAACCACGCGGTCGCCTCGCTGCCGCAGATCGAGGTGCTCCCCGCGGTGAAGTTCGACGGCGAGCTGCCCCTCGGTCGCGCCAAGCTGGAGCTGTCCGCCAAGAGCTCGGCGCTCGCCCGCCGCGAGGGTACCGACCTCGTCGTCGCCGCGGGCAGCGGCTCGCTCAAGCAGAGCCTCGCGCCCCTCATCGAGCGCAAGACCCCGGTGGTGCTCCCGCACCAGATGGCGCCCTCCAAGCAGTCGTACGAGATCACGCTGGTCCCGCCGCCCGGCTGGACGGCGGGCGAGCTCCCGCCCGGCGACGTGGTCGACGGCGGCGCGTTCGGCAAGGCCACCCTCACCCTCAAGAAGGGCCCGAAGGGCGCGGTGATCCTCCAGCGCACCGTCGTGCTCGATCAATCCTTCATCAAAGTCGACGAGTACCAGAAATGGCGCGCCTTCCTGACCAAGGTCGATCTGCTGCTGCACCGCGAGATTCGCTTCGTGAAGGGGGGCTCGTGATGCGCGCCCACCTGCTCGTCGCGCTGCTCCCCATCGCGCTGCTGGGCTGCCCGAGCGGCCCCGTCGTCGTCCCGAAGGGTGACCCCAACGTGCTCGCCAAGGACGTCGGCGAGGCCGTGCAGATCGAGGCCACGCGCCCCGCCGCCGAGGCCTTCGAGGCCTGGTCCGGCGTGCTGCGCAAGGCCGCGTCCGTGCCCGGCACCCCGCTC